>NZ_JBJURM010000021.1:0-120562 GCF_046097995.1 Rhodococcus sp. 5A-K4
ACAACTTATCGAACAGATCCTCGGGAATCGCTCGGGGAATCCGCTGCGAGACCCGAGGCCGGTAGCGCCCCACACGCTCAGGTGCCCAATGATCCATCGGATTGTGGTGCGCATGAGCCCGTCTCGACCGGCGAGAGAGATCGAGAGGGAACGGATTCAGAAGCGGGCCAGTCCCCGCGTCCCGATGAAAATCGTAGAAACTTCGCAGCACCGTCTCACTGTGCGCCACTGTCGCCGGCGAGTACCCGGCCCCCAGAGCCGGTTTGCCGGTGACAGGATTCGGCGATGCCGCAGCAGTAGCAGCCGCCTCGGCGCTGGCCGGCACCACTGATCCTTGTCGTGCCTTCGCCGTCAACTGGATCCAACAACTGAAATCGCGGGCATCGACCCGATCGGCACGATCCCACGCCACGTCCACAGCGTGAAGGAACCGCCACCATCTGAGCAGATCCATACCGTACGAACGCACCGTCGCCACCGACCTCCCGGAAGCGATCAGCTCCCGGAAGAACACCTCGACGGACTCCACTCGTTCACCGTCGCTGCCCTGCAAGACGTAAGGCTCCGCCGCCTGACCTGTCGCTATCAACCGACCCACTCGGGCCACCACAAGCCCCGACAGATCTCTCGAACTTTCCCCTTCGCTCATGTCCGCAAGCTACCGACCCACATCGACCCCACCCCTTCAGACCTGCACCATTCGGCATTTAGTTCAGTCAACGGGGCCTCTCCCTTCCCACAACCCCTCTGGTAGCCCGAAACGTTCGGAACCTGGTCTACGGCCGACGAGCTCTCGATTAGGCCCGCGACTTTCACCGCGCTCTGTAAAACCTCTGCGCTCGGGACTTGAGGAGGTACAGCAGGAGCTGCGTCCGGATAGGTGGCCAGTGCAACACCTGCCGCGACAGCCGCTCCTGCAACCCATGCCATTGCCTTGGATGTACCTGAGATTTTCACAGTGCCCTCCCCGATCAGTTTGTTGGTTCGGACCATAACGACGACCCAATACACTTTGGACACGTCATTTGTGAGATATAGCCGTTAAACTGCGAAGACAGCAGAAAAAGATCCTCTGAACACTGGCGGTTCAGAGGATGATGTGAGTATGGATCTTGCGGTTACCAGACGAGTTCCGGTTCCATTCAACCGTTCAGGGCGAGGGCTAGCGCACAACCCGCGACAAGACCCGGGCCGGCGGCAATTTCTCGCGCTGTCTCGGTTGATCGAGTTATGCGCCTATGAATGATCGTGCCGATCACCACTGGGAACAAGACGATTACCGGCCAAATCAGCCCGGCAACTACGCTCGGCCAACCCTGATATCCGAGCACAAATCCTAGACTCAGGCTTAACCTGACGTCACCCAATCCCACCCCTCCCCTCGTGGCCCCCGCGACAAGCAGGTACATCAGCGCTGTCGCGAAACCGCCCGCGACCGCACGAAGGATCGCTGACGCATCTGAATCAAACAGCCCTGCAACGACAATCAGCAAAAGCGTCAGTGTCGCTGCGGTGTAGGCGGCGGAAGTCGGAATTCGCATCGTTGCTTGATCAACGACCGCACACCACACAGCAATAGTCGACAGTGCCAGGACGGCAGGCAACGCTGCTCCCATGTTCGCGAATTCTGTTGCCAGAAGCCAGAAAACGGCCGTGAAGATAGAAGCAATGTGGGTAGCTGCGCTGGTCACTTCGAAGGGGATGTCCGCACCGCTGCACCACACAGTGACAGCGGTTCGCAAACCGCGCGACGCCATCACGGCGCAGATCAGAGTAATTCCCACGGCAAGTGCGCCAGAAACCACACGATTTTTGGCGTGGAGCGCCTCAGCAGTGCTATCAAGAAGTGTCACGCCTCCCGATGCAAAGAGGACAACGAGAAGAGAGACAAGAACTCGGATGGTGGACAACTGTGGTCGCGCGGCGCTACGCAACATCCGAAACACTCTCGCCATGAGCGGCACTCTTCGTTCTCATTCGAGCACGATAACGGACCAGTCGTGTATTGGCTGCTCGCTCGTCGCAGCTGAGGACGTCGGCCAGTCGCGCGACGGGCCACTTTTGCGATAGCGCCACCTTCACAATCGCCTCCTGATCTGCGAGGGTGAGATTGATGGAGCGCTCCCCATTCAGGCGACGTTCGACGGCAACAGGATCGAGCGATTTGAGACCTCGGGGACGGTGCGGGCGGGCTCGATAGTCGTCGATCTCATCGTCATCCCACGCCAACGGAGGCGCCCAGCCCTGAACATCGCGCGCCCAATCTCGAACTGCGGGATTCGGAGCTTCCGATGTCATCGAAAGCTCGTCGTAGAGACGATCGATCGACTCCCACAACGCAACACGAATCAAGCCCTTCTCGGGCAAGGATTCCAGTACTGCCTGCGAAACACCCAGGCGCTGTGCCAGATCACTGAACGGGAACCCCATCGCGACCAGCGCACGGATGCGTCGTTGCGCACCCACACCCGGAGTCCTCTTCCGATCGTCAGAAGGGTGAAACGTCACGGCAAGCACTCGTTGCGCGACGGATGCATCGATCGACTTTTGTGTTTGCGAACTGATCGTAGAAAGCGCCTTGAGGCTGACCTTCGCCGAGCGCGCGATCATGCGTCGAGTCAGTCCGGCTTCTTCAAGAACTTCCAGATGCCGGCGCGATCCGTCGGAATTGAAAACCGTGGTGGACCTCAGGCGGCGGGAGGTTGTCCTAAACGTCCCGCCGCCGGAGGAGGAGCGACGTGAAACGTCGTCCAACCGGGATCTGGAGTCAGGGGACCAACCCGTTCTCACAGACTCCGGCTCCGCGGACCGGTAAGCCGGCCTGCTCTCCACTCTAGCGGTGGAAGCCGGCAGCGGAAACAGCCCGTCGTCTTCGTCGGTCGGCGAAGTCAGTGTGCACGGTGCAGAAGGCATGCGCGAAACAGCGTTATCCAAGGACATTGGATTCTCTTTTCGGTTGTGTGTGCACGGATGGTCAGTCCGTGTCCCAGCTAGCGATTCGGACGCTACCGCAGCGTCGACCTCGTCGTCCAGGTTGACCGATGCGATGCGACCGATCACAACCGATCCCCAGACGCGAGCCGGCGATCGATCCGTCGCTCATGGAGCGCCCGAAGTGCGCTGAATCCGCACACCGATGCAGCGATCAAGACCGCCCCACAGATAACGAGGCGAGGTAAGTCGAGACCACCGATCTGGCCTGGAAACGTCAAGAGTGGCGACTCCGACGCGGCGACAAGGATTTTCCGCTCGACTAGCCAGGTCAGCGAACTTCCCCACCACCCGGGCACGAGCGCGATGACCAGCGGGACGGCGAATGGTGTCAGACACAGCAACAGGAAAATATCCGAGTCCGACAAGGTGTTTCGAGAATTCGAGTTCGTCATGGATTTGTCCTTGTCTATTGAACTGGTTGTGGTTCAGGCGAATTCGAGAGCTCGACGCCGCGAGACCTCGCCGTCCCCTGGGACCGACAGAACGCCTTCGGAGTCGCCGTCACCGCGCCAGGTGATGGCGTAGTGGTCGTCGTCGAATTCGTCCGGGCCCGGGTCACTGTCGACCACGGCCCAGTGGTCGGTGTCCTCGTCAACACAGATCAAGTCGCCTACCTGGATGTCCCCTGGAGAGCTCGCGGCGGGTTCGCTGAAGCCTTCCCAGTCATCCTCGACAACGTCATCGGCAAGCAACTCCGGAACGACAGTGAGTGCGGGCCGAGCGTGGGCAGACTCGGCAGCGTCAAGGAGATCTTTGGTGCGGGGTAGCCGCTTGGAGTAGATTCCGAGAATTTCGAGCGGGGTGGCGCCTCGGGCGCTATCGCGCGATCTTCCTTTGGCGCGCATCGCGACTGGATCGCTGTAGGGATGGTCCTCTGCACGTCCCCACGGCGCCATCGCGTAGTTGTGGAATCTCAGTTCGACTTCTTCCGAGTCGCCTTTGTCGATGTCGACCTCGTCAGGTTCGGGGTCGAGAATCAGCAGGCGCGGATGGCGAGCCACTGCGGGGCGAAGTACCTCGAAAAGCTCGTAACCTTCATCGCCCGGGCCCACCTTGCGCGGATCCGGTGTGCGATACGTCTGGATCTCCACTGCGTCATTCGCGTCGTTGACCGTGGTGGCGCGGCCGCGGCATCCCCGCGGAATTGAAGTGCCGATACTCATCGACTCCCACATCATCTGCGCACCTTGTGGGGAGAGCCTGCCCATGGAGACGCGCATCCGGAAGTTGTCGCGCATGTCGCCACCGAAATATTCGGCGTCCGGGCGCTGGGTGCCGAGAACCATATGCACCCGGGAGGTTCGACCTTTACGGGCGATTGATCCGACCTCCTGCAACGTCCGAGGCTTGGTGGGATCGCCCTTGCCTTTGATCATCGAGTACCAGTTGAGAAGGTTGCCGCGGAAATCCGCGAACTCGTCGATGAACAGCACCAAAGGTTCGAAGTCGGTTTCTTGAGCTTCTCCGGCGATGATCGCTGCGTATCGCTCTTCCATGACTTGCCATGCACGATGGATGACAGCGACTTGATGAGCGATCTGTGCCGCAACGATCTGCACGTTCGGCCAGTCCTGGAAACCGAGGAATTCGACTCCCTTGCCGTCTACGACCCACACGATCCAGCCGTTCGCCGTGACCTCGGTGAGAACCGTGTGAGCCGTCACTGTCTTTCCCGTTCCGGAGGAACCGACCAACATCATGTGTGGGTCAACCGCTGGACGCCAGTACATGACGTGACCGTCTTCGTCGATGCCGTACGGGATCTTGACGCTGTCGTAGTTGATCAAGGGGTTGTCGTCAGAAAGAACGGGAGCGGGATGCCACACGTTCTTCTTGAAATTCGGACGGACCTCGAATCGAACAGTGTCCTTTTCCAGTTCCCACTTGGCCCGCCAGCGCCCTGGCAACAATCCTGAGACCGTCCGCTCGATTCGGTTGCGATACCCAGACGGAGCAATTTTCGTTCCGACTTCGTGGCTGGCTTCCAACGCACGCAACTCGCCCGTTTCAGGATCGAACTCCGTTTTCGTGATCTTGCAGGTCGGCCCGAGCAACGTCAGAACGGTGCGCTTCGCACGAGCGATGCTGGCGACTTCCTCAACAGTTTTTTCGTCGCTGGCGCGAGTCGGAACGAAGATGATCCGGCGGCGGCGCGCGTCGTGCTTCTGCAATCGGTACTCGCCCCACGCCTGACCGGAAAGCACCTCGTTGATACGCGCAATGAAGTGCTCGTCGAGCGCCAATTTCGCCGACGCGTATCGGATCACGAGGCGGCCGGGACGTCCAGGCCACCCTCGCATGTCCCACCGGCTGGCTTTGATGGTTTCCCGACTTGGCGCGGCAAGTCCTAGTTGAGGGCTGAGCTGTTCGATCGCACGGTCGACCTCGACGTCACGCATTTTCGTGCGATAACCCAGAGCCCCCACACCGATTGCGGTTGCACCGCTGACTGCGGCGATCGGCACTGTCCAGACACTTTGATCGACGATCGGGGCGAGACTGGCGAAGACTGTTCCTCCGGCGGCAGTGATGGTGGCGTTGCGCAGCCAGGGGTGCGGGCGCGCTTCAAGTGGCGGAGACTGTGCGGCGATCTGGCGTGCGGAGGCCAGTTCCATCGCGCGCGAAACGCCCTTTTCCATCGAGGCGGTCATGCAGTCACCTCCCGCAGAGGAAGGCAGTGCACGCAAGATCCGAGTTGGACGAGAGTCGCCGCCGGCCCATCCTTCTGCGCTTCTCCGCTCGGGAACGAGCGACTTGCAACAATCCGCGCCGAACTACCGGTGACGCCGAACACGAGGACCGAGGTGATCATCGGTTTCTGCTTCGCATTGGCTGTGCTTGTCGGATCCGCTGTGGTCTTCACCGTTCGTACCTCCGTCTCAGCGAGCCGGAATTTTTGGCTCTCGTAAGAGAGGAGGTTCGGGTGAGCACGGCCTGTGACAGGTCGGCACAAACTTTTTTTGCCAGCGTGGTCGGCCGATGGTGGGCGGTGCGTGGGTCACCGGTGACCTACCGATCGGTGATCGAGGCGAATCTCCTGGTTGAAAGGTTTTCGGTGGACACCCCCTTGACAGGGGAGGTACGCTCCGACGTGACGAGCTTGCGAATCTAAGGAGGGAGCGAATCCCCCCAGCCCGGGGCCATATTGCGTTATTGCCACAGCTGCATCAGCGCAGGAACTCTTGCAGTCAGATCTGTGTGGAGCGCCCTTACAGACACCTTCCAATCGACGGTCAACGGCAAGCCGTGTGGACACATGACAGAAGGCCGAGACCACGTTCATCGGATGCGGTCTCGGCCTTCTGGTGAAAAGTTCAGCGAGTGATCAGTACGCAGTCTTCATCGGTTGGCAAGTGCTGACCTGCCAACCTGTGGAGCTGTACTCCACTCGGATAGCCAGCTCGAGGCCGGTGTCGTAGGTGGCGATGAAGTCTGAAACAGAAGCTCCGGTGGAGTATTCGGCGAGGTCGACCAGCTGCGCCTGCTGCACCCGGCGAATATCTGTGCTCATGTAGGCCTCCGCCAGATGTGGGGTCACCCACCTGCTCACACGTTCGAGCCAGTCGGCGCCGGGCGTGGTGAAGTCTTGTGCGAAGCCGCGGGCGACCACCCTGTACTGGCCGGCAACTCCCATCGGGGTGTTGTGGTCGGCGTCCGTGCCGTCGCCATGGTCTGCTTCCGTTTCGGTCGGCGGAGCCACTGCCACGTATGTCGTGGGGGGCGACTCCGAGGGCGGTGAGGAATTGTCCGGTCGATCGAGAACCAGCGTGTAGAGCAGGAATCCGCTGATCAGAGCTATGGCAACGACTGCGAGCTTATGTCGGCGCAGTCCGGCAATGATCGCCCGTGAGCGTGGTGGTTGCTTCTGCTCGGTGGACTCGTTTTCCTCCGAGAACTCCTGGTCATCGGGGTTGTCCTGCGGTGTCAATGACATCGCGTGCTTCTCTCTTTCAGGGGGTCAGGCCCATGTTCTGCAGATACGGCATTGGATCTGTGCTTTTGCCGTCCACCCGAACTTCGAAGTGCAAGTGGTCGCCGGTGGCGTCTCCGGTTGTCCCGACTCCACCGATTTCCGTTCCCGCGCTCACCTGATCTCCGACCTTGACTTTGATCGCGCCGTCGACTTGGTGGGCGTATCGGGTCTCAGTGTTGCCGGTGGTGATGACAACACAGTTCCCGTAGCCATCGCCGACGTTGCTCGCTTGGGTCACGGTGCCTCCTGTCACGGCGAAAATCGGGGTCCCGGAGGCTGCTCCGAAGTCGAGACCGGCGTGCATCTGCCCGCCTGTTCCGGTGGGGTTGGAGCGGAAGCCGTAGCCGGAGGTGATCGTGTATTTGCCTGGGTCGACGGGTAGTCGCGCGTTTCCATCACCGACCGCGCCGGCGCCGGGAGCTGCGATCGCGGCATTGCCGTAGACACTGACGTGGACATGGTCACGGTGGGCAACGGTGTCGGTGCTGTTTCCACCGAGGGGGTAGTCGTAGGGTCCCCAACTTCCGGGTTGTCCTACCGCATCCTGGCTTCGCGTCCAGATTTTCTCGTACCAGATGACGTACTTGACGCCCAATGCATCAGCGTTCTTGACGACGAAATCTGCGATCGCATCGCCCTTGGCTCGGCCGGCGGGGGTGCGGTAGTCGTCGTCGCCTTCGGTCATCATCGCGTCGACGGCGCGACCTTCTTGATGATCCCGATCGACGCCCGATGGGCGATCGCCGACATTCGCCCAGGGCCGCTCTCCGAAGGTTTCGGTGATGCACCGCATCACTCGGAGGGCGTCGGGTGTGAGTCCCTTTTCGGCAGGATTGTTGGTCGGTGCACAGTCCATTGCCGCGCCGCCGCCACACAGGACGTCGGCAACGTCGAGTTCGAAACTGTCGCCTACGTTGATCGGGCTGTCGCCCACGTCCTGCGGTCCGCCCGAGACGGGCTTGTCATATTGCGGGGGCAGCGCGGGCGCATCTTTGCTTGCGCCCTTGTTCTCCGCATACAAGCGGCGAGCAATGATCTCGTCGTCGGCGTAGGCGTCGGGGTACAGCGAAACCTGCACCTTCTGCGCGGCAACGGTGACCGGCAACGCTTCCCATCCGGGCACCTTTTTGAGTGCTTCGTAAAACTTGATCGCGGCGATCTGCGGGTTCATCAGCTCGTCCATCGTTCCCCACCACGGATACTGCTGTTGAAACGGATTCACGCTGCCGTGATCGTTGCCGACCGCGTCGTGCGGGTAGTTCAGTGACTTACCGACATCCATTTGATCGGCTGCCAAGATGCCGGTTCCGTCGTTCGCGTAGTTCTTGAATCCGGATTCTTGGGATGCGGTGGAGAGCGCGACGATGATGCCCTGATCGGAGAAGCCCATCTGTTCGCCGACGGCAATGATCGTGCGGACGATCTCGGTTTGTTTTCCGGCCAGAACGGAGGGGTCGGTCGGCGCCACTTCGGCGCCGGCAGGTGGCATGACTGCCGGGCCGCCGCAACTTGTCGAGGCGTCCGATCCGCTGCGGAGCAGCATCATGATCGGGATGGCAACGATCAGGACAGCGCCCATTACTGGAACGAGAGCGATCGCGATCCAGTGCTTGTAGGTCATCGACGCCTACCCGGCGGAGTGTCTGGAAGGCCGTACCAACTCGGACGGTTGCGGGCGAGCTGTCGACGGCGAAACCCGAGGCACCGCCGAGGACTGAATGGACGACGCCGGCTTCTCCGACGTACGGCGGGCGGAAGTCTTCTTCGGTTCCGGCAACAAGATCGGCGAACCATTGCTGGTGCGGTACTCGCGGAAAGTTTCCCGTCCGACATTGGTGGTCTTCGGCGTTGCTCCACCTCTGTCTCCGCGAGCGGGCCGAGTCGCAGCCGAGACGGGTGCATTGCTGACCGGCTTCTTGATTCCAGGCTTGGCTACCTGATCGCGGCGCGGCCGCGGCGCACCAGTGGAGACTGGGACACCCGTGACTTTCGATGCCGCCGCGGCGGTTGCTGTGGACACGGCCGATTTCGCGGCATCCTTGCCCTTCTGCCCTGCCGCGATTGCGGCGGCCGTCGCAGTTGTGTCCTTCCCCTTCGTCTCGGATTTCGCAGGCTGGTCGACGTCCTTGCCTGCTGCTCGCTTGTTCTTGACTGCTTTCACCCCTGCGACTGCTGCCTTACCCACGAAGTAGGCCGCGGCCACTCCACCCGTCGCGGCTGTACCCGTGGCGGCACCGGCGGTTTGAGCTGCAGCGCCTGTAGCTTTCGCAGCAGTCGCGCCATGCCGGGCTGCCGTAGCGCCGTGCTTGGCGAGCGTTTTTCCACCCTGGTAGACCTGGCGTCCGACTTGAGCTGCGGCTGCGGCGTTCTGCATCGGGCTAGCGACCGGAGTCGACTTGCTGATCGCGGTCGGTGCTGCGCCAGGCCGGGTGGCCATCTTCTGCGCGAGAGTGTCGGAGAGTTTGCGTAGACGCTTGACCCCTCTGCGGAACATGACGAGGCCGACGAGCAGGACGATGTCGACGAAGACGAATTTCTCCATCAATCCGCCGCTCTCCGTATTGAAGAACGACCGCACGACAAGCAGATACGCCGCTACGAAGACCACGGCGAACACCATGATCACCACGGACATGATGACCGTGGACGCGGTTTTCAGCAGGGAGCCACGGCCGGCGCCCGGCAGAATGCCGATCACGAGGGCGGGAATCGCTTTGACTGCTGACCCAAGTGCTGCCGCCGCTGCCATCAACATGGCCCCGGCGAACAGGAAGGCGAAAAGCATGATGATCGAGCTGCCGGGTACGAGTATCAGTCCGCCAATGACCTGGGAGGGTCCAGGGTTGTCGGCGTAGTCCTTCATGTCTTTCGCACCGGATCCGTCGCAATCGGCGATGTTGTCCTTGAGGGTGTCTTTGTCGTTGCCCTTCTTGTCTTCGTGCGCCGAGTCCCATGCCTCGATGCAATCGGCGCCGGCCGAGGGATCGGTGTCGATTACTGTTCCGAAGTTCAGTAGTTGGGTGGGTTGGCGAATGAAGCTGTCCGCCAGGCCTGCTCTGATGTCGTTGATCATTTCGTCGGGGCTCGAATTCATGTCGCCGTCGTTGGCGAGGCCTGACGCGATCTGCAGTCCAGCGTCGCGGCCCTGCATGATCAGTCCGTCTTGGCCGGCGATCCGCTCGATCGGGTTCGAGAGGACGCCCACTGCCAGCGCCGCGATGGCGCAGGAGATCATGAGTTCGTAGATGCCAGTGGACCAGCGTCCGCGAATAATCCAGATCGCTACAACGCCGGCTGTCACGGTCAGGAAGGTGGTGGTGAGATTGAACTGCCCGGTGATCGACGTGACCGCGTCTCCGAGTGTTCGCACGGGTGCAACGATTTTCGGAAGCCAGTCGAAGGACATGCTCCAGGTGATGAACCATATTGCCGCGCCAGATATCGCTCGATAGATCTCGAACTGGATCTGGATGATGATGGAGTACGCCATGTAGGTGGGGTGGCGGGCCGAACCTTCGTCGATCGAGAGGTAGTACCGCCATACGGAAATTCCGTGTGAGTCTTTGACCGGCATGAAGTTGAAGTAGCGGTTCTCCGGTGATCGGGATCCGTCTTCGGCATGGGCAGGCAAGGCGGCAATGACCGCGACCGTGCCGATCAAGTGCCAGCCGACGACAGTTCTGACTACTGCTCGTCGAATTCTCCTTGCCCACAACCACACTCGCATCCTCTTGGTACGGCGGTCGAGCGCTGAGCACACAGGTTGGGGAACCCATGACCAGAGAACCCACAGCAAGGCCGCCTTGACGCCGGCGCGAACAGAGAAGACGGTGCGGGACGTGTCGGCAGGCGACGTTGCTGCGGCACTCATGCGTCGATCAGCTCCTTGGGCGCCTTGTCCGGCGTCGTCTGGGTTGCGTGTGCACGGTTCGGCTCCGACGGCATGAGCACCTTGATTCGGCCGATGTTGCCGTAGGCGTCGCGCATGTAGCCCTCCCCGCGGCGATGAGGCTCGACGTATTCCGCACCGGTGTCCGGGTCTTTGCCTGAAACGGGGGACGTCTGTTCGGTGAGTTCTTTGAACATGTCGGGGTCTCTGGGATCCAGACCGACGAATGCCAGCGAGCGACGAGCGAGCGTGGCATCCGTCTGGCGCATCGCGAACCGAGTGGGGATCAAGCCTCGCAAGGTCTCGTTGCCCAAACCCTCATCCGGGTCCTGCGATCCGAGCCCGATGTACGCCTGCTCCTTGCGGCCCTCTCGAAGGAAGTCGATGACAATGTCGACGCCTTCCTCGGCCCGCGTCATGCGGTGGCACTCGTCGGCGAGGAACATCGCAGGCTCGCTCGGATTCGCAAAGCAGATCCCGCGGGCGATCAGACCGATGAGCGCATACATGGCGCGGCCCACGCGCTTCTCCAGCCCGAGCTGGCGGAACAGGTGCTCCTGAACGATTTCCTGCTGGCTCGGGAGTTTGACCGTGTGGGTACGGAACACGATTGCCTGCGCTGTGATGTCGAGCGCCGGCAGTCCCTTCTCGAACAAGGCCGCTGCGTAGGACTTGCGGGCGTAGACCCCGAGTTTGTCGGCCAACTCGATGCGCTGAACGAGGGTGCACTCGTCGCTGCGGAGGTGATCGAGGATGTCTCCGAGGCCACCGTCGAGCAATCCGTGCTCACCACGGTAGGCAGGCTCAAGGACAGTACCGAGGAGGACACCGAGCGGCTCGTCGGGCTGAAGCTGTAGAAGCGGCAGTAGAACTGATGTCGCAACCTCTGCACCCTTGTCGGGCCCGAAGATTCGCAGTGGGTCCAGGCTCCACTTGGGATGAGACAGATCCGCGATGACAGCCTCGGCGATGGTGGCGGCCCATCGGGCGTACTCCCCCACCTCGGTGTGATCGATGACGACGATCTTCCCTCCGCGATCGTGGAAGGCTCCGCCGATCCCTTTGAGGAGAACCGACTTACCCGATCCCAGCGCACCGACCGCTGCGAAAGACCCCGAAATGTCTGCCGCCGACTTCTTGGCGACATCGTGATGAACCACGCCGATCCGGGCCGAGCTGATGTTCAATGCGAGCAGCGGGCCCGACGAATCACCCAAGTCGTTGTGGACGCAGGGAACGTAGGCGGAGAAATCGGTCGAGGTGGTGATCTGAGCGAATTCTTTGACGATTGAGGGTGTGGACACTCCAGGGTTGAGTGCGTGCCAGAGGTCCTCTTGGAATCCGAGCGGGCTGACCAGCTTGTAGCTGGAGAGTTCGAACAGTTTCGCGAGTTGCCGTGCATCCCGGAGTGCGACCTCTTCGGTGTGTGCCCCGATGGCGAAGATCGTCGTCGACTGGACTTCGACTTCCATGTTGTCGGCGTCCATTTTTGCGGCGTACTCGGCGAGGTCCTCCGCTGCGGCGTGGAGAACCCCGTGCCCGTGGGACACTTCGCCCTCGCGTTGGCTGAACTGCTCGTTCAGGTTGATCAGAGCGCGTTTGTTCTTCTTCGATACCTCTGCCGAACTGCGTATGTGAAGTCTGATGCCCCAATCCACGTCGACGCCGGCAATGGCATCGGCCAGGGCGAGGAACTCGGATCCGGGGAAGACTGTGTTGCCGGAGGGAGTGTCGGCCAACGCAAGTAGACATTGGTAATTTGCGGGCCGCTCTTCCAATGTCCAGGGTTGATCGATTTTGAGTGCCTTCGTCAATGTCGGCGCCTTCGATTTCCAGCCGGAACTAGGGCGATCGGATTGGGCGCCTTCGTCGAAGCGTGCGGCGGTGAATGCCGCCATCGGCTTTGTGCCGATCGAGGCGTAGGGCAGTGGAACGTCCGAATCCAGGCCGAGCCCTCGCTGAAGGCTGTGTTGATGGAGCCAGACCATCTGTGCAGGCGTCGCCGGTGTTGGGCGGAAATAGGCTGGAATATCGGCGGCGATCATGTTTGCCTGTGTTGTCCGCCTAGCCACTTCTTCGGGGTCCAGCGATGTTCGCGGAAGTCCGAGATAGTCGGTCAATGTCGTCCGCGCGGCAGACCAGGCCGCGGCCGCCTGGTTCTTCCATCCTTTGTTGGCGAGAGGAATAGACAGCCAGTAGATGCGCTTGCCTGGTTGGAACATTTCCAATGTCTCGATGGTGGCGTCGCACTCGGCGGCCCACTGCAGGTGTGCATCGAGGTCGATGCCTTCTTCCATCCGTGCCACTACTGCCTCGGGATTGAGGCTGGCGCAGATTCCGAGGAGAAGCGCCTCGCCGTCGAGTGCACGCATCAGCATCTTGTGCATAGATCTCGCTGTGCTCTTGTCCTCGGCCGGCCTGTATCCGTATTCGATTCCGGTCAGGATGAAGTCGGCCCAGACCGTGCCTGAGCGCGTCCACCGAAGATTTCCTCCGACAGCTGTGATTGGTTGAAGCATCAGGCCTTCTCTCGAACGTTGTGCGATGCGGCGGCCATGGCAACAAGTCGCTGGACGCTGGTGGATGCAGCGGGTTGGGTGGCCAGTGGCGGCCGGGGAATGGACGGCGGTGAAACTCGCCGTCGCTCCGGAGGGGTGTGGCCGGCAGGTTCGGACTCGATGCGGACCGGGCGAGCGTTCGGAATCTGCTCAACGACGGGCGGCGCCGCGAGTGACGGGACTGGCACCACAGTCACCATGCCTGCGAGGGCGCGGACTCGGGGTCGACGCGGTGTAGGTCCGGCGACCTTCGGCGCTTGTGCTGGCGAACCGAGTGCTTTGCTCACACCGGCGACCATGGACAGTGGATTTCGGCCGCCGATGGGGAGCTTGCCGAGTCCCCACGCTGTGACTCCGACGAGTGCGAGGAAGACGAATACGTTGCGAATCAGCGAGCCTGTCGCCCAAATTCCCGGAGTCTTCCAGAGCACGAGGGCTACCAGTCCGGCGCCGACGAACTGTGTGTAGCTGTACGGTCCGCCGGGGAGCTTCTTTCCATCCGGCGTCATGCCGAGCAGCTGCGGGAACTTGCGTGCGCGGGTGTAGTTCTTGACGACCTCTCGGGACGTTGACTGTGGGTCTGATTCGCTCACGGCGTTCGCACCTCCTTCGTGATGACTCGCTGTTGGACTGGGGCTGGAGTGAGTTAGATTTCGTGCGGGTTTGGCAGGCTCGTTAACGCCGATCCGAGCAGATCGGTAGGCGTCTCGGATGCATCGACGACGATCGAGTGGCCCAGGGATTCGAGTTCGGAGCCGACCTTGTCCTTGACTGCGGTGACGTTCCAGACAAGCCAGACAAGAAGTCCCGCGACGAGACCAGCCAGCAGGATGGGAGCCAAGGAGAAACGACTCTTGACTGCTGTGAATGCGACGCCTCCGCAAGCTCCGGCGCCGGTAAGGATTCGGATCGTGTCCTGCGCCTCGGTTCCCTTGTTGTTGACCAGCTCGAGAATTCCTTCGGCCAAGATGTGGGTGTTCGGGTCGAGGAGAAGTGCGGTTGTACTCATCGGAATGCCTTTCGGTGATGTCAGTTGACGGGGGTAGCTGAAGCGGGAGCAGTTGCGCTCGCTGGTGCAGTCGAGGCCGGAGTTGAGGGCGCACCGCTGATTGCCGTGGTCTGTTCGGGGGCAGGAAGCAACGGACTGGAGTCCACGGCGGACACCTCCCATCTGCCGCCGCGGGAGGTGAGTGTGAGCGGATACTGGCCGGTTACCGAGTCGGTAGACGTGACAGAGAGTTCGGCAGTGGCGAGCACGCGGATCTTGATTCCGTCGGCCGACGCTTTGTCTGCTGCCTCACCGGAGAAGTCGCGATCGGAGACAAGATCGACGACTTTGACGCTCTTGTAAGGGGCTGGGCTGATCGCGCGAAGGGAGGTGCCTGGCGCGACGTATCGCGAAATTTCTCCTGTTCCTGCGGTCAAAGCTGCGAGGAATTGTTGGACTGCTGTGTTCGACGGGTGCCCGGCGACAATGCGGTATTTGTAGCCGAGATTCACGTCGGGTCCGGTCGCGGGGGCGGGAACGGGTGACGGGATTGATGCCGCCCGAGCGCTGCCTTCATTGACGACAACGGGTACTGAAAAGAAGCGTCGCTGCGCTGCTTCGGAGGGTTCGGATGCCTGTCGTACGGATGCCGAGACGACGACGGAATAGACACTTGAGGTGTTGGAAACTGGTGCGCCAGTTCCGGATGTTGCGACAGGACTCGTGGGTGCAGGTTGTATTTCAACGCTGGCAACTCGGGCGTCGCTGGCGACGAAGAGCGCTTCCGATGGGAGCCTGATTCCTTCCGCCCGGACGTATGGAGCGAGTGTCTTTTCTGCACCACGTTTCGCTTGAAGCCACGTCACAACAAACTGCTGCGCGAGGTCTTCCGCCTGTGCCTGTGCTGCAGTATTCACGGAAGCGGTCGACTTCGGTTTCACCACAGTTGGGGAGGACGCCGTGAATCCGGACAGCACGAGAACGAGTGCGAGAACACCCGCGCCGATGGCGCCGAAGAGCCCGAAACGAACCACCTGTGTCTTGCGGTCCTGAGTGCGCGCCCAGGTCGCTTGCTCGCTCTGCGGTTCGTTGTCTTCGAGGACGACTTTGTCCGTATGCGGCTTCCGTTTCATTCCCTTGAAGCGACTCATGAGGCACCGCCTTCGCTGTCGATGAGCGGCGCGACGATCGACAGAGTCGGTGCCTGTGTTGCTGCCTTTCGGCTCGTGTTCAGTCGTCCGAGTGCTGCTCGAGCACCGGCCGCAGGCTCTCCCAGTAGGTAACGGACGCGCGCGCCGGCTTCCGGGCTGAGAGGGTGGTCCGCGAGCTCGGTCAGCGCGGTCCGCAGCTGTTCCTGTACGGCGAACGCCAGACCTGCATCGCGCAGCTGGGCACCGAGATCTTCCGATTCACCACTGAAGCGAGTGAACGGGTCTCGCCATGAATCGGTGCTCACCTGCGGGTCCGGCTCGGCCATGTCAGGTCCTTCCTCTCGTCTGGCTCTCGGCAATTTCGAGGGCCTCTACAAGAGAGGAGGTTCTGCTTTCGGGACGCTGTGACAGGTCGCGGCGAACTTTTTTCAAAAAGATTTCTGGAGCAGCTCTCGGTGTCATTGCCAGTCGAGGAAGTGCCTGCTCCGGCCATCGCCGACGTAATCGACTGTGACCTCATTCACCGCGCAGTTGAGCTGATCGGCACAGCCGCGGCAATAACAGGAACCTCAATGGCAATGACATACATGCAGTTCACGGCAATAACCCGTTGATCTACTCCTCTGCAGACCAATTCCTTCTGCATAGGGAGATCGCCGTGGACACGTCCATCCACGCGCACACCAGCGCCGCCATTCCCGTCAACTCGACCGACTTCCTCGCTGCTCTGCATCAGCAGTGGATACGAGAGTCCGCGATGCCCTCCGCTCGCATCGAACTCTCGCAATGGGTCAGCACGCGGCCCGAGCTTGCCGGCGCCGAGTCGTTCTCGGATTTGAAGGCACTCACCTTCTGCGAACCCGACGCAGTTTTGTCGGTCTTGCTCCACGCACACCAAGCCGGCTCGTCGTTGGCGGGCAACACGCTGATTGAATTCATGCGCCCGAAACTGGCTGGGATGCAGAAGTACGCCCGAGTCGCCAACGGCGTCGCCGCACACGCTGCGTACGCAGACCGGACCGCTGCAACTCTTCATGCATTCTGGGACACAATCTCGACGTATCGCGGAGCGCACCGAGGAATCGCTGGGCAGCTCGCACTGAACACCCTCCACAAAATCACTGCGACCAACACTGCTCTCGACGTCACCGTCGGCGACACCTATTTCCAAATCGCAGATGAGGAAAAAGCAGCGGAGGAGTTTCTTCGTGCCGAGGATCCCACCGAGATCGATGTCATGGATGTGCTGGATTGGGCAGTCGATCAGGGCACAATCTCGGCCTCCGACCGCACACTGATCATGCGGTCGTACATGAACGAGGACGGTGTCGATGTCGCCGCTTTGGCGGAAGAAATGGGGATCACTTACGCGGCTGCCCGGAAGCGGCTGAGTCGGTCGATCGCCCGAGTGCGCGACGCCGTTTGCGATCACCTCAACGTCTCTGAACCCAAGATCAAGCGGATCTCCATGTACCGCTCTGCGAAGAAGAACCTTTCCCTCGCAAGCTGAGCTTCACTCCACTCCCGCCCTCAAGACAAGGACACTCCGATGAGTACATTCATCACCGCACGACGAGTCACGGTGGCCGCTGTTGCCATCGGAGTTCTGGCAGCTGTCGTCGCGGTCCCGGCTGCGACAGCCAATCAAAGTGCACCGAAGCCTGCCTGCCCAGACAACCTTCTTCTTGCCATCCCGGGCACGACAGAAACGACCGCGGATGCCGATCCAACCCAGTCGCGCGGCATGCTCAAGAACGTCACGGATCCTTTGGCGAACGAGTTCTCGGCCGCGCAGCTCCAAGTCGAGTACGTGCCGTACATGGCTCTCATCGTCGACGACAAAGCTGACACGTACGGCACAAGCAAGAAGCAGGCAATCGACACCGCTTCGAAGATGATCGCGGATAAGGCCGCCGAATGCACCAACACCAAGTTCGGTCTCACCGGATTCTCCCAAGGCGCTGATGCAGCGGGCGATCTTGCGGCAGATATTGGCAGCGGGTCGGGGCCAGTTGATCGCAATCGTATGTTCGGGGTCGCCCTTCTCGCCGACCCCGGGCAATCCAAGAACGCGGGAAAGAGCATCGGCGCTCCCATTACGGGCGTCGGATTTGCTGGTGCTCGGCCGGCTGGTTTCGGTGAGCTGAGTGACATCGCTGTCAGCGTCTGCGCTGCCGGCGATCTCTACTGCAACACCCCCGACGATGCCGTCGGGACACAGTTCATCGGGGCGCTCGGATCTCAGATCGATGCGCGTGATTCGGTGAAGTCCGTCGCGGGCGTCGTCACGACTCTCCTCGGCCTCAATGGCGCTCCGCTGACCAAGACGCTCGATGCACTCAATCAGAATGTCGCTACCGGAAACTTTCTGGCGGTCCCGCAGCTCGCGCTCGATCTCGCCTCACAGGTCGTCAATCTGAGTGCGGATGTCGCTGCCAAAACGATCCCCGGCGCGGACATCGCCCCTATCACCGCCTCTGTCACTCAGCTGACCGACACAGTCTCCCGGGGTGACTTCCTCGCCGTTCCGGGACTGCTTGCGCAGCTCGCTCCTCAGGTCATCAACTTCGCTACACAGCTCTCCACCGTCATCGGGCAGGTCGTCTCCAAGCTGCCGATCAACGAATACGCTGCCATCGGCGTAACCGTGTCACGTATCTCGGCGAATGCGGCGATGCAGAACTACATTGCATTGCCGCCCGATCTTGGAAAGCTCGTCGGCCAGCTCAACAATGCGGTCCGCAAGACGCTGAAAGCGTTGCCTCTCGACGCCTTCCCGATGCTCAACAAGATGGCTGACGAGCTCACTCCCGGCAAGGTTCTCGATGAAGTATTGAACTACGCAACATTCATCGCCAACGACGATCACAACTCCTATGCCAGCACGCCGATCAATGACTCCGGACGAACCGGTGCGGAGGAACTGACGAACAATCTGCGCACTCAGTTGACATCCTTCCCGCCCTCACGGACGGAGATCCCCTGATAGCTCACGCTACCGAGGTGGTTGGTGCGGCACGCAGGCGTGACTGATGCACCCGATCCCCCGAATGCCCTCGGGTTGGTGAATCGATGGTGAAAGCGCGATCACGGATGTTGATCGCGGCATTGGTGTCCGCGTGATGCTCGAAACCGCAACCCTGGCACCGGAAAACCGCTTGGCTGTCGCGATTTTGAGGGCAGGTGTGACCGCAGTTCGAGCACTGCTGCGAGGTGTAGGCGGCCCGAACCGCGATGACCGGCATCTTGTCATCGAGACGTCGCGCGAACTTCCCTCAGCACGAGGCCAGGATCGCCCGGTTCAGCCCGGACTTCGCCCGCCCACCGTTCGGCAGGAATGTTCCGGCATGGTCGGGGTCGGGTTTCGGCATCGCCCGCCGAGTCATGGTGCGGATCGGCAGATTCTCGATCGCCGCACCCGTGTAGGCGCCCGTCAAGTTGGTGGCGGTTTGTTCGATCCAGTCACCGCGTCGGTCGGCCAGGCGCCGCTGCAGCACCAGGAACCGAACCTGCTCCCCGGCAGTGAGACCGGGAGCATGGAACATGCGGCCATCGCTCGTGGCGACCGAATTTGCCACACCACGATCGACCCCCACCACCACTGCTGTCGTGTCCGGCCTCCTGTGGGCTGGCGGTGGTGCCGTCAGGCTCACCGTCCACCGGCCACGTCAGTGCGATCCGAGCCGACGTGGCCGCGTAAATCTCCGTCCAGGCGCGGGAGGTACGGAACCGCACCCACCCAGCCTTCGGCACCATAATCTCACCCCACCGACGATTGACACGACGCACCGACAGATCACGAACCGCGAATCTTTGCCGGGCATTCGAACGCTTCTTGAACCTCGGATACCCAGCGCGGCGGGCGAAGAAAGTTGGTGAACGCTCGATCAAGATCCCGCAGCGCACCCTGCTGCACCACAGTAGAACCCGCTCGTAGCCAGTCGAATTCACGCCTGGCTTCGGTCAGGTCAGCGGCCTGCGATACGTAGTTGATCTTCTGCCGGAAATGGCGTCGCGACTGCGTCCACCACGAACGCTGCTCCAACCCGAGGTTGTAGACGAAACGAGCATGATCACAATGCATCACGAACGCATCAAACTGCGCACCCTCCGGGTACATGCGCTGAACGATGCTCATAACCGACATTCTGACGCACGCCACCGACAACTCGCTAAACCCGCCCTGGGCATGCTCTGAGTGGAAACACCTACTGCCGCAAGCCGAAACCGTCGCGCTCAACGCACAAGTTGTGCATGTTCATGCAACGAGGGCGCTTTCAAAGTCGCGCTACCGTCAGTGCGAGCAACACGGTTACAACAACTGAGGCGGCGAAATCAGCCGCGGTGACACGCGGTTCCTGAGGGCGCGGCGCCGTAGAACTGTTCGAGCGTGAGAGATCGAGTTACTGCCTCCGAAAACCAACCTGCGCCATGCCGTAGCTGTGGTGCCGTTCGAACAGTTCGGCGGATGGTCTTCGTACGCATTTCGGGGGTGCCGGACGTACCAGATCACTCCCCAGTTCGTCACAGTGACGTTTCACACTTCGGGTGCTCGCCCGTTTCACGAGATCACTGCACGCGCTGCATGATCCACAGTCCGGTCATTCCGAAAGCGACGATCACCAATGGGACATCGAGGAGCCAAAAGGTCCACAACGGTAAGGCGGCATCTTGTCGCAGCGACTGGGCCACGTTCACAACTAGTACGACGATGAGATATGCGCCGAGGAGGTGTCGGGCCGCGAGCCGACAAAGAAAGTTCTCGACAGTTCCTCGTCCGGTCATGGATGTGTGCGAATCGCGTGGTCGGGGACCACCGACAGCTTGACCGGCTGTGGCTCACTCCCGTGCAACACATCGACCGCGCTGTACTGATCGAGAGTGTGGAAGCACCCTGCGGCGGCTGCAGCGGTGGTCATCGCTGACAGCTCATCCGCATCAAAGTCGATTCCCCACATTCGACAGCAAGCCGTGAATGTCGGAATCGACGTCGCAGCCAGACCGAATGCCCCAGCCGTCAAAGCTCCGATGTCTGCCAAACGCGGGTGCCATCGTGGCTCGATATCGAAGCTACGGAACAGTCGCGCGAGGAAATCCGCAGACTCTTCCGGCGCAGTACCACCGAGAGTGTTGCCGGCTAAAGCCCCCGCCAGGTCGGCGATTCGACCAGAGAGAAGTGGACGAGATAGATCGGCACGGTCAGCCAATCCTCGACGGTAATAGCCATTCATACGGAGAGTTGATGGATCCGCGTCAACGAGCTGTTCCTGAGTTAGCGGCACTGTGAAGTCCCAACTTTTCCCGCTCACAAGGCTCAAGGCCGCAACTTCGAGCGCGACGTGTCGCGCCGGATCATTTCCTGTCGCATTGACCTGCACGACAACGAGCTCGCGAGTCCTCATCGAGGATCCCCGCCGTCAGCTTTTGCACCCAGCGCGAAGTCGATCCGCGTGGATCCATCCTGGTGTTCGCCTATATCGAACTCCGAAAGCATTGCGCCCAATCGATTTTCGATGCGGCTCTCCCCCACGTTGTTCATGACATCTTCCTTTCGTCTACAACCTCTGCGTCGTCATTCCCGTTGGTAGGGAAAGGGACTCCATCTATATGCCCGGACAGAACTGCAGCACGCAGGAAGGTGGACAAGATCTCTGCCGACATTCGTCCACTGTGGATCACAGATCCAGGCAAGGACGCGGGCGCAGTTGATGGTTTCGGTGAGTTCATCGTCGTCGAATCTCCTCGATCGTTAATAGACCAGTGCGGGTTGTTCCACCAACAACCTCTCGGAACGGGACGGTACATCCGGTACAGCACATCTCGAACAGGCCGCCCCTAGGATTGCCGGTCACGGACCACGACGAAAATGCCTGGTGATCTGCATGTTTCGTCGAACTCTCGACATGATCAGGTGAGCGGGAATCGAAGTAATGCGATCCCGGCTCACCTCACCGGACGGTATCCGAATCTGCCTCATCTGAGGCACGAGCGTCGACGACGCGCAACGTCAAGTTCAACCAAGGTTCGCCTCACGAACCGGCCCGAGCCCCGAGCCGACCAGCAATCTGATCGATCGACAACCCCAGTCGGTGCATGCGAGCGATACGTGCCGCTCGTGTTTCGGTGACGACGTCCACCAATACTCGGCGATACCGGCTACGCCTTGTGAGTCTTCGACTCGAATCTTTGTGTACACCCGAACGCCTGCTAGCTCGGCGGACGGGACGTCGAGAGGAGCTGGCGGGAGGGGTGATCGACTCCGCAAGGCTGACGCAGGCTCGCCGCCTTGCGGGAAGGACGAAGAAGACTGTCGCGGAACGGATAAATGTCTCCGCCGTGGCGGTCGGCCAGTGAGAGGCTGGAACTGCGAGCCGCGGCCGGACAATGTGGACGCCCTTGCAGGAGTCCTCGATATTCCCGTCGCGTTCCTCGCTGCAGGCAGACCCTATGCACGTCTCGATGCGGCCGATGCCTACTTTCGCAGTTTGCGGCGAACGCCGCGAGCCAACGAGAGAAAGCGATCTCCTTCGTGGAGCAGGTCTGGGAGCTGACGTACGCCTTGGAAAAACGGGTTCGATTCCCGATCGTCGACCTGCCGGGATTCTCCGCAGGCGAGATCCAGCAGACCGACGTTCCCATAGAACCTGTCGCAGCGGCGCAGGCTCTTCGTCGTCACTGGGAACTTGGTGCCGGCCGGATCGGCCGGATGGTTCGCACTATGGAACAACACGGAATCGTTGTCACTCTGGTGCCCGTCGCCGGTACGGAAACCACCACCATCGACGCCTTCTCCACCTCTAAACTTCCCAGACCCATTGTCGTGGCTGACACCGGACCGCGCCGACGATGTGTACCGGCACCGATTCAGCGCCGCTCACAAGCTGGGCCACCTTGTGATGCACAGCGACTGTGTGCCTGGAGATACGCAGTAGGAGCGCGAGGCCGACATGTTCGCCGCCGAATTCCTCACTCCCAGTGCCGAAATAACACCGCTGCTGCCGGCGCGCCTGGACTTCAAAAAACTGGGAGAGCTGAGCACACAGTGGGGCGTATCGGTCGTCTCGCTCCTGCGTCGCTGCAAAGAGGTTGGCACGGTCTCCGAAGCAACCTACCGGCGCTCCCACCAGCGACTCGCCACACTTCGTACCTCAGGACTGTTCGCCCGTGAATCCGTCCAGGGGTACACGGAAGAGGTCCTGGCACTTCTTCGGGCCGCCTTCGAGATGGCAGAAGCGAACGGGACGTCGCTCACGAATCTCGCCGCAGAGTTGCGGATAACCCTCCCGAGGTTACGACTTCTCCTGGGCTAGGGCGATACACGGGCACAACTGAATGGCGATCGCGCGAGGTGTTGAGCACGTAATTCACAAGCAAGACGGCAAGATCGGGGAGGAAACACCTACCCGCGCAGTCACGACCCTTGTTCATCCAAAGGCTGAGCCGCCTGATGACTGAATCGAATCGACGGCCGCCGCGGTCAATTACTGGCGGGCCATGCCGCGTGCGGATTCGCGGCGCGGACAGAACGGCGCCCAACCCGTATCACGCCTGGCAAGTCCTCCTCCACCTCCACCACCACCTCGCGGCGGTAGCGGGCAATCCACTGCCACCGAGACATCCTGAGCCTTCAGCTGCCTGTCGGATCATCTGAAGGGGGCGCAGACGCCACCCATTCAACTCGTTCCGCTCCCGTGAGCGGAACGTAAATTCCCAGTGTGCCTTCGACGTGAGAGAGAAACTCTCCAGCGGGAGACATTTTCCATTGTTGAGGGATGTAGATGTCGCGAGGCTCCGGGTACGTTGCGATGAAACCTTTTTGTCCGGCATGTAGCCGCCGACCCATTTCCCGTCGCTCGTATAGATTCGGACGTAACAGTCGGCCTGTGTCGCTGCGTAGTCCCAGGCCGTCGGCGTCGAATGCCGGCGCTCGGCAAACGTGAACGGATACCACCGTTTTCGGAATCTCACGTGAGCAAGCACCGCAGCAAGCGCAGGAATCACTACCGCCAGTATCAGGACTGTCAGACCGCTTATTCGTGGGCGAGCGAGTACGGCGGATTGCATGGGGCTACTGGCACCTGCAATGAGGGATACGAGCCACGGACCAGCCACGGACCAGCCACGGACCAGCCACGATGAGATAAAGGCAATCGAAGATCACGCTGGCCGCGATGGCATGGATCAACCGGACACTGAAGTCCTTCTCGTCCGCTCCAAGCCCGCGTAGAAACCTTCGCGTTGCGGTGAAGATGATGCCCGGGACCACCAGGAGCAGGATGGCAACAACTTGAAATAGTGTTTGAGGCAACGTCATCTAGCTATTCTGTCCTTGACCGTTGTCGAGTCATCGCCTGCCTGTGCGGCATATCGAATCACGCTCCCCTCGCCGGGTTTAAGAACCTCGGCCGGAAATATCCTCGGCGAGTTGTCGGACTCGGCATTCAGCCAGCAGGGCAGCGAAGGGTTCAGTCTTGTTCGTGACCGCGTTTGCGTTTCGCTGATTTCTCCTGTGGGCGCGTGGTTTCGGGTGTAGACGAACTCTGACCACGGGTTGTTGTCGGCGGTGCCGGGAAAGCTAGGCGAACGGCGCGCACGGGGTCGTCGAGTTCGCTGGCGTCTGAGAGTCGCGACGGTGGCTGGGTCTCGGCGAGTGCCTTGTTCAGCACCGCTTCGAGGCGGTCTGTTCGGGTGGTGGATTGATTGTAGAAGCGAGCGTGAACGAATTCAGTTCGTAGTAGCCGGTTTTCGGCGAACTGCGTGATATCCAGTTCGTAGCCTGCGTGGCGGGCGAGTTCGGAGAAGAACACGAATTGGGTTCTGGTGTTTCCTTCTCGGAAGCTGTGGATGGTGTTGATTTCACCCCAATGTTCGGCGAGGCCAGCGACGAATTCTTCGCGGTCTCGGCCGCGCAGGAGATCGTGTTTGGCGAGTCGACGAAATTGGAGGGTGGCGGCATCAGCAATGGCCGGGGCGGGGTAGTAGCCGTAGTTCACCATGGGTGCGTGGGGATCGCCTGGCGGGAAATTGACGACGTCGGGCCCGCTTTTACTCATCTGGCTGAGCGGGCCGGTGCGTTCTTCTCCGGCCCAGTCGTACACGTCCTGAAAGAGTGCGCGGTGGATGGCTTTGAGGTGGTTGTAGTCGAATGAACCGCGAATGGGATCGAGTTTCGCGGCGACCAGGCGCACGGACGCGGCGCGCTCTTCGAACTGCCGGAGCTTGTCGGGATCTGTGGTTCCGTAAGGTTGGGTTGCGCTGGTCAGTTTGTTGCGTAGAACAGTGGTACCTGGGATGTAGTAGTCATCCCAGGAACGAAACTGTGGAGTTTTCCGCGGCAAGGGACGTCAATACCCCAGCTCGCGGCGAAACGCAGCGATTTCTTCTTCCGGGGTAGAAGTTCCGGAAGCGACGCGGCGGGTGGCCGCTTCATCAGCCGGGGTGAAAGTTCCGCCGGCCAGGCGAATTCCCGCAGCGGCGAACTGGACGGATTCTTCGATGTCGTGAGGGCTGGCTTGGCGTGCTGCGGTCATAGGCACTGCTCCTTGCATTCGTTTCGTTCGTTCAAAGCTGCGGCGAGGGCAAGTTCGACGGCTTCGTCGCCGGTGATTTCTCCCCGTAGTTGCCGGCGCCCGATGGCGATGTCCGCGGCGCTGGGCTCCATACCCGCCATGCGGTGACCGGCCGTGGCGGCGGCGATCGCGCGGTCGATCTGGGCTTCCGTCAGGCGTGGTTGCGAGTTGGATGCGATGCTCACTGGTGCTCCTTCGCCGTCGCGGGGACAGTGCGGTCACACATCAGGGAGCTGCGCACTGTTCACTATTCTACCTGATCATTGCTATTTTCCTGCGGTATCCGGGGCTCGCGGAGGCAGTCGAAACCAAGTGGATCAATCGGGTCGTGGACGGTGCGGTGCGCCTTCGCAAGCCAGGCGAGGACCGGTTCCCGCCGCGGTCTCGACTGAAAATCAGGTCGCCGCCTAGACCGATCTGCAAGATTTTCCTGCAGGTCAGGACTTTCAGCTTTCGCTGTTGTCTGGTCAGTGGGGCGACCTGATGCTCGTCGCGGTGTTGATGGTAGTTCGGGGGTCCGACAGTGTTGCGGTTATGGCGGTGGTGTCGTCACGCTCGATCGAAGCGACGAAGCGACGTAGGTCAGATGACTCGCGGATCTCTCTGTGCTTGGATGCTTTGCAGCGGATCAGGTCCGGTTTTCGAGTTTGTCCGCCACTCGTTTGCCCAGAAGTTTGTCCACGGGGTGCCGATCGATCTGATTCAGCGTCAAAGACGACTCGGGGTGGGGCAAACGGGTCACGGTCGCAGTCGAGGGCTCCGGCACCTCCAGCGCCACCTCACGTGCCTCGACGAGTCGATTCTCGTACACCCAATCGTTCGCGTCGTCTTCTCGTTCGAAATCCGCGGTGAGGAACCAGTTGGCGAGGAACATGTGGCTTTTCGGCAACAGCGTCCACACTTTTTCGCGGTCGATCGCTGCGCGTGCACCCGGACTCGTGACCGCGAGCCATTCCAGCGCCCCGCTCGACGCATTGCTGACCCGCCAGAACTCCCAACCATCTTTAGCCACGTACGTCACTTCCTCGCTCTTTGGCCCCGATCTGTGAATCTGCCGAGCCGGAGAAGGAAGCGGACTCGCGTTTCACGAGCAGCACCAGGCCTCACCCAGGCACGATGACTTCCTTGCCTCTCTCGGACCCGCCGTATCGTCGATATGCAGTCCCCACGCTGGTCAGTGTGGTGAACTACCAGCCACCGCGCATGAGATCGGATAATCTAAGCGACCGCTTTCGTTGGCCAACCTGACGTGGAAGAGAACCGATACCGAGATGAACCAGAAATACTGGGATGATCTGACCGCCGAAGGCCGGGAACTCACGCGGGTAGCAGAGGGCGAAGCCCGAGATGTGAAGGTGCCACTACATGCCGAGGATCGGGCGGCTGTTCGAAAGCTGGCCGATACCTACCGCTCATCGGTCCGTGATACGCGCTACCGCGACCCCAATCGACCCGAGCATCAACTGCAGGACGTCGTTGATGCGTACCGGTGGATGTACCCACATGCCTCACAGTGCGTCGGTCCACGAGGAGTGATGCGATTCGCATCCGGTTCGGACAAAACGTAGGCGGGCAGAACGTAGGACTCGATACCATCGAAGAGCGCATCGCCGCGGCCGAGGCTGCAAAGTGTCCACTCCGTCCACTCCAACTCTGGTAGTGACGCTGCCACTCGACACTGACGATGCACGTTCAGTGTGGACGTATTTCGTTGCTGGGCAGCGCATTTCATCGACAGGATGACATAATCTAAGTTACGGCAATGCAATGGGAACTGCCCACAAACGGTGGTACCGATCACTGTCGGCACCACCGTCCTTGGGCTCATCGTGATCCGATGTCGTTGCGACAGTACGCCTATCACCGGATCGTGATGTCGACTTCCTTGGCCGCCTCGTCGAGACTGGCGAGAACCTCGTGAAGGAAACCGTTGGGGTCCGAGGCGTGGACGTGGCGGCGGAAGATCTCCTCGCCGATGTACCTCGCGCGGTCGATCGTCGATCCCGTTCCGCTGAAAGCGAGGCATCTCTGCCATGCGGGTTGAGCTGTTACCGACAACCTGTCGTGGATCGGGTCGGACAGCCTTTTGGCGATGGCATTGGAGAACTCGTCGATCACCGCGGTCAAGATGATCGAATCGTCAGGGCGGCGACCGGTCCAACTCTTCGGGGTTTCGAGCTGCTTGTAGATCTCTTCCTTGACGAATTCCCGCAGGTCTGACGATGGACGCAGCGTGTTGTATTCGTCGGCGCTGCCTTCGGCGAAGCGACGGTTGAGTGCTTTGATCCGGGTCCAATGTTCGCGGGCAATGCCGGGCAGTGCCTTCCGCCCGAGCACGGCGTCCCAGCGGCGGTGAAAATCTCCGATTCCGGTGACGACTGCCTTCTCGAGGCCTGCCTTGTCGTAGACCGGACGTGCTGGACCCAGATCGGGTCGGTCCGTGACCTTTTCGATCATCTCGAGCAGTCGTGTGAACTGATTGATCGACCACTTTCCATCGGTGTCTGTCCGCTGGAGGGCTATGTCGATACGCGAGAGGAATACTCTGTTGTCATCCAACCGCCGACGCAGCGCTTGTTCTGCACGTGAGTTGAAATCGTCTCGGATCGTTGCCAACAGGTTGTTCACACTGTCGAGAACATGATGTGCCCGGTCCTTGATGGAAGCAAGATTGTCGCCGGTGACCTCGTCGAAGTGAGTGAAACAAAAGATCAGTTTCTCTGCGTTGCCCGAGGTCAGGATCGAGCGGACCGCGGCGGCGGGAGCTGCCTGCACCGGCTGGGCGGCATTGTCCACCAGCAGTACCGCATCGACGGTGTTGATGCGGTTCGCGACTGCGGTCGACAGGGACGCTGAGGACTTCGGGGTGTGGCCCAACCCTTCGCCGTCGATGAGGACCAGACGAGGGATTTCTCCTTGCCACCAGGTGGGGTGGAACGGTCCTGCGACGCGGATCCCGTCGACCAGCGGGGTGAGAAGGTGTCCGAACAGCGGTGCGTAGTTGGAGGAGAACCTGTTGACGGCGCGAAGGAACGCAGTCCGGTCGCTGCTTTCCCACGTCCAGTTTTCCGGCCATCCGTGAACGTCTCGCTCGATCTGTCCGGTGGACAGGGCGGAGAACCGTTTCTCCATCTCCGCCAGCAGAGAGGTGATGACCGCTTGGAACTTCTCGTCGGTGCGCAGCAGACGATCGAGTTCGTCGTCGAGTAGTTCGGTGACGACCTGCTCGTCTTCGGTCGTCGCGTCGAGTTCCGTGCGGATGGTCTCGGCATACGTGGTTACCAGCTCACGCAGCGTCCCGATCGCCTGATCGATCACCGTGTTGGTCTCCTCCAGGTCGATGGAGGGAAGGTACTGAGGGTCGGCATCGAAACTCGAGCTCTCCCCTTCTGCGTCGTCCGCGGAGTCGAACTCGTCGAATTCATCGAACTCGTCGAACTGCTTCACGCTCTGTTCGTTCGTGGCGGGTTCGGTGCGTCGTCCCAGGATGTAGCTGAAACGGAACCGTTGTTGCTCGTGATCGAGTAGGCGATCTCGCACGTCTTTCTCGGCCGCGCCGTGCAGGATCGACAGTGCTGCGCTGCAGCCACAGTCTTCGAGATGTTTGACGACCTCACTGCGGCCGAAGAAGGTGATGACTGCTTTGAAGTCCCCGTCGGCGAGGACGATCTCGGAGTCGGCCACCGTGGTCTTGGCGGTGGAGGTGGAAGGGAATCGGTCATTGACGGGATCTGTTCCCAACAACTGACGAACGACGGTGGTCTTGCCTGCCCCCGTCGTACCGAGCAGCAGGACCTGCCGGTAGTCGTCGTCCACCGTGGGCAAAGGGATGTAGCGCTCTCGAACTGTTCTGCTCTGTTCAACTGCTCCCATGAGGGGTGCTCCTTGTTTTCTACGTACAAAGTGTGGGGACCGCTGTCGGTCATGGCGCGGCGGCACATGCCCACCCCTTCTCGCCGGTGGAGTGAGCAGAACCTGGTCAACGAGGTTCAGCAGGTAAAGCGGTTGTGCAGTTGTCGATCTACCTGACGAATTTGGCCGAAATCTCAGCGTGCGACGGTGATTGCGTGTGCGGCGAACGCAACCGAAAGCGAACTCAGAAGCTTCTTGTTCAGATTCGCCTGTCGTTGAGCGAGGTCGGCGGTGTGTTCCAGTTGCGTCATCATTGCGCCGATCTCCTGTTGTTCGGCCAGCGGCAATACCGGGACCTCGATCTTGTTGATCTGCACTGTAGACGGACCGACCGGATTGCTTGCCAGAGCTGGTCGGTTCCCCGACCGGATGCACGTCCGAATGAAACCGGGGTCGGCTACGTCCGGATCCACCCGAACCACATAGAAGTGCTGCGAAATGGTCCAGCCGGCTTCCTGATCAGTCAGGACGGTGCTGACAAGATCGGTTCTCCCTGGAGTCAATGCTTGGACCAGGATGTCTCCGGAGCGGGTTTCCACCCGACGCCGCATCGACACTCGGTCGACGAACTGCACCTCCGGCTCTACGCCGGCCCGTAAATCACGCACTGCCCGCGGGGTCAGTACCCCGACCCGATCGGATCCAGACTCTCCGGACTTTCCGGACTCGCGAGAATCGATCACCGGAGCTCCCCGGATCACCTCGACTCCGGGATACGCCTCGAGGCGTTCGGCCCGCACGTCACGTTCGACCACGATGAGAGGGAAATCGAGCGGTAGGTCGCGTTCGGTGGGGATACTCCGAAGCTCTTCTGCCAGAGCGTGGATCTCGTCGAGTTGCTGTTGCGGGTCGACGACGTTCTGCTTGGCGAGCCAGGTTTCCGGATCCAGGCCGGTTCCCGGTTCGAGCAGAGTCCTGACGGGGAGAACGATCTCGGTATCGCTGTCGGCGATAGTGCCCGACGAACGCCACCGTCGGTACTGTTCGACGACGGTGGCCGTCTCGATCTGCTTCCCTCGCCCTTGTGGTTCGGCGATGCACGCCAAGAACACGCGATCAGGGTCGACCGTGCTCCCGGGTGTTGCCAAGATCCACAGTGCAGAGGCAATCGCGGTGTAGGGGCGCAGCATTCCGGCGGGAAGGGAGATGACCGCTTCGATTGCACCTCGGCGCAGCATTTCGTCGCGCCAGTCTTTGGTGCGTCCGCTTGACGAGAGGTCTCGACGTGGAGTCAATACGAACGCTCGCCCCTGCGGCGCCAAGTGGGAGATCGCATGCTGGAGCCAGATGCCGTTGTCGCGTTGTGTCGGCTTTCCGAACACCCACCGGGGGTCTGCCAGATTCACATCGCGATCGATGTGGGTACCCCACGGCGGGTTGGTGACCACGATGTCAGCTTCGAGCCCGTGGAACGGGTCACCGGCCACGGAGTTACCCACTCGAAGTTCGACGTTCCGATGTCGCAACACTGCCCGGCTGGTCGCCACGGCGAGCACCCCGGAATCGGTATCGACACCGAACAAGGTCGACTGCGGCTGCGATTTTCCTACCGCGATCAACAAATTCGCGTAGCCGACGGCCGGGTCGAGGACGACACCGGCGCCACCGGGCAGCAGATCGACGAACAGATCGGTGATCGCCGAGGGTTCGGTGTAGCTGCCGAGGGCTCGAGGATCCATCATCAACAGTTCGTCGTACACCTCCGCCAACCCCTCTGCCGGCACGCTCGCGACGATATCGGCCACGGACTCGAGCACGACGTCCTCGACGATCAGGCAGCCCGATCGGTCCACCAACTCCAACAAGCACCCCTGCAGATTCGCTTCTCTCTCACAGATGAGATCGATGACCTGTTCGGGTGTCCGGTCTTCGGCATTTTCGGTCAGTAGCCGGCTCAAGGAATCTGCGCCGATGTCGGAGAGGTCCAGTCCTGTCGCCGGGCCCTGCTCGATGGCGGCGCGGGAAGCAGTGCGCAGTAGGTGGTCGAGCACGATGGCCGAACATGCAATCTTGATTGCCGTACCGGGGGCGTAGCGGCCTTGGAGGTGCTGCATCAAGCGCGACGCGATGGACCGATGGCCTTGTGTCTCTGTGCGACGCAGCAGGATTCCGCGTCCATTATCGACGAGCCACTGCTCGATCTCCGTGCGGTCGAACATCGGGCTGGGGGTATCTGCCGCTTCCTTGGGAGCAGGAAAATCACTGTGACGTTTACGCCACTGGGTTACCGCGGCGCGGCTGACGCCCGCCATCTCCGCGATGTCCGACGCTCGGACGAGAGGGATACTCATGCAACAACATCCTTGGTGGAGAGTGGGCGATCGAGAAGTGTCACATCGTGTGCGGAGAGGCGAAGTGCTCGCGAGAGGTTTCGGCTTCGACTGACCACGTGGGTGCGCATACCGGCGGCGGCCAGGGCGGACAGGTCTTGGGCGAAGATGCCGTCTCCGGACCCGAGGTAAATCGTGGTGAAGCGGCCGGCGAGGTCTTCGGTGGCAATCACCTCGCGCAGAGCTTCGTCGGCGCCGTTCACTCCTGATCTCGGTGGTAGCAGTCGCGCCGACCTCCAGTCCAAACCCGAGGCGAGGGCGTTGTGATGCGAGGCCGCCACGATGATGTGGTCGCCGACGGCGGCACGTACGACGGCGATGTAACGACGCATCGTCAACGCAGCGTCGATGCCGCGAACATCCGCTGCGTTGCACAGATTTTCCATGTCGAGCAGATGCACCACGCGTTCTCCGGCGGCGCGTGCCGGGGCCATCTCCGCTGGCCGGTCCAGAAGTCGAACCGGGGCCTTGGCATCCATCAACCGCACACCACTGCTGCAAGCGTTCATCTCAGATCCTCCTGGCCGACGGTCCTCGTACTGTCGATGACGCTAGTACACACCCGCCCTCAATGCAAGCGTTAACTCGGTTAACGGACTTAACTAAAATTAAGTTTCGAAATGTGTCACTACACAGCCGATCGAACAGTTAACTTAACTAGCAGGCCAGGAAGAAATACTGCGCCTTCAGCCGGGCAAAAGATCCGGACTTGAATCTCACTGAACAGCACCCCGGGCGACCACTCATTCCAGGCGAACATGAGAACTGTTAACACCAAGCCGCCGACCATGAGAACACTTCGGCCACTCGGCTGAGTACCAATTGCCTCACTGGCTCCACTTGACGGGTACAAAATGAGAAACAGGCCGCCACTTGCGACCGATCGGCAAGGGATGGAGTCCTTGCAGATCAGGACCACCGATGGTGCCGCGGCCTGGGTCAGTGTGGCGACCTGTTGCTCGTCGCGTGTCGACGCTAGCTGCTAGGTCTGACAGAGATGGTGAATGTTGTTGGTTCCCGAGCGTTGCCCCGATTGTGAATCCGGCAGCCGGTCAGGCGTGCGCTGCAGCCTGCCGCCGTGATCCCGTATGCACCCTCTCAGGTGTGGTCCGGGCACCGCAGCTCAGGCAGTACGTCCCATCCACTCGCGGTGAGCCACTGCTGCACCGGATCCGGCAAGGTGCCACTGCGTGCGGTCTGTGCGAAATCGCCGGCAAGGATTGGTCCGTCACCGCACACCGTGCATGCGACGTCGAACGCCGGCGGCCCCGGCTCGCACTGATGGCAATGCGATCGAGCGATCACCACACCAGGATCGGCCGGATTGTCGGTATGAGGATGCAGCCAGATCACGGCCAGGTCGCCGCGTTGATGGGCTGCTTCGGCTCTGGTGCTCGGCTCGTACCCGCAGGACGGGCAGATCCGCGACGTTCGCGCCGCCGCAACAGGGACCGCAGCTACCGTGCTCACCGGATCAGTCGGCACATTCGCCGCCGCCGCCGGTGCGCGCTTGTTCAGGTGTCCGTAGACAGTAGTGCGGGGAACGTTCAACATCGTCGCGATCTGTGCGACCGTCTTCTCCCCCGCGTCGTAGAGCTGCTGGGCGAGTGCGATTTGATCGTCGGTGAGCTTCGGCGGACGGCCGCCCTTTCTGCCACGTGCCCGCGCAGCTGCCAAGCCGTCCCGAGTGTTCGCCACGATCAACTCACGTTGGAGTTCCGCGAGGACGGAGAGCATCCCGAACATCGCTCGCCCTTCCGCTGTGGCGGTGTCGATGCCCTGCTCGAGAACCTTCAAGCCGATCCCCCGCTCGCGCAACTCTGCGCCGAGGCTGATCAGATGCAACACCGAACGCCCCAACCGATCCAGCCGAGTGATCACCAACGTGTCACCGTCCCGCATCCGCGCCAGCACCGCATCGAGTTGCGGCCGTGAGGCTTTCGCACCGCCCGCGTGGTCGGTGTGTATGTTTGCGGCGTCGATCCCAGCACGCGTCAGGGCGTCGATCTGGTGGGCGGGGTTCTGATCTGCGCTCGACACTCTGGCGTAACCGAACAACATCTGTCGAAAACTACCCTTCTTTAGGGGTTTCCGTCAGGTTTGGAGTCGTCAGCATCTGCCGGGATCAGGCGTGGGAGCGCGAATTCAGAAACTCGTCGGTGTACCGGAACAAGCGCTCTCTGAAGTACCTCACCACTATGAAATGTGGGGATACACCAACTTCAACGGCGGTTCACAGCAGCGGAGGAGCCACCGACGATCCTTCGTATATCTTCGCCATCGCGTCGTTGTAAGACGACTTGCGATCGGCGTAGACGATCCGGGAGCGGGCAATGGAACTTTCCGCTGTGGAACCGACTGCCGTGTAGAGCGTTTCGAGGTAGTAGCCGAAACCGTCGACAGTTTCGCGGATGTCGTTCACCGCGTTCTCGAGATGGTCCGGAAGGTCCCTGCCTTCGAGGATCGCGATGTAGGAGTCCATCGTGCTCGCAAACGCCTGCTTGTAGCCGACGATGTCGAGAACTGATGCGCGGCCTGCACCGACATCTTCTCCGAAAACCAGGGCTTCGTCGATGGCAGCTTTCGCCAGTCGTGTCGCGGGATCGACTTTGCCGACGTAAGTTTTGGCGTCTGCCAGCCGTTGCTCCGCGTCTTTGCGTTCCTTGTCCGCAGCTCTGCGCGCGGATTCGGCATTTCGGCGTTCGGTGTCTGCGTCGCGCTCACGTATTTCGGCCAGGACGGGTGAATCCTCCGGAAGGATTTCCCGGATTCTCTCGTCTTCCGGTTTCGCGATCTTCAAGGTGACGGTGTCCTTCTGGTCCATCCGATCCCCCGCCGGCGGGACCTGTCCGACCACCACCCAGTTGGCGTCCATCAGGGGCTGACGGTCCGATATCGCGTCGATATCCTCGAATTCCTTGAAACCTGCGTCTTTGAGCACATTGTGGGCATCGTCGAGTCGAATACCTGCCACCTTCGGCACTTCGACCGGATCACTCCCACAGGCCACCAACGCGAAAGAAAATGCGAGTCCGGTTATCAGGGCTGTGGTGGTGCGCTTCGTCGGCATTTTACCTGTCTTTGGGCAGCTGGCAGATTCGGGAACTGTCTCCCCGATGATTTGTTCTCGGATATTGCATCATGCGGCAAACCCGCCCACTGCATCGCCCGATATTCCATTTCACTCAGCAATGTCGGAGTGCTCGGGCATAGTGCGTTAAGAAGTCATCCCATTCGAAGCACAGATCAGGACACACATGCCCACGCCATCAGATGATCGGCTTGAACTCCTCGCGAAGCGCTGCAACGCCGACCTCGGCGATTCTGATCTGTGGTTCCGCCCGGATGGCTACCCGCGCAGCCTTGCTCTGTGCATCATCGACTCGATCGCGTCCACCGGCGCACACTACAACTCCGTCAAAAACGTCCTGAGGCATTACATCGACTTCCGGCAGGCGCAGGGCGGTGATGCCGACACCGACAATGCCGGCGCCCTGTTGGAGACTTTCGACGAACTCGGCGGCCCGAAGGATTGGGCCGAGATGACGAACAACCGCAAACCGACCTCGACGACCAAAGGTGCTCCGCTCAAGGCTGCGGCCATACATGAGGCTGCCGGGCGGCTGCGTGAGCTGGGAATCGACAGCACCGACGACCTCCGCGCAGCCGACGCCGACGAACTCGACAGCGCGAAGAAAGCCTGGGCGCGGGTACCTGGCCAGCGTTCCGGGATCACCTGGAACTACTTCCTGATGCTCGCGGGTACTCCCGGTGTGAAAGCTGATCGCATGGTCATCCGCTACGTCGCCGACGCGATCGGAGCGGCCGCGGAGAATGTGAGCGCAACCGATGCCGCGATGCTTGTGAAAGCGGTCGCCGAAAAATGCGGCCACAACGTCACCATCTCGATCATGCGATCTGGCGATTCGAATCCGGCCGACCTGTGAACCACCAGAGCTGAGCGCTAGCTGCGGAGCGACCAACTACACGCCTGACCTTCTGAGTTCAGCGATTCTCCGCCAACGGAACATGTCGGCGGGCCGTGCCACTCTTGCTGCGAAACAGGGCGATGAGACTGCGAGTCGCATCTGCGTTGATCGTGTCTGAGCTTCGCGGGAAAACGACAGGAGTGAGGTTCAGATGAGTGCTGCGAAAAAGGGTTCACCCGCTGAAGGAGTCGTGGAATTCATCGGTTTCGTTGTCTTCTTGGTGATTGTCATCGGAGCGATTGCCACAGCATGTTCATAAACTCTGGCCGGTGGACGAGTTATCTGCTGGGCGCCTGTTTCGAGGAGTACGACGACCATGAATACTCACCATCATGAGTAACGGACGCAACGCCGACCCCACGGTAGTTGTCGAGAAGAAGAATCGTATTCGCGACACTCATGTGGCGGCGTTGAATTCGCTCGCTGACCGTATCGCCGACTCTGTCGGGCTCCCCCACGGACACGTGCCCTACGTGGATCCGGATCTCGGTGGAATCGATGCGCGAGTTCTTGTTCTGCTGGACAACCCCTCCACGAAAGCTGAGGCCGGTACCGGGTCCGGTCTGCTCAGTCTCGACAACAACGACCGCACTGCACGCAACTGTCGCGAAGCGTATGCCCGCGCCGGTATTTCGTGGTCGGACGTGGTGCATTGGAATGTCGTCCCGTTCCCTGTCTCCGGGGTCAAGAACGGTGGTTCGACCCCGGCCGAACGTGCCCGCGCGGCTCAGTGGACCCGAGAGTTCGTCGCGTTGTGCCCGAATTTGGAGATAGTGCTGTTGTTGGGTGTCGCCGCACGGGACGGGTGGGAGCGCGCCGGCATCGAACGCGACGTGTATGTCGTTCCGGGAAACATTCCTCATTGCTCCGATCGTGGCTTGAACTCGGCCGGCGGACGGGAACGATTCGACGCCGCCATCACCGACATCGCCAGGATGCTTTCCACCGGAAACCACCACACCAGCAGAAAGCGGACATCGATGAACGAGACACCCTCGTCGAACAGTTCATTATCAGAGCCCACTCGACCAGGCACTGCTGCAATGGACCTGTTCGAGGGCGCCGGCCCTGGCAGCGAACTCGCTGTCTCCGTCGAGCCGGAAGGCATTCTCGTTGCCGGGGACCCGGAGGTCGTAGCCGGATACCTCGCGCGCCTGACCGATCTCGCCGGCGAGGCACTCGATGTTTCCGGCGTCAGCACAACCTCGATGGCCAATGTCGCCGCCGCTGCCGTCGGAGCGAAATCTATTGCCGCCCAGGCCGGTCAGTTCGTGCGACTGTCACCGGACAGCGTCCAGGCATTGAAGACGTACAAGGTGCTGCCCGGTAACAACGGATTCTTCCGAATGACCGTCGTCGACCAAGCAGGGAAGTTCCGCCAACAACTGCAATGGCAGAAAGTGTCCCTCGGCCCCACCCAAGCACTGTCCTACCAACTCATCGCGGTGCAGGTCGCCCTCTCGGTGGCCATCGCGTCGGTGAACGAATCGATCGCCCGCGTCGACGGTAAAGTCGAACAACTCCTCGCCCTCGCCCAAGCGTCCCGAGTCGGTGACGTGGTCGGTCATTTCACAACCTTGGATCGGCTCGTCACCACTCTCGACGAACACGGAACACTGCCGACCGCAGACTGGGAATCTGTTGCCGGACTCCGGCCCACCCTGAATGTGACCATCGAGCGCCTCCGAGAACACGTCAAACGCACCTTGGCCGGGTTCGATGCCACTCGCCCGGTCCAGGATCGCGCCGACTATCTCCGCCGAGCAATCGAAGAGAACCGGCTCGGCGAATCCCTGCACCTGTTGGTGGTCGGTGAGCAGTCGCTCTATCTGTGGCAGCGGTTGCGGATCGCGCGCGTGCAGGCCACCGAGCCGCAGCATCTGCAGGTGGTGCTCGACGACGCACGCACAGTGCTGGCCGAGCATTTCGAACGCGACGGCGAACTGTTGCTGCACGCGCGGTCGGAACTGTCGAACTTTGCAAAAATGCACCGACTCGACGGGTTCCGGTGGGGCGCCGCCCACAATCTCAAACACGACATCGTCAAACTCAAGGACGACCTCGACGACTTCGCGCAGGCACGTGGCAGTCAGGTCATGGGATGGACCGACCACGAGAGTCCCAGCGTCGTCGACGCCCTGGCGGAAGTCGGAAGTCGGGCAGCGTCCGCAGGCAGCGCTGTCGCCGGCGCGGCCGGCAAAGCGATCGGTGCCGGTGCCTCAGGAGTCGGATCCGGGCTCGGGTGGGTGGGCCGCGGGATCGGAAACCTCGTGGGCTCGGGAAACCAACACGCAGACAAAGTCGAGATACCGACACCCACAACGGAACATCATCTCGAGGGTGCAGCCACCGCAACCGCACAACCTGACGAGCCGAATCCGAACTCGTGCGACGGCGATGGCGACGATTCGACATCCGAATCCTCCATGCTCACACACCAACCCGATCGAATCATGCCGTCTTCCGCCCCGATCGCGTACGACGACGACATCTTGCAGCTCATGCTCTTCGGCCATCTACAGGTCGGCGACCAGCTGACGTATCACGATACCGGCCGCGGGCTCACCTACATCGCAACGATCACGCGGGACGGGGCCCTCGACGTCGACGGGAAACGCTACGGGCCACCCTCGGCGCCGTTGACGGACATCATGGGCCGGCAACGGCACGGTTGGAGGGACTGGCAACTGGCCGATGGGCGGCAACTTCGACAGCTGCGGCGACAGGCGTACGCAGAAATGCGCCGCTGACACCCGTCCTAGCTCTGCCACCACACGCCGACCCGTCCACAGGATGAAGCGATCACAAATGACAATGAAAAAATCCTGGCTAGCAGCGCCGATGCTGCTTCTCGCGCTCAGTGCATGCAGCGACCAGGGCACATCCACCGAACCTGCCTCGTCTGAGGGAGCAACTGCAACCGCCACGACACCGAGCTCCTCAGGGACACTCACACCGGTCTCCAGTACCACGATTGTGGAGATCACGACGGAAGCCATCGTCGAACCGCCCACAGCGGAGGCGACATTCATCGACTCGTCAACGCCGGCGGTGACCAAGCACATCGACTACTGCACCTCGCCCGGCCCGAACACCGCGTTCACGGACGGAACATACGGTTGGACGGACGAATGCGCCGGCCCCGCAGCGATCAACCGGGTCAGCGAGATCACCGCCAACGGAGGATCCTGCGACGGAACCACGTGCACCAACTCACTAGGAATGACCTTCCCCGACCCTCGGGCCGAAGCCGGAATGTCCGATGCACCGCCAACAGCTGGCACTCCTCGGACCACGACAAGCACGCCGACCGTAACGAATCCGCCGAACCATCCCCAGGTCCTGTGGTCGAATTGCCTGCAGCAAGGCAACACCCCGGAACAATGCCGGGAAATACTCGACAACTGATTCTCACGCCCAGCGAAAGTCCGGCCAGTCCTGAGCACGTCGGAGCTGCAATTTCCGGGGGCGGTCTTCGACACTCTCGCCCGACTTTGATCCACACATTCACTGAGTAGGTCCTGTGGTTTGACTGTACGTTTTTCCGCATCAGCACTCGAGTACCGTCCGACACTGATGGAGACGATATTCGACGTAGGTTCTGCACACGGGTTCTCGACGGAACGAAGAGAAACCCGCTGCGGAGACCCGAATCGGATATTCACTGCATCCTCGGCCACTATCACCTGGGCCACTCGGTACGAGGAAAACACACCGCACACCTTTGGGTGACCCACCCTGCTGGTCGTCAGTACCAGCTGGGTGGGTCGAGTGTGCCCAACTCTGGGGGGGCCGGGCACACGATCGGGAGCGGCTCGCCTGCAGTCGTGTGACATCTCGGCGAACCCCTATCCATCGCCGCCTCGAACGGAGATGGTGCGGAAGGGAAATGTAGCGCACACGATTTCACTGACCTGTAACCACCCGGCGTGTTTCGGCGGCCATTTCGTTCTTGCGATGTGAGGCGGATCTAAGCTCACCTCGACAACCACGGCCTCAACCTCACGGGAGCAGCGATGAGTCCTCGGCCCACCTGGCTCCACACCCGATCCACCGAATTCCGGGCCGCCCTCCTCGATCTCGGGCTCACGATCACCGACACCGAAGCCCGCACAATCCTCGACGACAAACTCACCGAATACGCGACCCTGATGAGAGTCACCCGCCAGACCGCGCAGCGCGATTTCACCGACGAACGTCTGATCGCGTTCGCGCAGTCCCTCGCTATGTCTCTCTCCGACGAAGCCCCCGGCGCCGATCTGATCGAATTCGAGCGCACCATCTCCGTGCCCGTCGCTGCCGTCGGCCTGACCACCGCGGCGCTGGCCGAAGCCTTGAAAGTCGCGCACATCAACCTCGACGACAAAGAAGCTGTCGCAGGCCTGTCCCTGCTCTCGACCCTCGGCATGATCACCGCCGACGCGAACCACTCCGTCGTCCCGACGCCACGCCCGCTGCTCTTGCGGATCGCCCGCTACCTCGACGGCGCCGCGGCATCCATCACCGACGGTGCGAACCTTCCCGACGGACTCGACGACACCCACAGACAGCAATTCGCGGACATCCTCGCCCAGGACGCCGACGGAATCCGGGCCCTCGCCAACACCGAAGACGGCGACCCCCCGCGCCTGTGGCGCACTCCCAACCCGCGCTGACCGCCGGTGCAGCGAAAACACAGTCGATGCGCTGAAACCTGCGGGACGGCTCGCCCGCCGATAGACCAGGGGTGGCTACCGGCGGAGCGTTCGCCATTCCCGTTGGGGACCGGGTGATGCCGCCCCCGAAAATTTACGTGTCACCCACCCCGGTTACCAGTCTTCGCACAGTTACAACTACTTGAGCATTGAACTACCGAGGAGTATCTCGCCGCCTGCAGGTGAACCTGTACCGAGCTAGTTCCTCGCGTCCAGGGGTGCGCCGTCACTTACCTCCCGCTTACCGACCGGCCAGCAATGACGCAGTAACATCACACTGTGGTGCGCTGCTTTCCGCCTCGGTTCCAGCGCACCACGCACCACCCGTTACCACCGCGCAGGCAGTCGCCCCTTTCACTCGGCCTGCATGATCCACACGTGCAGGAGCTACCCATGGCCTCCCCCGACGAGCGTCTGACCGCCAAACTCGAGCAACTCCCCATCAGCGACGACGCCCCCATGTGTTCACTCCTGCGCACAACGCTGCTCACACACGCGCAACAGGGCAGCGACATCACCGAACCGACCGTGCTCGGACTGCTCGCCATCACCGGCGTCCTCGAAGAACGACTCACCAGGCTCGAAGCCATGATCCAACCCTCCCCCACACCATGACGGCACCACCGCCTCGCATCGACCGACGAAAGTGCGTCCGAAAATTTCTCGGAGCGAGGTCAGAAATTGCCGTTATCCTCGGCTGCATCCTCTTCGCCCTCGTCATCGTCTGTGGGCAGCCTGAAAGAAATTTCTCTGTCGAAAAGACAAGGTCTGTGGGTTATTCGACATAGATTGTCGACACCAGTTCTCGACACCTCAACCTCAGTACGAGCTGGGGGTATACGTGCTTCACAGAAGTGTCGAATACCGATCTTGCTCTCAACACGTCAACGCATCACTGCTGGTGACATGATGCGTGATCGTGGAGGCATGGATGGGCAACAAGGCGCTCGGGTTCACTGTGGAACAGGAGAACACGATCTGGGAGATGTGGCGTCGCGGTGATTCGCTGAGTGCGACCGGGCGGGTCCTCGGGGAGAGTGTCCCTCAGATCGGCCGGTTCCTGCGTAAATCCGGCGGTATCCGGCCGCTCCCACGTCGTCGGCGAGCATCTCATCTCACGGCCGGGGAGCGTGAAGAGATTTCCCGTGGGATCGCCGCCGGTGACAGCGCTCGGACGATCGCCGACAAACTCGGAAGATCCCCGTCCACGATCGCACGGGAGATCGCCCGCAACGGCGGCCGCGAACACTATCGGGCGACCCTGGCGGATGCCGCAGCGTATGTCCGCGCGCGCCGCCCTCAAATCTCGACCCTCTCCACCAGGCATTTTCTGCGGGAGATTGTCACAGGGAAGCTGAGTGAGCAGTGGTCTCCGCAGCAGATCTCCGCCTGGCTCCGACGCGAGTACCCGTCCGATCCGCAGATGTGGGTTTCGCACGAGACGATTTACCGCTGCCTGTACATACCGTCGCGACAAGTATTCGACGATACAAAATTTCACGAACTGCGTACTGATCGGCGGATCCGCCGCCCTCGTGGGAAGAAACGCTCCCACGGGCGCGGACAGATACGGAACAGAGTCTCCATCGAGCTTCGAGGAGCTGCGGCCGGCGATCGTAGCGAGCCCGGACACCTCGAAGGTGATCTCGTGTTTGGCACCCGCCCGTCGGCGGTCGCGACGCTGGTAGATCGGCAATCCCGCGCCGTGCATGTGGTCGCATTGCTGGACGGGTACCGGGCCGAGACGGTTGCGGACGCCTTGATCGCCTATCTGGGCCGGTTGCCTGCGCATCTGCGTCGGTCGTTGACGTGGGATCGGGGACTGGAAATGGCCGCGCACGAGCGCATCACCGCAGAACTCGACCTGCCCATCTACTTTTGCGCCCCGCATCATCCGTGGCAACGAGGGACGAACGAAAATACGAACGGGCTCCTGCGCCAGTACCTGCGCAAGAACGCTGACCTGCGCACTTTCAGCCAGGAGGACCTGAATTCGATCGCGGTAAGACTCAACAATCGGCCTCGTCGGGTGCTCGACTGGAACAGTCCACGCCAACGAGAAGACCAGGTGCTCGGCTCCTCCGCAGTCGGATAGCAAAGCTGGCTATAACGGCGGTTGGCATGATGATGGTCATGGCTGCCACCGGTCTTCCCGAACTCGATGTCGCCCGGATCGTGAAGTACTGCGCCAGTCGGGTTCCCGATCGTCTGCGTCATGAGATTCGGGTCGAATGCGACATCGCGCTGCGCCATGTCACGATCTGCGAATGCAGACCGCCGTGGCGAGAGGACTTCGGACCCGAATGGACACGATTCCCGATCGCCCGCCTGTCTTACACGAAGAAAACCGGGCTGTGGACTCTGTATTGGCGAGACCGGAACCTCAAGTTTCACCGTTACCAGTTCTTGGCGCCGAGTCCTCACGTTCAGGATTTGCTCGATCACATCGAAAGCGGTGCGGACCCGATCTTCTGGGGTTGATCCGTTATCGTCGGTGATGCGTTGACCTATTGAGACCAAGATCCATTTTCGACATGCCTCGCGCTGTACCGGTAGGCCTGCATGACTTTTCAGTGGATTATTGCGGGGAATTGAGGCCAGGCATCTGTCACAACATTCCCACGCTCCACAGGAAGCTGATCACATGCCAAATCGGAGGTGAGGCGCGTGTGCCTGCTGCCGGTTTTGCCCGACACGATTGATAGGCTGATCAGCAAAGTACGCGACCGCCGTCGGCCGCAACGTACGCGAGCGGTGGGACGGTGACGTGGCACAAGACAATGGCCGGTGGGTCGAGGTCTCGAAGTCCGCGTTTACGCATGAAACAGAGGGCCTGCAGTTTCTGCGCGACCTGATCCCCGACGCTTCGCCTTACCGGGTGTGGACCAACTTCGAGTTTATGGACAACCACGGACTCTGGCATGAGGTCGACGCCCTGGTTCTGGGCCGCCGGCGTCTGCATTTGGTGGAACTCAAGCACTTTCTGGGCACATTGCGTGGCACAGAAACGAACTGGGTTCGGACACTGCCCAGCGGAAAGATCCGTGCGCAGAAGTCTCCGCTGCTCCTCACCCGACGCAAAGCTCAACGTCTCGCCTCTCGAATCGAGGAGGAGGCTCGTAAGGTCGCCGTCGAGAACGGACTCGACCCAGAGAAGGTTCGCCGCGCTCTTCCGTTCACGCAGGAATCGGTTTTCCTTCACGGTGCACCATTCGATGTCGATATGCCGGAGTTGGCGAAATCCAGCTTGTTCGGTATCGACGGCCTCGAGGACCGCACCAAGCTGCCGGGCATTTCCGCCAGGCTTCTCGAACCTCCCACCGACAGCCGCCGTGTCGACGAAGACATCAGTGTCATCGTCGCGTTAGCTCTGAAAAATCTTGGTATTGCGCGCCGAACCGAGCGCGATGCAGGTTCCTGGACTATCTCCGGAGCACCGCTCGCCAATGGCGACGACTGGCAGGAATGGTCAGCGAAGCACAAAGGTACCGACGAAGAGGGCCGGGCCCGCATCGTCTCGTTCGGTCCCGGTACCCCCGTGCATGCCCGCGCCGCCGCACATCGACGGATGCAACGCGAGTATTCATTGCTCAGCTCGCTGCGCCATGAATCGATCGTCGTTCCTCGCGACCTGGTACAGGACGACGACGGAAACACCGTGCTCGTCTACCCTGCCGTCGCGGGACTCGAACCGCTCGATTTAGCGCTTGCCACAAGAACTCTCACCGCCGATCAACAACTTGTCATTCTCACGCAGGTAGCCGAAGCACTGTCCTATGCACACCGAAATCATGTTGCACATCGTGGTCTCGGGCCCGGCACCGTCTTGATCGACACCGAGAAACTCGATACAGGCTCGGTCGTTGTCCGTCTAGTCGACTGGTCCTGGGCCGGCCGCGTGCACAGCGGCGAAACTCGTTCGGCCACAATGCTGGGCACCACCCTGGCTCCAGGCGGAACCCCGGCAGATGAGGTGTACCAAGCTCCGGAAGATCGGTGGGCCCCTGACGCCGACCGCATGGCGTTGGACGTCTTTTCCCTCGGCGCACTCGCCTACTTCCTGCTCTCCGGTGGTCAGGCACCTGCTCGTGATCGTGCGGCACTTCTTGATCGTCTTCGCCGGGAACAGGGCCTGGATCTGGCGGCGTCCGGTGGACGTTTCGTGGACGAGACCGTGCGCGATCTGGTGTTGCACGCCACGCATCCTTCAGTGTCGAAGAGAGTGGACAGCGACAGAAAGACCGGTCAGCCGACCTTCGGGGCGCAACAATTCTCGATGCAGTTGGCGACGTACCGGGCATCGCAGGACAACTCCTCCACACTCCCCGATATCGATCCGTTGAATCCACCGATCAACGCTCTACTGGTGGATCGTTTCGAGGTTCTGCAAATCCTCGGCGCAGGATCGACTGCACGTGGAATCCTGGTAGCCGATCACAACTACGACGGTCGGTCTCGGGTGCTCAAGGTGGGCCTCGACGACAGCGCGAATGCGCGGCTGCGCGAAGAGGCTGAAGTTCTCACCCAACTCGCCCAGCAGGATCCTGCGGTACCTGGCGTCGTGGAGTTGATCGAAGGTCCGCTCGAACTCGGATCCCGACGAACAGCGTTGTTGCTCAGCAATTGCGGCGACAAGACCCTCGCCGACGTCATCCGGTACACCCCGCTCGCGGAATCCCAGCTGCGAACATGGGGTTTGGAGCTGCTCAATGCCGTGGTAGCTCTCGACGCCGCCGGCATCAACCACCGGGACATCAAACCGTCGAACCTCGGGTTGTCCCGGCCCGAGAGCAAAGCCCGCGCGGCCAAGGCGCGGCTGGCGCTCTTCGACTTCTCGCTCTCGCGTGCGCCGGTCGATCAGCTCGATGCTGGTACGCCTCCGTATCGAGACCCTTTCCTCGGAACGGGCATCCGCCACACCTACGACTCAGCCGCGGAAAGATACTCCGCCGCTGTCGTGCTGTACGAGATGGCCACTACCACGACACCGACCTACGGCGACGGGATGAGCGAGCCGACAGTACTCGCCGACGACGTATCGATTGCTGTCGAGGACTTCACCTCGAGCGGGTTCACCCTCACCCGCGCAGACGGTCTCGCAGCATTCTTCCGCACGGCACTCGCGCGCAGCGTCAAGGATCGGTTCGATACCGCTACCGCGATGCGCACTGCCTGGGAGGCCCTGTTCAAGGCGAAGCCCACCGAACATCCCCCGGCTCCCGCACCTGCCACGATCACTCGGACCGAGCCGGCACCAGCAGTTTCCGTGCCCGCCACATATTCCTCGCTCAGTGTGCTTGCCACGGAGTTTGCCCGCGCATCGGGAAGTAAACCGTCGACGATCAAGCGGCAGATCGTCGAACTGGTCTTGGGCGCCCACGAGGACAGTCCTACGGATCCGTTTGTCACCTATCAGTCGTTGGCGCTGATCGCCCATGTCACGCCCGGTCGCGTGGCGCAGATATTCGGTGAGTTCACCGAACTGTGGTCGAAAAATCCTCAACTCTCCGCGACGGTGCAGTCCTTGTATCGGCGCGGTCAGACGCTGCTCGAATCTTCCGGTGGCGCTTCGACTCCCGAACTGTTGGCGCGTGAGCTGTCGAGCGCCTTGCACACAGACGGCGCCGACAATCCGCACCGCACCGCTCTCGGTGTCCTACGGCTACTGCTCGCTTCCTCACCTGCTTCTACCGACACAGACACCGGTACTGACTCGAAACTGCACATGGTCCGGCGTCAGGGCTCGGGAACCGTGGCGATGATTTCCACAGCTGCGGTACCTCGCAGACTGACCGGCGCGTTGGCCGCTGAAGTTGAGCGACTGATGGCTGATGCGCACGCGCAGGGCGCTCTTCTGGTGCGCCCGACCGACGCAGAATTGCCTCTTCGCTCGGTAGCGTCGATTGTCCTGGACATCGCTCCGGATGAGGTAGAGATCCCCGGCTACACCCTTCTGCGTATCGGTGCGGCAGCCTCGGCCGAGGTCACCCTCTCAGCCCGCGATGAACTGCACTCCCGGACGATGCCGATCGGTGACGCATTGACACTGCTGCTCCAAGGGCTCTCCGACACTGATTCGTTTAGCCGACCGGAACTAGAATCGCGTGTTGGCGCGCGTTTCCCGGTGCTCACCAAGTCCCTTCCGCGCAGACCTGAGCTGGACGTAGTGGTACAGGCAGTGGTTCCGAATATTCGGTGGAACGAGCCGTCCAGTCGATACGCGTTCGAGAATGCAGCCGGACCTCTGTCGAGTGTTCCGACCTTTCACACACGCTTAGCGCGCATGTCGAGCACGGCGGGCAGCCGCGCGAGCGACATCGAAATGCTCTTGGAATCGAGTCTCCGCGATCGGACGTTCCGTGCGTTAGGTGTGCCGATGGGATTCTCTGACGAGATTGCCCATGCCCTCGCCATCCGATTCGGTGCGCACCACATCGACGTCACCGACGTGGTGCTCGGTCATCTCCGATCCGTCGCGGAGCAGGTCGGCGCCCCGTGGGATGCAATCCTTGCCGCAGATGCGGGCCCTTCCGCCGAGCGAGAAAATCTTAAAGGGTTTGTTTCACAGGCAATCCCGACACTTGTCGAGTCCGTCAGGGCCGCAGATGCACCCGTGGTTCTGACGGATCTCTCGATGCTCGCCGGCTACGACCTCCTCGCGCCTGCGTTGATGAACTGGATCGACATCACCGCCCCACCTGCGCATGCGGTGTGGGCGCTGATCCCCCAGCCGAACGAATCCGGTGGCAAACCGGGTGCGCGTGTGGACAGCACGGCGTTGCCACGGATGAGTCCGGAGCAGTTTGTACAGGTGGGTGAAAACGGCCTCCACGCGATTCTCGCGGCGGCCGCATCGTTCACCAGGCCTGACATCGTGTCGGGTCGCAATGAGAAGGAGCATGCCTGATGGCGTTGGCCACGATCGCCGGAAACCAACTGACGGCCGCACTGAAGCCGCAATTGGCTCTGTTGGTCGATGACATGCGGGCGCGTCTCATCGCCGACAGTGCGGAGCTGGAGCGCTGGCGAGCCACTCACCATGCTGCCGTTCAGGAGAAGCGCACAGCTGTGTCGTGGACCGATTGGTCGGAGGATCAGCTCACCCAGGCCGCGGTCGGCTGGTTGCTTACCAGTGTGTTCGTCCGCTTCTGCGAAGACAACCTACTGCTCGGTGACACCGCGGTGTGGATCACGCACCCGAATTCGATGCTGCGCCAACGCGCGGTGGATGCCGAAACCTCCTTCTACCAGGAACATCCCGACTACTCCTACCGCGAATGGTTGGAACAGTCCTTCGACGCACTGCGTCAATATCTGGCTACCCAGTCGCTGGTCGATGAGCATGCCGCTCTCAACATAACCACCCCATCCTCGGATGCGGTGCACCAACTTCTCGCATTCTGGCGCCGCACCGACGACAACGGAGAGTTGGTGTGGACGTTCCGCGACGACCAACTCTCCACTCGATTCCTCGGTGACCTCTACCAGGATCTGTCGGACTTCGCGAAGAAGAAGTACGCGCTGCTCCAAACCCCTGAATTCGTCGAGGAATTCATCCTCGATCAGACAATGGAACCGGCACTCAAGGATCGTCCGCTCGAAGGTTTCAAGGTCATCGACCCCACCTGCGGATCCGGCCACTTCCTACTCGGAGCCTTCGCCCGTCTCGTGGAGCGTTGGCATCATCACGCACCCGGGCTGGAACTGCGCACCCGTGTCGACAACGCGTTGGCGTCGGTCTACGGAGTAGACCTCAACCCGTTCGCGGTGGCCATCGCGAAGTTCCGCTTGATCGTGGCAGCGTTACAGGCTTGTGGCGAGACCTCGTTGGTGAATGCACCGAAGTTCACGCTGAACCTCGCCAACGGTGACTCGCTTTTGCATGGTCCAGAGCAGGGAGGCTCAGACGCCTTCGACTACGGCGACTTGTCCTTCGACAAAAATGCCGCGGTATCTGGGTTCACGTACAGCACTGAAGATGCAGGTCTATTGCGGAAGATCCTTGCTCCTGGGCAGTACGACGCGGTGGTTGGTAATCCACCATACATCGTCGTCAGCGATAAGGCCCTCAACGCGCGATATCGGGAGATCTACCACTACTGCAAGGGAAAGTACGCACTCACAGCACCTTTCATGGAAAAGTTCTTCGATTTAGCCAAGACTAGCGAGCGCCCAGGCTGGGTCGGACAGATCACCTCGAACTCGTTCATGAAGCGCGAGTTCGGCGTACCTATCATCGAAGAATTCCTCGCAAAAAAGGATCTACGTCTGGTCGCCGACACATCAGGGGCATACATCCCTGGGCATGGCACCCCGACCGTGATCATCACGGGCCGCAACCATCCAAGGATCCACGACACTGTCCGTGCGATCCTTGGCATTCAAGGTGAGCCTGGCGCTCCCTCTAACCCGGCCGAGGGCAAGGTTTGGACCTCGATCGTCGAGCACGTCGATCAGACCAATCATGAAGATCAATGGGTATCCATAACAGACCTGCCACGTGAGAACCTGCGTCAGCACCCGTGGAGCCTCTCAGGTGGTGGCGCTGTAGGGCTTCTGGCGGCTGTCGAGTTAGCGGACGGAAAGGTTCTAGGAACCATCGCGGAGTCGGTTGGCTTTGCAGCGATCACTGGTGAAGATGATGCCTTCGTTGTGGGGAAGCGCGTTCCGTCAGGGTTTTCGCGAAATACCGTCGATTTCCGACCCTTTGTCAGCGGTACGCAAGTGCGGGATTTCACGGTGTTCGAACCCGACTACGCCATATTTCCGTATGGTTCATTGGCGATTTTGAGTGAGCCGGAAATAGGTACGTTACTTTGGCCGCTTAGGACTAATCTCAAGAGAGGTCTAGCGTTCGGACAAACACGCCAGGAGCGCAACATTCCGTGGTGGGACTATATTCTTCCAAATGCACGCAGACTCGCTGCGAGTCACCTAATCACATTCGCAGAAGTAGCGACGCACAACCATTTCGTTCTTGATCGCGGCGGAAAGGTATTCAAGCAGACCGCACCTGTGATCAAGCTGCCGGAGGGGGCGACCGAGGAAGATCACCTTCGATTGCTGGGGACTCTGAACAGCTCGACCGCATGTTTCTGGCTCAAACAAAACTGTCACAGCAAAGGGAACGGCGGAATTAACGGCGGCATTGCGTCCGAGCATTGGGAGAAATTTATCCAGATCAATGGCACCACGGTGAAGGACTTCCCGTTCCCTGCTGCGACACCGCTTGGTCGTTCCAGATGCCTCGACGATCTCTCTCAAGTGCTCGCTCCGCAGGAACCCGCCGCCGCGATTGCACGAAATGGCGCCACCCAGAACACTATTGACACAGCACGCAAGGAATATCACCGTATCCGAGCATTGATGGTCGCCGAACAAGAAGAACTCGATTGGGAAGTGTACCGACATTACGGACTTATCGAGGGCGAACTTTTTTCCGCTGCTGGCACTGTCCCCGGCATAGAGTTGGGCGAACGCGCATTCGAGATTGCGATGGCAAGAAAGGTTGCGGCTGGCGAAACAGAATCTGCCTGGTTCGCCCGTCACGGTTCAACACCGGTCACCGATATCCCGGCCAATCTGCCCACTGAGTACCGCGAACTTATCGAGAAACGGCTTGCTGCAATCGAATCGAACCCTTTCATTCGACTGCTCGAGCGACCCGAGTACAAGCGTCGCTGGGCCGGGGACTCGTGGGATGTCAAACTTCAGCAAGCCTTGAAGGATTGGATTCTCGACAAGCTCGAAGAGCCGTCGCTGTGGTTCACCGCGCAGGGTGCCCCGCAGTGTCTGTCGGTGGCTGAACTTGCCGGGCACGTCGAGAAGAACACGGAATTCATTGAGGCGCTGGACCTGTGGGCCGGCAAGAAGGACGCCCCGGTCACCGAAACCCTCGTCAAACTGCTCTCCGACGAGGCCGTGCCCTATCTGGCGGCTTTGCGTTACAAGGACTCCGGGCTGCGCAAGCGTGCCGAGTGGGAACGAGTCTGGAATCTGCAGCGTGACGAGGATGCCGGGCTGATCACAGCAACAGATATTCCCGTCCCACCCAAGTACACCGGTACCGATTTCGTGAAGCAGTCCTACTGGTCGCATCGCGGGAAGCTGGATGTACCCAAGGAACGGTTCATCTCGTACCCGAGCGCCGGCCGCGCCACTGACCCGACGCCGCTGCTCGGGTGGGCCGGCTGGAACCACGCCCAGCAGGGCATCGCGCTCGCCACCATCTACGCCAACCGCGAATCCGAGGGCACCGCGCTCACCGAGCTCGTACCGGTGGTCGCCGGTATCGCCGAGATTCTGCCCTGGGTCAAGCAGTGGCACAGCGGAGTCGACCCCACGTTCGGGATCGATTTGGCGGAGTATCTCACCGGTCAGCTCCACGAAAAAGCTTCTGCTGTCGGTGTTCCCGTCGGCGATCTACCGAACTGGCGTCCCGCCAAGACCACTCGAGCTCGCAAGGCCGCACCTAGAAAGGCTGCGCAGTGATGTTTCCCGGCGCCTCCACCTCATCCGCCCGTACTCTGCGGGAGACCTTCGCGATCTCGGAATCGCACGGCATCAACGACTACGTGTTGCGTCTGTCCGACTCTGTCGCGGACGATCGACTGGCCGCGACGGTCGACTCGTACGTCGTCACACCGGCCATCGCCGAAGCGTTCGATCAGGCGTTGTCGGTGGTCGAGGAATCCTTGCGTACGGGCGAGAACAAGTCCGCGTACCTCAACGGCTCGTTCGGTTCCGGTAAGTCGCACTTCATGGCCGTGCTGCACGGAGTTCTCGGGCACGCCCCGAAGGCACTGGCGATTCCCGAGCTGCAGCCGATCATCGCGGCGCATCCGTCCGTTTCGGGCGCGAATCTACTGCGTTTGACATTCCATTTCCTCGATTCGGTATCCGTCGAATCGGCCTTGTTCGATCAGTATCTGCGTCAGATCGCAGCCTTGCATCCGGACGCTCTGCCTCCTGTGCTGCACTCGGCCGGTGGGCTCTTTGCTGACGCTGACCATCGCCGGGCGGAGGTGGGTGACGACAAGTTCTTCGCCACTCTCAATGGGCTCAATACCGCCCCATCGGTGTCCCCTATCGACTGGACTGCACTCGCGAAAGGCGACACTACGCACGATGCGTCCACGGCCGTCAACACTGTCTGGACTGCAGATACATACACCGCTGCAACAACTCCCGGTGCGTCTCCCACCGTTCGCGCCAGTCTGCAAAAGGCTCTGATCGCCACCTATTTCACGAGCTACTCCCGCAACACCGACTGGCTCCCCCTCGAAGACGGTCTGGCCGTCATCGCCGATCACGCCAAGTCTTTGGGGTATGACGGTGTTGTCCTGTTGCTCGATGAGTTGGTGTTGTGGCTGACGTTCCTGATCACCGAACGCACCAAGTTCAACGCCGAAGTACAGAAGATCACGAAATTCGTCGAGACCGGCCGCGGCCGGACGGCGGTGCCGATTTCGTCGTTCATCGCCCGCCAGCACGACCTGGCCCGCTGGGTGTCGACCGGCTCCGAATCCGGCGCCACGCAGCAGGCCCTCGAGCAGGCCTTCGCGCACCAGGCGGGCCGGTTCGACAATGTCGAGCTCGGTGACGAGAACCTGCCGTTCATCGCCAAGAAGCGTCTGTTGACTCCGATCGACTCGGCGGCGCAAGAGGCGCTCGACCGTGCTTTCGCGCATCTGGACCGCAACCCGAAGGTGTGGGATGTTCTCCTCGACGGTGTCAATACCGATGGGCAGTATCGCGGTTCGGACGCGGATGCCTTCAAGCTGACATACCCGTTCTCCCCTGCGCTGATCGCGACCCTGCGGGCGTTGTCGGGGCAGATGCAGCGTGAGCGCACGGCACTGAAGGTGATGCAGCAGATGCTGCAGGACAATGCCGATCGGTTGACCGTCGACAATGTCATTCCGGTCGGGGAAGCGTTCGACTACATCATCGACAGCGCCAACTCCACTCCGATCAACGATGCAGCCGCCAGTACGTTCAAGACCGCGCGCACGCTCTGGACCGAGAAACTGCGTCCGTTGTTGTTCCGCAGTGCCGGTATCGAAGAAACTACGGCGGACGACGTCGTCCCGCCAGGTCTGCGTGCGGATATCCGCATCGCGAAGACGTTGTTGATGTCCGCGGTGGCGCCGAATGTGCCGGCGCTCAAGCAGATCGATGCCAGTCGCCTCGCTTCACTCAATCACGGCAGCGTTGTCAGCATCATTCCCGGTGATCAAGTCACGCAGATCACCCGGAAGGTCAAGCAGTGGGCCGCGGAAATCCCGGAAATCTCCGTCACCGCTGATGCGAACCCCATCATTTCCGTGACCCTCGAGTCCGTCGACTACGAACGCATCGTCACCCGCGCACAGGCCGAGGACACCGACGGACGACGCCGCGAACTGATGCGCACGCTACTTTCCGAGCATTTCGGTGTCGTCGGTGTCGATCACACGGTCGATAATGCGTTGCTGCGCAACAAGATTTGGCGCGGCACCGAACGGCCAGTGGAGGTGGTGTTCGGCAATATCCGCGATCGCGGCTACCTGCCGGACGAGTCGTTCCGGCCGAGCACGGCGGGGGCGCTGCGACTGGTCGTGGATCTGCCGTTCGACGATTCCGGTCACACCACATCCGAGGACCATGACCGGATCGAAGCGCTACTGCGCACCGGCCAGGACCGGTTCACCGTTGCCTGGTTGCCGAGCTTTTTCACTGAGAAGGTGACCCGTCAGCTCGGGCGGCTCGTGATCCTCAATTACGTTCTCGCCGGTGACCGGTGGGCGTCGTATGCGAACGAGCTCTCCGAAGCCGACCGCGCTGCTGCCCGTTCGATCCTGCAGCAGCAGCAGTCGCAGGTGCTTGGGCAGTTGAGCAACGCCATTCAGGTCTCGTACGGGGTGGCGAGCGGTGCCCAATTCCCCGAAGGGCAACCACCGTTGCGGTCCCTGCATGCCGGTTTTGCGGTGCAGCCACCCATCGGGAACACCCTCGGTGAAGCCGTCGATCGGTTGATCGTCGACGCCTTCGATGCGCTGTATCCGGACCATCCCGAGTTCACTCCCGTCGACAAGGTGATCAGCCGCCGCGAACTCAACACCGTTCTGATGCGGTTGCGTGAGGCGCAGTCGCAGGTGGACGGCCGTATCCCGCTCGAACGCACCGAGCGCGACGTCGCCCGCCGGGTCGTCGAGCCGCTCGGGATCGCGAAAACCAACGAGACCCATCTGATCTTCGGACCCGAACAGTTCACGGCGTGGCGCACGCGCATCACGCAGGAGCTTTCGCGTCTGGCGATCGACGAGCAGTCTGATGTCGATGTCGAGGTGTTGCGTACCGCGATCGCGGCCAGTGGACCCAAGCGCGGCTTGACCGGCGATATGATCGATTTGGTGGCCGGTGCGTGGGCGGCGCAGACCAAGCGTTCCTGGTTCCTGCACTCGAGCCCGATCGACGAACCTTCCATCGGTGATATCCGCCGGGGCACGGCGCTGCGCCTGGAACCGTTGCCGGATCAGTACGAATGGCTCAAGGCCATCACGCGGTGGAAGACGTGGACGGGGCAGGTGGTCAACGAGTATCTGACTGCCACCAACCTCGCCTCGTTCGCCGATAATGTGCGCTCGTACACACGTGAGACGTTCAAAGCTCGAAGCCAGTTCGTGGGCGCGCTCGGTGAGGCATACACCTACTTCGGGATCGATCCGGAGCATGGCCGCTACGCGTTGGCTGCTGACGTGGCGGATTTGTTCGAGGCCCGGTTGACGCACGTCGACAATCTCGGTCTCGTCGCCGCGATCGCGGATGCGCCGTTGCGCGGCACCGATGTCGAGGCGTCGAAGTCTCTCTCGTCGGCGACCGTTGTGGAGCAGGCACTGATCCGTTACCCGCTGAGCCGGTGGAACGTGCTCCGCGATGCCGCCACCTCGGATGCCGCTGATGGCGCTACGAATGCGCGGGTGATTCTGTCCGCCCTGAAGCAGGCTGTCGAAGCGCACGAAGCTGTGCAAAGTCTTCCCGTTGCTCTGAGCAATGCCGACCGCGAGCGGGATGTGTGGCTTGAACAGCGTGCGGGGAACCCCCGGCCCGATCCAGAGCTTGACGAGCGGGAACGCCAGCTCCAGCGGGAGCGGGAAGAGCGGGAGCGCGAACGCGAGCAGGAACGGGAGCGTGAACGCGAACGACAGCGTGAACGCGCATTCGAGCTCGAACGCGAACAGAAGCGGGAGCGCGAGCGCGAACGTCAGCGCGAACGAGAACGTGAGCTCGAACGTGAGCTCGAACGTGAGCGGGCGCGGAAGGCGGCCGGCGGTGGTAGCGGCGATATCGTCGCCGATATCGCGGAGGTCGCCGACGTGTCAGCGTTGGAGGCTCAGCTGCGAGAGATGCTGGCCCAGAATCCTGGCACAAAATTTGCGGTGACGATCACCCGAGTCGATCGATGACCGGTACGACCAGGCTCCCGGAGGCCGACCTGGCGGGCGTGCGCACCGCGATCGGCCAGTTCCGTGCCAGCAGGCACCGCCGCGGCGTTATTGCTCTCGCTGCGGCTCCGCTCTGGTCGGGCGAGGACACATTCGAACTCGACGGCCAGAGCGTGCGCGTGCGCGTCGGCCCCAGCGTGCTGGCGGTTCGGGACGCCCTGACCGAGCGGCATCGGTTCGATTGGGTGGTGATCCTGACCGATCGGGAAGCCGGCGAGTTGCCGGCCGGTGTGGTCGACCATTTCATTGCCGGCCGGCTCTCCAACGTCGATCCTTGGCCGACGTTGCGGGAGATGTTCCGCGCGACGCGCCAGGAGTTCAATCTGCTCTCACTCGACAACGATGCCGCCCGCTCCGCGTTGCGGGAACTCGGCGATGCGGTACCGCCTGCTCCGGGCGGGGTGCTCACCAATGACCACTTGTTCGGGGCGCTCGCGCACCGCAATTTCGGTCTCACTGCCGGTGAGGTCACCGCGCATCATGTGTCGTTGTGGTCGATGAACACCGCGCTGACCAGCCGGTTTTCGGCGTGGCGGGATCGAACTGCGCCAGTTCTGGTGGAACAGTTCTACCTCTGGCTCGAACGCAAGCTCGGCCCGCTCGGTCGCGCGATGACCGCGGTGTGGCGCGCCAGCGGACCAGCGCAGTTGGTTCCGCTCGGCCTTGTCGCCGCCCTGATCGACGATTCCGCGGCGACGTCGGTGGCGTTTCCGTCTACGGTCGACGTCACCGTCAAGGTGCGCACGCTCCTCGAAGTGGAACTCGCGCACCACACCCTCACCGAACAACAACTCTTCACCTGGGGAAACACCGCCACGCTCGCTGTTACCGGCACCGAGATACCGGACGAGGTGTTGCGCCGCGCCGAAGAATTGGTGGTTCGGTTGCACGCGGCACCGCTGGTGGGCCGCTCGGATGTGCTCCCCTCTGCCAGAGCGCCGCGGATCGCGCGTTTCGCGGCGGCTCTCGCCGGTGCCCAGCACAGCAGCGATCTCACTGCTGTCGAAAATGCGTGGGCTGATGTCGTTGCGCATCGCGAATCACGCGCCAACTCTCCCGATGCACCTCGCGATATTCGGGTCGGGGCAGCGGCGCTGCGTCTGCTGCGCTGGACACGGAGCGAAATGCACCAACCGTCGACGCTGGCCGGATGGCTCACCTACTACCGCAGCGAATTGTCGTGGGTGGACGGCGCGGTCAACGACTCCTTCGTCGGCGCCGACAACACGATGCTCGCCGGTGTCGCGCATCAGATCATCACCACGGTGCGCGCGCGCCGCAAGGAACAAGACCGGCAGTTCGCCGCGCTCGTCGCGTCGGGAGGTGCCCACCGGCAGAGCGGAGTGGGTGCGCCGATGTACATCGAAGAGATCCTCGACCGCGTGGTTCTGCCGCTGACCAAGCCCTCGTTCGGTCCCACCGCGCTCAGCGTGACCGGCCCGTCTCCGGTCTTGGTCGTCATTGCCGACGGTATGAGTGCGACCGCATCCAACGAGGTCGTCGCCGATGCCCTGCGCCGCTACCGTCCGCAGTGGCAGGAATGCACTCTACATTCGGAAGCGCCGAGCGATGTGGCCCTCGCCGCGCTACCCACTGTCACCGAATTCTCTCGCTGCACACTTCTCTCCGGAGCCCTTCACCGCGGCGGACAATCCGAGGAACGCAGCGGATTCTCCACCTGGCTCACATCTCATGCACTACGCGGCGCCGGTCAGGTGTTGTTCCACAAAGCTGACCTCGAGGCAGTTTCCCGCGGCAATGCGCTCGCCCTCGACGTACGCAGCGCGGTGGACGACACCAAGAACCGGCCTGTCATCGCCTGCGTCCTCAACGACATCGACGACGCGTTGGATCGGTCGGATCCGATCGGCACCACGTGGACGACATCCGGGTTCAAGCGTCTCGATGCGCTCTTGTCTGCTGCGGCCGCCGTCGGGCGCACCGTCGTCCTGGTCAGTGATCACGGCCATGTCGTGGAACGGCGTGAACAGCCCAGCGTCCAGCGAGGTCAACAGGTTTCGGCGCGGTATCGCCTGGCCGGTGGAGTTGACGCAGCCGCTGACGAGGTGCTTGTCACGGGGCCGCGGGTCCTCACCGACAACCACAGTGCGATCCTCGCGGTGGACGAACAACTGCGCTACACGGGACTGAAGGCCGGCTACCACGGCGGAGCCTCATTGGCGGAAGCTGTGATCCCCGTGTCGATTCTGGTCAACGGGGCGGTACCTCCGCATCTCGAACTCGAAGTTACGCCCTCACCGGTACCGACGTGGTGGGAGCCGGCCCGGGCCGCTACTCCGCAGGCCCCAGTCGCTGTGGCTCCCACGACAACGCCCAAACGCAAGAAGGCCCCGGTGAAGGCGACACCCCAATCCGATGCACTCTTCGATGTCGGTGCCCCCGATACCGCGGCAGCCGCCCCGGCAGCCGCGCCTGCGTCCGGGGGACGAGACAAGATCTCGGAGCTCCTCGACAGTGGGCTGTTCGCTCAGCAGTACAAGAGTTTCGGCCGCGACCTCGACAAGAAGTCGATTCGGCAACTCCTTGCCGAATCCATCGACGGTAACGGTGTGCTGCCGCTCGCACGTGCGGCGGAGATCCTCGGCGTCAAGGTCACTCGCGCGTCCCGCGCGGTATCAGTGCTGGCCCAGGTACTCAATACCGACGGCGTTGTCGTACTGAGCGTCAACGGTAACGAACTCGACGTGGAGGCCGCCCTGATGTTCGAACAGTTCGGTGTAGCCCAGTGAGTGCCCTCTCGCCTGTCCGCCGCCGTGAGATCCTCCAGTCGCTACGCCAAGGCACCGTGCCTGACGGCAACCTCGATGTCCTCGCTGTCGGTATCGATCGCTTCGCCACCACCATCGACGAAGACCTCGACGCTGTGTCCTCCGGCGGAGCCATCTTCAAAGCGGTTCGCGGTGAGTACGGTTCGGGTAAAACATTCTTCTCCCGATGGGTCGAGCAGCGGGCGATGCAACGTGGTCTCGCCGTCGCCGAGGTGCAGATCAGTGAGCTGGAGACGCCGCTGCACAAGCTGGAAACGGTGTATCGACGCACGATCGAAGAGCTGCGGACCTCTGCCTTCGCCAAAAGTGCGTTCCGCAGCGTCATCGACGCGTGGCTGTACGGAATCGAAGAAGACGCCGCCGCGGCCGCCGGTGTCGATGAAGCCACGGCCCAACAGATCGAGGCCTTGCTCGAACAACGTCTCGCGAGTGTCGCGACCGCGACCCCGGTCTATCCGATGGTGTTGCGCGCCTACCGCGATGCCGTCGAACGTGGCGACGCCGCAACAGCCGACGCTCTCATCGCGTGGCTCGGTGGACAACCGCATGTCGGGGCTGCCGCCAAGCGCGTCGCGGGGATTCGGCAGGACGTCGACCATTTCCTGGCGATGGGGTTTCTGCAAGGTTTGCTGGCAGTGCTCAAGGGTGCTCGGCATCCCGGCCTGGTGCTGGTGATCGACGAGGTGGAGACGCTCCAACGGATGCGCTCGGACAGCCGCGCAAAAGCACTGAACGCGTTGCGTCAGTGGATCGACGAGCTGGATTCCGGGCGTTACCCCGGTCTCTACTTGGTGATCACCGGGACACCGGCGTTCTTCGACGGCCGACTGGGTGTGCAAGCGCTGCCGCCGCTGGCGCAGCGTCTGCAAACCGATTTCGGGACGGACTCCCGTTTCGACAATCCTCGTGCACCGCAGATTCGGCTTACCGGATTCGATTTGGAGCGTCTGGTCGAGGTCGGCATCCGCGTCCGCGACGTATATGCGGACGGTTCTGCGCAGCCACACCGAATCCGGTCGATGGTCGATGACGTGTACGTGCGTGATCTCGCGGCCGCCGTGGCCGGTGAGCTGGGCGGCAAGGTCGGGGTATCCCCACGAATCTTCCTCAAGAAGCTCGTTGCGGATGTGCTGGATCGGGTCGATCAATTTGCCGAGTTCGATCCACGTCAGCACTATTCGCTGACGATCGCCGATAGCGAGAAGTCCGAGATCATTGCGGCCACCAGCGCCGACGAGGTGCAGCTGTGACGACGGGTTTCGACGTACTCGACCCGGTAATCCAGCACCACATCGTCAATTCGCTCGGCTGGCCTGGGCTGCGCCCACTTCAGGATGAGTCGGCTACCCCGATCAGTACCGGCTCGGACGCCATCCTGTTGGCACCCACTGCCGGCGGCAAGACCGAGGCTGCGATGTTTCCATTGCTCACACGCATGCAATCGGAGCGGTGGACCGGAATTTCCGTGCTGTACATCTGTCCGCTCAAAGCGCTGCTCAACAACCTCCAACCCCGTATCGCCGGCTACGCCGAATGGATGGGCCGCGGCGCCGCAACGTGGCACGGCGATGTCAGTTCCTCGGCCCGTGGCCGCATCAAACGTGATCGACCGGACATCTTGCTGACAACGCCTGAGTCGCTCGAGTCGATGCTGGTGTCGGAGGGCGTAGACGCGGCTGAAGTTCTGGCCGGCGTTCAGGCAGTCGTCGTCGACGAGGTGCATGCATTTGCCGGTGATGACCGCGGCTGGCACCTGCTCGCGGTGCTCGCTCGCCTCGAAACACTGTTGGGTCGCACACTTCAACGTGTCGGTATGTCTGCCACCGTCGGCAACCCGGATCAGCTGTTGGGCTGGTTGCAAGGCGGGTCTGGTGGGGCTGGTCTCGTGATCTCCCCCGCCGTCGATGGCAGTGCGGTGGTTCCCGATATCACTGTCGACTCGGTAGGTAGTGTCGAGAACGCCTCCACAGTGATTGCGACTCTGCACAAAGGTGAGAAGCGGCTGGTGTTCGTCGACTCCCGCCGGTTGGCGGAAGAACTCGGCAAATCGCTGCGGGAACGCGGAATCACCACCTTCGTCTCCCACTCGTCACTCTCCGCTGCCGAACGACGAGAATCCGAAGAAGCTTTCGCCGAGGCCCGTGACTGCGTCATCGTCGCGACGTCCACCCTCGAACTCGGTATCGATGTCGGTGACCTGGACCGGGTCATCCAGATCAATGCCCCCCGCACCGTCTCGTCGTTTCTGCAGCGGCTCGGCCGGACCGGGCGTAGGCCTGGTTCGACCCGTAATTGTCTGTTCCTGTGCATCACCGAGGAAGCAGTCCTGGATGCTCTAGGCATGCTGCAGTGCTGGTCATCCGGCTGGGTCGAGCCGGTTCTCCCTACGCCCGAACCTCGGCACATTGTCGCGCAGCAGATTTTGGCAGCAGCACTGCAGACCCGGCGAGTACCACTCACCGACTGGCAACAAAGCTGGGGCACGCTCCCCCTCTTCGATGAGACTGCCCCGGAGATCATGTCCCACCTGCTCGATGAGGGGTTCCTCGAACAGGACGCCGGTACCGCGTTCATCGGGCTCAAGGCCGAGAAGCATTTCGGTCGACGCCACTTCATGGAACTCTTGGCGGTCTTCGCCGCGGCACCGGAGTTCAAGGTGCTCGCCGGGCGCGACGAGATCGGGACGGTGGAAACTGCGCTGCTGACCGAAGAAGTTGAAGGGCGCCGAATCTTGTTGTTGGGCGGGCGGTCCTGGGCTGTGACGCACATCGATTGGAAACGCCGCTTCTGTTATGTCGAAGCCAGCGACATCGTAGGTAAGGCCAAGTGGAGCTCGATTCCCGATGGTCCGTCCTTCGAGATCGCGCGCGGTATGAGGGAAGTCCTCCTCGGAGCGCTTCCGCAGGGAGTGACGCTGACCCGTCGTGCGGTGACGACGGTCGACGGTATCCGTGAGGTTCGATCTGGCACCGTCAGCGATGGATCGTTCGTCATTGCCCGCGATGAGCGTGAGGACTGGCGCTGGTGGACCTGGGCTGGTGCGAAAGCCAACCGAACTCTGGGCGCGTGGATCCCGGACCTGGTTGTTCCTCGTCAGATGTCGCGAGCGGACTGCGTACGCCTGCACCGCGACTTGAGCGTGCAAGACATCCGTGACGGACTTGCAGCTGCGCGCGCCCACGATGCGCCGAGACCATTGCCCGCTGTCGACAAAGGCGCGTTGCGCGGACTGAAATTCTCCGCCGCGCTCCCGGAAAACTTGGCCCGCCGAACAATGTCCGCGCGGTTAGTAAATTCAATTGGTGCACAGATATCACTTGAAATGCCCGTCAGATTGACGCTATAGAAGTCATTTGAAATTCTGCAAATACCTCAAATTTGCACTTTTCAGTAGATTGAAAATACATTTATCTCGCATCACTTAACAGCAAAGAAGGAAAATGAACTTTACTCTTAAAGACCTCGGAACGGCTTACCGAATGGCCAAAGTTGATTTATACTACAGCTCCAATCCTCCTATTATAAAAATGGCAGAGTACGAGGAAAATCTTCTTCAGAATCTGCAGTCTCTTCTCATTAAGTTAAATCTCGACTCCGATGATTGGGTCGAAGATCCAGACTTCCTCGGTGGTCGAACTTTCTCCCCAAAGAGCCTAGAATTCAAACTGTCTGACGCCGGTTCCGTAATCCGTTCAAACCCTGCACGTTCTTGGAAAATATTTCTAGAAGGTGAGAACGAACCACCGGAAGCCATTTTTCGCCTATCCGCTATGTGTAGCATAGATTTTCACATACTCTCCACATTATGGATGATGCGAGTCGGACGTAAATTTGACAAATGTCTAAATTCTTCTTCATATGGAAACAGGCTCCGAAAGGCTGCGCCAAACACCATAGAGGATCTATCTCTTGGCTCTTTCAATCCATACATCGCACCTTTTGGAAAGTGGCGCGACGATGGACTTGCTACCATGACGGAAGCACTAAATACAGATAAAGATATAGTTGCTATAACAGCCGATGTTTCATCATTTTACCATGAACTTGACTCACATTTCATGATCGACAATAACTTTATCGAGAAAATACTGGGACTTAACCTATCCCCTTTAGAAGAAAAAATAAACCGTACATTCATAAGGTCGATCCAGGCTTGGGCAAAGGAAACCGGACTGCTACGAGGACTCCCGGTAGGTCTTCCAGCATCTGCGGTAATCGCCAATATGGCTCTGATAGAACTAGATCGAACCATCGAAAATGAAATTGTTCCACTCTACTATGGTCGATATGTTGACGACATAATTCTCGTGCTTGAGAATCGTTCAAACATGACCACTCATTCACAAGTTTGGGATTGGATATTTGCCAGATCCGGAGAGAAATTAAGTTGGGATAGATCCAAAGTCGAGGTTGAGGTCCCATCCAAATCTAAATCAGAAACCGAAGCTGTACGATATCGTGCCGATTATCTCCTAGAGAGCAATATAATATTCTCAAACAAAAAGAATAAAGTATTCTTCCTCGAAGGAGAATCTGGCAAGGTTCTCATATCTTCGATAAGGTCATCGATTCACGAACGAGCAAGCGAGTGGCGTTGCCTTCCTGAGCTACCTAGAGATCCAGCAAAGGTGGCAACCGATATGGTTGCAGCTACGCAATTTGATGGAGAATCAGCAGACAATCTTAGGAAAACCGATTCACTTTCGATGAGACGAGCAGGGTTTGCATTAAAGCTCAGGGATATCGAAGCGTACGAGCGGGATCTAGAACCTAAAGATTGGCCTGATCACCGTCATTCTTTTTATCGAGCATATATAGATCATGTTCTTGTTCTGCCCAACTTCTTCGACTTGGCAGGATACCTTCCTCGAATTATTCAACTAGCCACCAGCTGCAAGGACTTCGAGGAACTTGGCGCTATAATAAGATCAGTTACGAGGATCATTGGTGAGATTTCTTCCAGCTGCAGAATTTCGGTAAATGCCGATGAGTCCCGAAATATTGACAAAAAATCTGTCATCGAGGAATGGACGAACAGATTATACAGTAGCATATACGAAAATATCGCCTCAGCGTTTCCAGGACAATTAACAAAAGACGATATTAAAAAATGGAACATCTATATAAAAACCCCCTTGTTGGGAAAATTAAGTTTTCAAAATTTTTCAATACAAAAGTCCGAAGCGGACCGTAATAGTCTGTTTTGCCGCGACCTTGCGCATGTTCCGTTCAGATTCTCCAAACTACCTGAGGAATTTGTTTCAAGTCGAGGGATATACAAAGAGACCACCGATCCCGCCCCTGGATCACCAATACCTCTCAGCTTGATAGACCTTAATCAATTGCTGCCGGAGGAATCCATCGAAGGATTGGAAACCTTGTCCAACTGGACACTAGGTGATTCGGAAAACTTTCATTCAGGTGTAGCATTTCCAACCCGCCCATTCAGCTTTGCTGAACTTTTTATAGTTGCAAAATCACCATTCAGCAAAGAATCCAACATCGACTTAGTCAAAGTTATCGCGGCGCTACGTGGATGGAAACCAACAGGCACCATGCCAGAGATAAGAAAATCTGATCCTCACACTCTAAATATTCAACCGATTTCTAACACAGCGAAAAAGAAGATCGCAATTAGCAGTTGGAAAACTGAATATGATAGTTGGACGGCTGCGGCTATGAAGCTTGCAGATCCGGACGTGGACCGATACAGACGACTGAATTCTCTTATAAATGAGGTTATCGCCAGGGGGGGCGTTGATTACCTGGTTCTACCTGAGCTAGCCCTACCTTCAAAATGGTTCATTAGAATTGTGCAGAAATTGCACGACAGAGGCATAAACTTGATAAGCGGCATGGAATATTTTCATGCTGAAAACAAGAGAGGGGAGAAGGTTGTCCACAATCAGGTTTGGGCAGCACTGAGGCATAATGGACTCGGATTCCCGTCCACGATGGTAGTAAGACAGGATAAGCAGCGGCCAGCACTCCACGAAGAGCAGACATTACATTCGTTTGCAGGATTAAGGCTCGAACCATATACGAAAACAGATACCCCAACTGTAATTCAAATCGGAAACTTTTCCTTCGCAATGTTAATATGTAGCGAACTCACCAATATTGATTATCGATCGAATCTCCGAGGAAAGATTGATGCCCTATTTGTCCCCGAATGGAATCAGGACATTACGACATTTGTTTCCTTAGTTGAATCCGCCTCACTGGATATTCATGCTTATATCATTCAATGCAACGATGGAGCATACGGCGATAGTCGTATACGTGCACCATACAGTGACACGTGGAAGCGCGATATCGTGAAGGTCAAGGGCGGGGCCCACGATTACATAGTTGTAGGCGAAATAGATATCGATGCACTGCGCCAATTCCAATCTCATCACCGATCACCCGCGGGCCCATTTAAACCAGTACCGGACGGATTCTCACTCTCGTCTGCAAGGCGATCGCTGCCTCGCAGTGGAAAAGGCCGTACGAGCCCCTAGTTATTCCGGGTATGGACGTTAGTGACGAGAGACTGTAATAGGCGGTCTGATCCTATGCATGATAACGGCGGTCTCGGCAGTCGATCGGTTCCGGATATCTCGGGCAATGAAGGTGTCTGTCGGTATCTCTGCCTGTATAACGGCGATGCCCGATATACAGGCAGAGATACCGATCTCATTGCTGTCGGTTCCCGGGTCACGGTGATCCCGACCGCCGGATCGCGGTCGTTGATACCGCGTCGCAGGTCGGGGTTGTGGTCGAGGACTTTACTGACACTGTCATCGGCAGCTCTGAACTGGGGCGGGATTGGGCGGCGGTGGTGCGGTGGGCGATCGCCCTCGACGACGGCCGTTTGGTCTTCGCCGCCGAGGGCGGTCTTGAACTCGCCTGAATATTTCCGTCTCGCCGAGAAAGAATCCCTGAATGCAGGTGCGCTACACACTAGATGTCAGTGGAAAAAGATGCTGTTCAGTACCTTAATGTGCGGCGTCGAATGCATCGATGACGTCGGCTTTGATCCGCCCTTTCGCGCCGACGTCGAAACCGTCCTTGCCGGCCCATTCCCGGATTTCTTTCAGTTGCTCAGCGGATCGATCCGATCCCAATTTTTTGGTCGCAGTCGGCGTTTGTGTGCGGGCCTTGCCGGCAGAGGGGATCTTCTCTGCGACCTTGATATATGGGGCGAATGCCGCTTCGATCTTGTCGGCATTTCCGGGTCGAAGGTCAATTCGATAATCGGCACCTTGATAGGAGAAAGTGACCTCGTGGCCTAGTCCGGTGTCGATGGGTTTTCCGTCGAGATCGTCGATGAGTTGACGAATAAATATTTCGGCCACAGGGAAATCCTCTTCGTTGTGTGTGGGATTATGTCCAGTTCATATTATTCGCGGTATCCGATAATTCGGGACACTCCTACCGACGCCACGCCGACTACCCACCTGCCGGCGGCCTCGGACGAGCCCGTGGTGGCCTCGGCAGTCGATCGGCCTCGATTTTCTGTGTCGCCGAACGATGTTTCATAAACGGCCCATTTATGAACGGAGGGAACGATTTTCGGCAAACTGGGGCGACGCATGTTCCGAAACTCATGTCCAATATCGATGGTTCATTATTTGAATTCCGACAAGTTACGGAACATCGCCCCTTTTAGCTATGCGCAGATCCCTGCCCCTCATCTTCGGCAGGGCCAGCCTTTCTTCCCACCACGAATCCGTTACGTCGCATCTCCCGGACACCCCATCCCCTCCGAAGATCACGATCCGACATCTGCAATGAGCAGTCGATGCGTGAATCGGTGGGTGCTGGTTTCAGAGTTTTGTCTCGTTGGATTGAAGCTTATGTCGCCTCAGATAGTGCCGCTGTCAGGCCCACCTTCTCATCAGTCCTCAACAGCATGATCGCCCAGGCTTTCGACAACACGACGCTCCTACCGTGATTTCGACACAGCAGAGGGTACGTCGACATAGACTTGTCCACCTGAATGGCGCACCCTAATCTCGAACGAATTTAACCTCCGCACGTCAAATTATCCCTGGTCAGGGTGCCATTCTTTGTTCACGACTCGTGTTCACGCTGAATCAGCGTAAAAGCGCGAGGCTACTGCCCCATCTCGCTGAGAGAGCTTACGCCATGAGCAAGCAACATCTGTTCGACCGATCCGAGCCCGAATTCCTCCGTATCGAGGGCGGTGTTGTCACTGAGCACGTCCACGGAGTCGACGATCTGAAGCCGCGCCACGACCGTCAGCAGGGTCACGGCGTCGAACAGGAGCAGCCCTCTCCGTCGCAGGTCGCGATTATCTGCATTCAATGCGGTGCGGGTGTCATCGCTGGTCAACACGACAACGGCTACCACTGCTACGCATGCGGTGGCGACTACCACTTGCGAAACTGTCCTCAGTGCACGCGACTCGTTCATATTCACGGGTCTCTGTACGGACGGAAGGTCCAGTGCCTCACATGTCGACGTACGAGCAGTTGGCGACGCTGGGAACGCAATAGCGTCCGCGCAGGCGCAGTCGCCTCTCAGATCGCACTTCCACAGGCTGAGGTCGCCGACCCCGATCGCCGAATTCTCGGCGGCGTCACCATCGCCGCGGCAGGGGTTCCACCCCTGGCGCCGGGAATCGGATGCAAACTCGAATTCGCCGCTCGCCACATACTGGTCTATTCCCTCATGACAACGGGTAGCTATGAGGTCGTGCAGACGGTCCAGTACGAATCCGTCGACTTCGTACAGATTTCCGGGAGCGGCGCCACGACCATTACCACCGATGCAGGACTGATCGGCGGAGGCTTCGGTGTCAAGGGCGCGGTTGAGGGCATCCTTGCAGCCAGTGTCATCAATGCCCTCACGCGCAGGACGACAACGACGATCGAAGCGATCGTCTATCTCAAAGCGGGGCCAAGCGAGGTGCTACTCAACACGAGCACGTTCACTCCAGCGGTTCTGCAAGTTATGCTCGCACCCTCATTTACCCGCATAGAGCAAGCACGTACCGGAAACAACCCTGCAAGCAGCTTCGGTGGGAGTCCCTAGATACCATCGCAACCCCATAGATCCAAGGATCGCGACACGCACGGATCCTCTCTTTGCTCAGAATTCCTGTTGCGTTTCTCGCTCTCTCGGACCACGGTCCCCCGCCGCAGCGCGGAATCTGGGTCGCGGGGCGATCGATGTCGTTGCCGGAATCGGAATACTACGATAAGTAACATTTATCGCAGTATTCGCGCGGTTTTCTCTTCCGGTTGGTGCGCTCGACTCAGGTCTCGGAGACGACACACCGAAGGTGTCTATGCGTCGGACTTCGGTGAACTTCTTCGCGATCCGTAACTTCGAAAGTCCGCTGAGCGCTTTCCTGCGGGTTCGGGTGTGCGTTTTGACCATCGTCATACCGGACGATCTCGAACACGCTCCTACGTGCGATTCACCTGGGGAAATTTCTGCGCGTTCCGTCCATTTTGCTGTCCGTTGAAATAATCCGATATGGCATAGTTTCTAACGGACGATTCGTCCACTGGACGTCGTGAACGGCAAAAATCGGGAGTGGAATGAAGATCGGCTACGCGCGTGTGAGTACGGCGGCTCAGGATTCGTCGATTCAGGTCGAACTTCTTGCCAAGGAAGGCGTCGGCCGAGACCGGGTCTACGTCGATCACGGAATCAGTGGCCGGCAGACACAGCGACCCGGACTCGACAATGCGATCAACGCCGCCCGCGAAGGCGACGTCTTCTGCGTGACCAAACTCGACAGGCTCTCCCGATCAGCGAAGGACCTTCACGAGACTGTGGGGCGACTGGCGGACAAGGGTGTGGCGTTGTCGATCGACGGGAAGATCTACGACCCGACCGATCCGATGGGAAAAATGTTCATCGGCGTCCTCGGGCTGATGGCCGAATTCGAATCAGACCTGATCCGGAGCAGAACGCGGGACGCTGTGGCCGCGGCCGCGGCGGCTGGCAAGATGAAAGGTCGTCAGCACAAGCTCACCCCGGAAGAGCGTGCGTACCTGTTGCAAACGTACGAGACCGGGCAGTTCAAGATCGAAACACTGTGTAGGAACACAGGTTTGAAGCGTTCAGCACTGTACGCAAACATCGAGTTGGCACGCACCGAACGGGATGCAGGAAGACTTCCGGCACTCTGATCTCGCCCGTCAGTCGATCCAGCATTTCCACGGCCGCGACCTGTTTATCGAGCGCTCTGTGCCAAATAATTCCGAGAGTCACGGAGCTACGCGAGGGTCTCGACCACCGACAGAGCGCCGATCCGCAGAGCATGCGCTTCAGCCTCGGCCGAGGTGTGCACCGGAAAGCTGGAATATCTTCCGGCCGTGGATATTCGCACAATCCGATTGCCGGCACCCGATCGGCAATGACCGCTTCTGCGCCTCTGAGATCCATCTGCTCGACAACTGCTCCCTGCGCGCGGGACCGTCGAGTTCGGATCCAGCGCGGCGGGAGCAGTTCCTGCCGAGCCCACACTTCAGCGGCATTTCGTTCGTGTCAGCCCGAAACTGATGCTCAGCTGAGCGAGTTCAGGGCGGTGATGAACGAGACGGCGGTGATGCCGAGCTTGAGCAGTTCGCTGACCTTGCCGAGATTGAGATCCTCGAGCGATTCGGTGCTCAGCGATGCGGTGTCGAACGATCCCATGAAAACTCCTCAGAAATTATTGATTGAACGGTAGTGACCAACAGCGGAGCAAGAAGGGGGCAGACCCCGGATGCACCGGGCTCCGCCCCCTTCTTCGGCTTGGGGCTACCAGTTCGCCGGGCGGTGGCCGTTCGTGACCGCTACCGCACCCACCGAATGTCATGCCCCGGCCGTTTCCCTAGCTGCCGAAGATGTTGCCGAGATTGCCGAGCGAGCCGGTGCCGGTCTCAGTCTCGGCGTCCTTCTTGGCGAAGTTGGTGGTGCAACCGTTGAACGTCACCGCATCCACGAGAGTGGAGGTTGCGGCCGAGCCGCGGCCGATACTGATGCCGTAGTGGTCGACGACAGCATTCGGCTGCGCTTCGGCGATGGCGTCGAGGCTCACGCGCGCGAAGTCCTTTGCGCCGTCGATGTTCTGGGTGCTCCACCATTCGCCATCCTGAAGGCTGACATGGACGGCTCCGTCGGTGGTGTCCGGTGCGGTGACTCCCGGAACCCACACGAGGGTGGTGAAGCCGGTGTCGGTGAACTTTCCGCCGGTGGTGCCGCTCAGACGCAGCTGGAACGATGCCTTCGCCGTCTCCGCGCGCTCGGCGAAGCCGATTTCGGTGTCGAGGATGTCGGCAAGCTTCACACCGCCCGCCGAGTGATACGACACGGAGCGCTCTTCGACGCCGTCGACCTCCAGCTTCAGGGAGCCGTCCTCGTCAAGAACGTTCTCGGCCGAGTACGAGGCAGTCTGGTCCTTCTCGTCCTCGAACGGGATCCCCCACCCGTTAGTGCTGGTTTCGGTGGAGGTCGCATCGCACGTGAAGCCCGGCGCCGCCTCGTTCGAGCCGAGAGAACCAGTGGGCAGCGCGCCGGCGAAAGCGGGGGCGACCAGAGCTGCGGAGCTGACGAGTGCGGCGACGATTCCGGCGCGGCGAGCAGTGGTGGACATACGAGTTGAACCTCTCGATAAGGAATGCAAAGATCAGCAAAAAACTAGCACAGACTGTCCGGTTTGTGAATGTTTAACTATCGCGTGACCGTAATTCACACACAACCGGAAACCGTTGTTCGGTAACGTGTTTCAGTTTTCGGGCCGTGGTTCCAATTCTCATAGAATGGGATAGTGTGTCCATTGGCGTTCGTCAGCGCGGTTCTGCGTTCACCGGAGCCGGCCCGCGCCGCGATGACCCCGACTCCAACCTTTCGCCATTGGCGGGAATCGTCGTCCGAGACACGACCGAACGAAAAGGGGCTCCACCGGAAAGGGAGTGAGACTTCGCCGGTGGAGCCCTGGCGCACTGACAACCATGACAGAAGCCAGCGCACCAAACAGGGCCGTCAACGCTCATGCGTGAGACCGGCAAGCCCCGGCGCCATCCTCTCGGGGTTGAGTCGAGAACACGGCGACGCCATCGACCCTACGACCCGGAACAGGCCGTAGCGTTCCGGACACACCGCCCTGCTGACCATCGGTGTCCGTTTCCGTACGCCGCAGTTCCGTTTCACACGGCAAGGTGGGGTCAGGACGACCCGAAGAGATTTCCGAGGGAACCGCCCGGTCCTCCCTCTTCCCCCGTTGTCGCGGTAATGGTGAACGTGTCCGCCTGCACCATCGAGTTCACCCATTCGGAGTTTTCGTTCTCCGTCGTCGTGCATCCGGCGTAGAAGACATACGTGCCCGCGGCAAGGTCATCGACGGTGTACGTCTTGGTGTCACCGGGCAACACGGGATCAGGGTGGGTGTCCCAGTTCGAGGTGCCGATATCGAAACCGGCGGGGAAAACAGTTGTTGGTGCAAGGTCGGCGGTCAGCACAGTCAGGCCGCAGTGCGAATTGATCGTGTTGGTGTTGGTGACAGTAGCGCTGAACGTGTCACCGGCGATGCTTGTCTGGACGGTCGGGGTCTGGGGGATGACCACGTCGGCCGACGCGACTGCAGCTCCGGCAATTGTCGTCGCGGCGATCGCTGCAGTTGTTGTCATGAACTTTCGAAGATGCATAGTTTGTCCCTTTTCTCTGCAGATCGGTGACGGCCGAACCGGCGTCAGTGGGGGCTGCCGAGGCCACTCTGGTGGGGTCGTCTGATGGGTCGTCCACTCGACTGCTCGACCGTAATACGCACGTCAGAGCTTGCCGAGACCCCAAAAATGGGGGGGCGAACGATACGGGTGTGCGGTGAAAGTCCGTCTGTTCGAACTCGACACCGGTAACTGCATGGTTGTCCACGCGCGATGCTCGTATCTGCCCAACCACGCTTGCCTGAAAATCTCGACCCAGGGTTCTGGAAACGCTGCCACCGCCCAACCAATAGCTTGTGGATAACTGATCCCCGGTGATGTGATGCTAAAGTCCGATTGATCAAAGATTGCACCTGTCTTCATCAGGTCGGGACCGAATGGAGTCTCACGTCCCATGCCTGAAATAGAACTTCCCTCCGGTACGTCGTGGAGACGGTACGACTGCTGCCAGGCCGAGGTGAGGCAGCAGTGGTGAGTAGATTTCGCCGTGACGCCGCCATCCTCGCCGCGTACCTCGCGCAATTCGAGAACACCGAATCGAACTGCACGGACCCTCACACTGCCGCGACGGCGCTCACGCCCGAGGAACATCACCAGCGTCGACGCGACTACGCCGACAGCCTCGCCTGGGCGACCGCGAAGCAGGTCAACGATGAAGACATCGCGGCGCTCACCCAGATCCGGCAACGCTACGGTTTCCCACCGCAATCGTGAACGTCGGCGGCCCGACGCGCCGGCAGAGACTCGTCGCCGAGAAATAACGAAAGGAACCCGATCGATGAGCGAAGGCTACTTCCGAACCCAATGCCGAGAATGCGACCTCCTCGTCTACGAAGGACCCTGGATCCCACCACGAGAGCGTCACCTCCTGCACGAGCACCATCGCACACTCTGTACAAGTGCGCCGCCTACCGCCCCGACACCGACGCCTCCCACCGCGGTGAACACCACCAGGCCCGCCCCGCTGTTCCTCCTGCCCACTGCGCATCGGGAGCCCAGACCGCGAACACGCTCATCGCCCGCGAAAAATGGACGGCTACAACGAGTGCAGTAACGCGGAGAGGACCATTGCCGATCGGAACCGGGACATACCAGCCTGTCGATCGAAGCCAGGCCTTCACGCCCGTTAAACGCGGGCGACATGTCGCTCGGCAGGGGTTCCCATACGAGGTAAGAACAGATGACCGCCGCGCACCGATCGCATCACTCCACGGGCATCTCTGGCACCGTCGGCGCGCCTGACACACCTCAGAAATCGGGGAACCTTTGTGCAGTAGTGGGTTTCGCAGTTATGTTTCCTGTGGGCGCCCGTCGACCGGCTGGTCACTCGACGGGAGGCGGGACGCCCGCCTCCCGGACCTGTCCCACATGCACCTCCCGCTTCGCCGGGCGGTGGGCGCTGCCATGGATCGCTCTCGCGTCTGAGTGCCCCGCCAGCGCGATTCCGGGGGTGGGATGCGTCAGACGGAGACGACTGTTGTCCCGGTACCTTTTGCAGCACCGGGACAACGATCGCTGACACGAAGGTTGTTCGTCAGCTCCCGAAGATACTGCCAGAGCTGCCGACGCTTCCCGTCCCGGAGCCGCTGGGAACGTGCACCGTCGAGCCGTCGACGACATACCCTAAGGGTCCATCGGTAGCCGGCGTATCAGTGACGAGGATCGGTAGTCGGTACACGCTGCCGTCGTCGCCGCGCAGTTCCAGATGATGCTCACCGGCAGGAACATTCGGAACGACGAAGTCGAGGATCGCCACGCCGTCGTCGTTGACCTCGAACGTGCCGACCTCGACCGGATCGGAGAACAGCGTTCCGACGAACTTGCCCACCTTCGTCACCTGTCCCACGGCGCCGCGAATGGCGACGAACCCGGCCCACAGGTGTGTACCGGACTGCACGACAACCTGATCGGCACTGAGCCCGCCGTGTGAACGTGCCACCGCGGTGTGCCCCAAAGAGTTGAACAGTATTTGACCACTGCAGTCGGTGCCGTACTGCCAGGCGTTGCTCACTGCCGGGCATTGCATCGACAATGCCGAGTACAGGGTGTGGGTCATGGTCTGCGATCCGAATTTCGACGCAATCGCTTCGTGAACGGCCAAAGAACTGGTATCACACACCAGATCACCGATCATGCAGATCGAGGACACAAGTCCGGCGTGAGCATCCTTGAATTTCAGTGCATCAGGGTCAGCGATCGACGCCGAGACCGAGGCACCGGAGCCGTTCGTCGAGCCCAGCTTGTTCCATCCCCCGACGTTTTCGGCGCGGTTGGGTTGATGAGAGGGATCGCCGATGACGACGATCTTCTTCACCTGCGTGAACAGCGACGTCTCACCGCTGCGGTGGGCGTTGCCCATCGTCTTGTTGATCACGTCGGCGCCCTGGGAATAGCCGGCGAGCACCACGGACGCCTGATGGCAGTGCGAGGCGATCAGCCGCAGTTCCTTGGCGAGGTTGTCGGCACCGACCGCGACGGATCGTTGGTACCGGTCGATGTAGGAGAGGTCGAGGAGATTGACCGGGATCGCGGGATAGCGGATCGCCCGGGCCTGCATCGATGCGATATCTGGGGTGCCGGATTCGCCCTGATGGTGCAGTTCGTTGAAGACGGCTTTCACCGGTTCCCCCATCCCCGTGGTGCGGGCGTTGGGGCCGGAATCTTTGGTGTAGACAGGATCGAAAGTGGAGGACTCGTACTGTTCGAGCGTCTTGTCCTGGTCTTCGCCGGAGCCGCGGACGCCGACGAAGTACACGTCATCGCATTCGGCGGGGTTGGTCGTTTCCACTGCCGCGGAGATGGCTGCGGCGAGCTCGTCGGTATTGGTGGCGGTGAAGTACTGCCCGCCGGTGGCATTGGCGATGCAGCTCAGCTCGCTCTCGGCATTGGTCGGGGCGTTGAACCCGACGGCATGGACGCGGAAGTCGACACCGAGATCGTTCTTGATCTCTTGGGCAACGGCACAGGGGTTTCCGCAACTGCTCTGTCCGTCGCTGATCAACACGATGGTGCGGTCCCCGCTGGCCGGCAGGTCACGCGCTGCTGCCCGCAGGGCGTCCGGTGTGGGGGTACCGCCGTCGGCGGAGAGTTGCGTTGTCGCGGCATTGAGTTGGTCTTTGTTGTCGGTGGCGACAGGAACCAACAACCGGCCACCGTCGCCGCAGCTGCCGCTGAAACTACGCAGCCCGGCCGCCTGGCCGGGAGCGAGCGCGTCGATCCCGGCGCGCAGCGCCTCTTTCGCTTGCGTCAGTGGGGATCCCGACATCGATCCCGAGGTGTCGACCACGAACAACACACTCGACTGCCGTAATTCTTGTGCCTGCGCTGCCGGTACCGAGATCGTGGCCATCGCCACCAACAAGCTCAGCACAGCAATCACAGTATTTCTTCGCCGCCCGGGCCCGAATCTGGTGCGCCCGGGAGCGGGCCGCTGGTGCAGTCGCGTCGTCATGTGTTCTCGTCGTCCCTTCACTGCCGTCGATGCACCTGCGCAGTGAGGTGCGGGGTCAAGTCATATGCGCTGTTTCGCCGCAGAGCGGACTTGTCGAATGTTTCGGTACGGTCGGGCGTAGCGGTGTGCCGGTTCCGGAGTGTTTTCGTACCTCGTTAGCGTCACCTAATCAGATGTATCTCAGTCGACAGCCCACCCCTCGCGCATGCCCCCAATTCTGTGGTCTCCCCATACACGCCCCCGTGCGATATCTTCCGGCGTACACGACGATGCGGACGCCTCCCGAAGGGGCGTCCCTGGAAGCTGTCCCCCGCTCGTATCACCGAATGTGTATGCGCCGTAGTCGCTGTCAGCATCCGTCGACCACACACTCATCGCTGGCGCCGCGAAGAGTCAGCGGCCGAGCGACGAGGCATCTGTTGCCCGATCTCGTGCATGGGAGCAACTGGGTTCGTCCTATGTCGGATGAAAGTCTCGACGCGCGCCGAGTCGCGCGCTCGACTGCTCGATGGCGGGCGTCTTCGTGTCGTGGTTGTCGGGGCCTGAAACGGGGTAACTACTGGTACACACTGTGACGAACTTGTGTTTGCGCGATGTGCACTCGAGGCCAGTCCGAACAGTGTGTGCGCTGGGACTGACGAAACCACTCGGCGTGCACGTGCACCCCGCGTCTCATCTCTCGGGAGGACCGCATGAAATATCATCGCCGGGTAGGAATTTCCCCTCTGCCGTCGTCGGCGTCACACGACGTTCCTCTCTCACTCGCACGGTCGACCCGACGGGTCGCTCTCTGCCGAAGAGTAGGGATCGTCGTTCTGGCGATCCTTGTAACTGCGGTCGTCACAAGCATGTCCCGCGCTTCGGCGGGACCCGTCGACACTGTGCTGCCCATCCCGGTCGCCGGCCTCGCCACCGGCCCGACCGGGCTCGGTGGGCCTCTGGTCGGGCAGCATGTCACGGCCACCACCGACACCGAACGGCCCGGAATCACCGAATTCCGTGGCACCGAAGGCATCTGTGCGTGCATGGTCCACTGGCGCAACTTGACTACCGGCGTTGCAGGCACCTCGAACTTGTGGTTCGGGCTACCCGCTACCGGGGGAACAGCGATCACCGGTTCCGGTGTCCTGGTTGCCACCGTCACCACCAGCGGCGCCGGAAGCCCGATCACCGTTCTCCCCGGCGCCGGACTGTGGATCGTTCCCTGACCGACTACTGCGCCCTCAATCCTCTTCTTTGAAAGGGCGCCGAGCACGTGTCACGATTGCACGGCCGCCGTGCCAACATGCGCTCGGCCTGTCACCGTCGGAGGCAGGTGCGCGGACCTTACGGCCGTTTACATTCGGTGACAATGTCGGTCAGAGGCGCATGCACGTACTGTGCCCCCAATTCTGCTGTCTCGCGGCCGACTTCTACCCGTTCTACGGTCGAACGATGACGTGCGAACGCTGAGCCGCCCCAGGTTTTCGGCATCGCTGTACTGTCCACAACGGGGTGAGGATCACCGCATGAACGCCACCGGCATCAGACCGTATCTCGTCGTCCGGGCCATCGGAGCTGTTCCGATTCTGATTGTCGGCGTCAAAGGGATCACCGGTTTCTACAACGACGACATCGCGTGGATGCTCTTGCTGACCGCCCTCGGCCTCACGGTGTGGTTTGTCTCGGATCGGATGCGCAAGAAGAACACCACCTGGGACAGCCTGCGCGCATTCGCCGACCGACATACCGGTGGATCCGAAAGCCCTGCCGCCGAGTCTGTCTCGGGGTACGGCCGATTCGCGCTCGATCATGCATTGCTGTTCTCGGCGCCCGTCCGCAGCGCCCTGATCCGGGAGCATCTCCTTCACACACTGCAGCCTGGTCCTGGGCCCTCGGCCCAACACTTCGGCCTGTACCTGATCGAGAACACCGACCGGCGGATCAGTGTGCGGTTCGGCTCGGTCGCAGCGCCCGACTTGTTCACTGCAGTTATCTCCCTTCAAGACAATGCCTCACGTGCAAGTGGGCGCCTCGACTTCGTCTCCGCGCACTCGCAGCACGGCGTCCTGGTCGCCGGCGAAACGATCGAGCGCCTCCGCCGCGACATCGCCGACGCCGTTCGATCGCTCGCACCGAACGCCTACCTCGCCGACACGCCCGTCGCCGGCGCGATCATCAGGATGTGACCGACGAGAAGCAGACATCATCACCGGCACCCACTGTCGTGACTGAATCCATTCCCGTCTCGACCTGCCCATCCGCGCTCGTGGCGGACCAGATGCCTGACATATCAGCGAATGGTCCCGCGCTGTGCACTGCGCCTGAGAACACCCGCAAACCGACTTCCCGTTCCGAACTCCCTGCTATGTTCTGTCGATCCTGTTCACACGCGCAGCGGAGTCCACCACGTGACCGATACCCCCTCCTACTCCCCCACCGACACGGTCCACCGCATCGGTGTCGTCGAGGACCATGAGGCGGTCGTCATGGGCCTCGAGGCGATGCTCGCCCCGTACCCGTCCCTGTCCGTGTGCGCCTCAGCACCCACCGTCTCCGCACTACTCGCGCAGGAGGTCGCGTTGGATCTGGCGATCCTCGACCTACGCCTCGCAGACGGATCGTCCCCGAAAACCAACGTCGACGAGCTCCGCGCCGCGGGTCTGGAAACCCTCATCTTCACCGGCGCCGAGAACCCGTACCTCGTGCGTTTGGCGGCCAAGGCCGGGGTTCTCGGTGTGGTGCGCAAATCCGAGACCGTCGATGTCGTCGTGGCAGCGATCATCGCCGCCGCCGCGGGCGAACCTGTCGTGACCACGGAGTGGGCCGCTGCCGTCGATGGTGACCCCCATTTGGCCGAGGTCGATCTCAGCCCGCGCCAGCGTGATGTGCTCGCCCTCTACGCCTCCGGGGAAAAGGCCGACCGCGTGGCTCGCCTGACCGGATTGACCACCCACACCGTCAACGACTACCTCGGCCGTATCCGCGCCAAATACGCCGACGCCGGGCGCCCCGCGAACACCAAAACCGACCTCTACAAACGCGCCGTCGAAGACGGGTGGCTTCCGGTCCCCGAACGCGGACTGCGATGACCGGCCCGGCCGTGCTGTCCCCCGCGACGGGTGTCGGCCAGGAGAACACCGATCGCATCCTGCGCATGTTCGCCCGCTTCACCAGCGTCGGCTACCTCGCCTACCTCGCACTGCTGTACCCCTCGATCATTACGACGACGCCGCACATGCATCGATGGTGGACACCTCTCGCTGTGCTGACCGTATTCGGATCCGGCATGCTGCCCGGCCTGCTCTCCTTCCGCCGCAGCACCGCAGCGATGCGCTCGGCGGCCGCCGTGGCCGCACTGGTCTTCCTCGCGGCCGCGTTCACCTGGCCCCTGGCATGGACCGGGGCCCAACTGCCAGGCGATGACGGCGTATGGCTGGCAGCCTTCCCCGGCCTGGCCAGCCTCGCCGGCGTCATCGCCTGGCCGACGAGCGTTGCCTTTATCCATCTCGTGATCGGCTGTACCACAGTGCAAATGATCAACCTCGCCGCCCGAGTCAACGCATCAGCGTCGATGCTCGTACCGGACATCACGTTCGCGATCATGTTCTGCACCCTGTTCGTCGGCGGCGCCGCGATGGCACTACGCACCGGCCGATTGCTCGACACCACGACCGAGTCCACCCGCGCCGCCGCCGCAAGCGCTGCCGCCCAACGGGCCCGCGCCGTCGAACGCGAACGCTTCGACGCCCTCATCCACGACGGAGTGATCGCCACCCTCCTGACCGCCTCCCGGCCTGTGCACCGACACAATGTCCGTGCCCTCGCCTCAACGACCTTGCGTGAACTCGACGAACTGCACACCGTCAGCGATCCCGATCAGTCCATCGGCCTCGACGAGACCCTCGCCCAACTACGCACCGCTACAGTCGATATCGACCCCAACGCCTCGTTCGTCGTAACCGGCACCGAGACTGCAGAAACCTTGCGGATTCCCGTGAGCATCGTCCGGTCCATGAGCGGTGCGCTCTCCGAAGCACTGCGCAACAGTCACCTCCACGCCGGACCACGGGCCACCCGAACAGTCACCGCCGCCTTACAGGCCGACAGCATCGCCATCACCATCGCCGACGACGGCGTCGGATTCGACCACGCCTCGATCCCCCCACACCGCCTGGGCATCGCCGTCAGCATCCTCGGACGAATGCGACCCATCGCCGGTGGATCAGCGCGGGTGGACTCGCGGCCCGGACGCGGCACCACCGTGCACATCGAATGGACGGCGCCATGACCGACGACCGCACCGCATCGAGCGCGAACCATCACACCTCCGACACCCGCGATGTCCGCGAACTCCTCGGGCTGCGCACCACTGCAGCCGCTGTAGTCGTCGGCGCGTTCATCGCGACGTTCCTTCTCCTCGCGCTCACCACAGCCCCCACAGCAAAGTCGTTGTGGGCCGAAACATCAGCTTGGATTGTGGTCAGTGCCGCCGCGGTCACCCTCATCCGGACCGCCGGTGATCCTCTGCCGTATCGGACAACTCTTGCGCTGATGCTGGCGGGACCGATCAGCCTCAATCTGGTGTTCGCGGTCGTACCGATCCCGATCGACGGTCTATTACAACTCTGGCCTCTCTCCGCCGCGACCGCGATCTACACCTATATGTGTGTCCGCGGACGGACTTGGTGGGCATGGCTCGGGATGACCGCCACCTTGGCGAGTTGCGCCTGGTGGGCGCAACGAACCGGACAAAGCGCCGGCTACGGCATCGGAATCTCCGCCATCAACCTCGCCCCACTGTTGATGGCGACGTTCTTCGCCTGGACCATCCGTCCCGCCGCCCGCGACATCTTCGCACTGCGCGAACAAACCATCATCCGCGTCGCCGCCGAAGCCGCCGACACCGCAATCCTCGACGAACGCGACCAACAACTGCGACGACTCGACAACTTGGCCCGCCCCCTCCTCCAACACCTCGCCACAGACGAGGACATCACCGACGAGCAACAACTGGCGTGCACCCTCCTCGAAGCGCACCTACGCGACACCCTCCGAGCCCCCATTCTCGACACCGCCGCCATCGCCGCCGCAGCCAGGGCAGCACGTGCACGGGGAGTCGACGTCATCCTGCTCGACGACCACGGCATGGACCAGACCGCAGACCCCGTCCGCGAACAGATCATCACTGCAGTCCTCACAGCGCTCACCGAAGCCGCCGACGGCACACTCACCGTCAGAGTGTCTCCCCCACAACGCGATACCCTGCTGACCATCCTGCACCGACGCAGCGACGACACCACCCGCAGCGAATACGGGCAGGACGGACTCGCCCTCCTTGCCCCCGACACGCTCATCGATCTGGCCACCGCGTCGCTCCTCTCGAATCGGGCAGAGGGGACCACTCGCGGAGGCGACGACGCGCTGGACGAGCCGTGATCGGATTCGGACTACCGCTGGTTGAGTCTGTCGAGGAGCTCGTTGAAGGAAGCCTCGAAGGTCGACAAGCTGCTCTTGCAGTAGTTCGCGGAACCCGTTGACATCGAACTCATCCCACACCCGGCGTTCTCAAAAGCCTGTGCTGATTCGCTGACAGTGAGAGCCTGGCCCTGAACCGAACCTGCGGCGATACCGACTTGAGTAATCCTATGCGCAAAATCGGCTTTATCCTCCACTACAGCCAAGCAGTTACTGCCGTGTGCCTTCGTGCACCTGATGTCGGCAAGTTCTTCGCCGTCTTTGCAGAACTGGCTGCAAAGACGCTCGAAGCGCGTGGCGCTGGACTCAGTAGAGTTTTCGTTCCCACATCCGGTGAGCAACACCACGCCAAACATCAGAGCACCAACAGCAAGGGCGCCGACCGAGCTACTTCGCGTCATGAATATCTCCTCTACTTAAATTCATTATCCATCCTGGACCAGTCCGCAGTGGTGCGGCGAGGGGATGCCTCCATTAACTGCATCGTCGACCGTAGAGAAAACGTGGCACCCCTCTGATTGACAAATACGGGGTTTGGTCCTGACGGTAGCGCGGAATCTGCATCAGTGAAGTAACAGCCGATAACCCTAGCGCACTACCGTATTCACTTTGAGGCATACCCGTGGTGGCGTTGCCCAAGGCATCGGATAAGGCACCAATTTCTTCTGGCATTCGAGGGCAAGTTCCCGGAGGAATCGGATGGACAGTCGACCTCGCCATCGGGCTCACTCAGCACACACCTGCTCGACCCTGCGCTCTCTTACGTAAGGGTAAAGAGTATCTGGTCGTTGATTTACTTATTCACGACGGCGTGTGCCCCTACTTTTGCCGTCTCTTCAGTTTCGCGCCATCGACGCCACCAGTCATCGCGACAGGCTCATCGCGTATCACGAAGCTAAGTGGATCAAGTTCACTAAAATCGGCGGCCGCCCGAAGATCTTCGACTGCCTCCTCCAGGCCCGCAGCAGTATGCAGAAGGTCGATATCCTGGCTGTACCGTGCATCTGGGAGCCGCACCAACAGCGACGCCCCACCCTTGAGCAACCACCGCCCCTCCGGCTGCGAGAAGATCCGCGCCAAAAACCGCTGCAGATAGAACTCCCGCCGCAAATGCTCGAACTGGCGCCCCCGAAGTGTGGACTCCTTCTTCAGCCGGTCCGACAGCGACCGCTTGAACGCCGCAGCTCCTCGACCTCGCGTCACTGCGCGCGCCGCTGACCGTCGGCGACCTTCCGAGCAGCCTCGGCCACGGGCATATCCACAGCAGCTGCCGCGTCCCGAAGACTCTGCATCGCCGGAGAATTCATCAGCGCCGCCGCATCCCAAATGCTCTGCATCGCCTCAGAATTGACCAGCGCAGCATCCCGAAAGCTCTGCATGGCAGGAGAATGGATCCACCCCTCCGCATTACGAACACTGTGCATCGCCGGAGAATTGACCAGCGCCAGCGAATCCCGAAAACTCTGCATCGCCGGAGAATCCATCAGAGCCACCGTATCTCGCAGACTTTGCAGCGCCGGAATATCCATGAACGCGGAGTTCGGGAGATCAAGCACCCCCTGACCAGCCAGACGCTGCCCCAGCGCACGCGTGGACTGAGGAATCCCCGCCTCCTCCAGGAAGCGACTCAGAAGAGCTTCACCATCGCCCAGACGAACCCCGTACATATGCGCAAACGGCCGCAGCGCCTCACTCACGCTCTCCGAATCCACACGATTGGTGACAACAGCGTCACGAACAATGCCCGCCAGATGCCCACCGTCCAGATGCCCCGCGGCGAGATCGACGATCGTCATCAGCACCGTCGTAACCGGCAGCCCATCCTCGAGCGTCCACGCATCCGGCTCATAGGACGCAACGCGATACCGAACATCGGAAAGACGAGACTGCCGCCGCTTCGACGTCGCGAACTCCATCACATCCGCATCCACGTCACCAAGGCCGTGAAGCCACGCAGCAGACCTGTGCGTCACCACAGCCGGAGACCCGTCACGCAGCCTCTCACCAGCAGTGGCACCGGGCTCGATCATCATCCACGCAGCCCGCAGCCGCTCGGACGGAACACTCGGCGCCCCACCGATCCGATAGACACCATGGCGGATCCGCTCCACCGTTCCAGCCTTAGCCATGCGAGCGACCTGCTGCGCAGAGAACCCCAGCTCCTTTGCTTGAGCCATGGTGAACAGACCCCACTGCTCCGACGACAGGTCAGCAAGGTCGAGAATGCGGGTATCGCTGGACATATGCACCACTATACCAGCGTTAAATATCCACAAATCTGCAAAAGTTACATCTATGCGTGTAACTATTGCAGCACGCTTCGGAGAATTTCCACATCGCCAGAACTCCTACCGAACCGCACCTGGCGCGAACCAATGTTTTGGCCGACCGATCCCACTCGACGTACTCACGTAGACGGACGCATCCGGGCATTCCTGCCCACCCACGGGGCGTCACCCGCTGGTGTGGTGCTCAACCGACGCACGCGCACGGACATTGTTACTGTCATTGACCATGGTCACGATTCAAATGTGCACAGCAGCGCCGGATACCCGGCGCGCCCTTTCCAGCTGACAACCCAGCGAGGCCCGGGATCATTCCTGCCCGGGCTCCTAGTGTCAGTGCAGATTGGTCTCGTTCTCGCGCAAGCGATATCGGAGACCATAGATGCCAAACGCCATGTCTCGACGGCCGAGGAAAAGACGACACCGTCCTCGGGGCACTCCGGCGCGGCGCCCCTCGCCGCTGGTGCAGTCGCAAATGTTTCGCAAGCTCTGGACGAGCACCACGCTCACTGCGATCGCGGCCCAGGTTGCCTCCTTCGCTGCCGTCATAGCGATATGGGACGCCACCGGCAGTGTGTTGTGGATGGGGATTCTCGGTCTCGCTAAATCGGTGCCGATCATCGTGTTCGCACTTGTCGGTGGCATGCTCGCCGACCGAATCGATCGCCGCATCATCGGTGGGTTCTCCAGCCCGCAAGGCCTTGGTCGTCACCGCCCTACCAGTCGATACATGGGGTAGAGGGTTGGCGCTAACCGCAACCTCCTTTCAACTCAGCGTGCTGCTCGGACCGGCAATCGGCGGAATCGTCGCCGCCACACACGGGGTCGCGGGGTGCTTCGCGCTCGCGACAGCACTGGCAGCCTCGGCTGTCTATGGAATCTTCCGCCTACCGCGCACGCCTCCACAGCCCCGCACCCCGCGACCACGACGCACCTCTGACGGCCTGCTGAGCGGCCTGCGCATCGGATGGCGAACACCGGCCTTACGCAGGGCGTTCTTGGTCGATCTCAATGCCACGATCCTCGCCATGCCCACCGCCCTGTTCCCGGCTCTGAACTCCGAACGTTTCGGCGGTCAGACGTACACGTTGAGCCTGATGTTCGCCGCTCTGGCGCTCGGCGGCATCCTGGCGGGCGCAGCGTCCAAATACTTCGCGCACTCCCGCCGGCCGGCGGCACTGATGTTCGGAGCTGCTTTGATCTGGGCGTTCTCCTTGTTGGCACTCGCCGCCGCCCCGCACCTGGCTGCGGCCCTCGGTGTTCTGGCCATCGCCGGCGCGGCAGATACCGTCAGCGTGGTCGCCCGAGGAGTGATTGTTCAGCGAGAAATAGCCGACACCCACCGGGGGCGGATCAGCGCTCTCGACCACATCGTCGAGATCGCCGGCCCCGAACTCGGCAACGCCCGAGCCGGATTGATCGCTCAATTCACCACCGCGACAATAAGCCTCACAGCAGGATCGGCTCTATCCACGCTCGGCGTTCTCGCACTAGCGATCTCGACACCCCGCCGACGACGCCATCGAACTACTAAGACTGAAGATTCTGCCGCACAGGGACGGAACGATCGTCATCCAGCGTGATCCACGCATCCCGATGACCGCCCAGGACATCGGCCGCCGGGCAGGCGTCGCCGTTCCGGTACTCCGTCGCCAGACTGGCCGATCTCAGCGAGGTAGCTTCGCTGCATGACAGTAAAGATCCAAAACGGAGCTACCTACACGATCGTTAAGCGCACAAATCCAACCGACGGACAACGGGACTACTACTGGCTTGGCGACAACGGGCAAGAGATCGAACTGACAGACGACGAGGCCGCTGAACTCCCCTAGATCCCTGGTGATGGGTGAACATTCGCAGATCCCCGTCGCCCTGTTCGAGCAGCAGATGCTGGTGGGTGGTGGCGTAGCTGGGCCTTGCCGCTGCGATTTGCACTGCGTCGCGTCATGCGTGGTGAATGTGGGTTCGCGCCTTTGCGAAGCACATGCCGCTTCAGCGCAAGGCCGCGAGGTCGGTAGTGAGAAGGGTAAAGATTACCGGGTGCGCGACATGTGAACTCCGCTGCGCCAGACAGCGAACCCGGTGAGCGCTCCGACCGCAGCGCTGGCCAGTGGCCCGACGATGAGATACAGCGTCGGGCTCTCGTCACTGCCAGGGCAGAGGGAGATCGTAGGTAAGTTGGCCGGATCCGTGATCTGCGATGTCAGAGGTGCGTACGAAGTACATTGAGTCGGTTGCCCGAGCCACCACAGCACGAAGCCAACGCAGATAAGACCACCAATCAAGAAGGTTGCAGCCCCCGCTGCGATCAACGTACGCATCTCCGCATCCTTCCATGGTCGCGACCACGTTCAGTTCGGCGGATAGCGTCGTCACCATAGAATTGAAACGCCGGATTGAATTGAAACGCCGGATTTGACAGAGACCAGGAGAAGTTCAGTGACCATCGTTTCATCGGAGTGGCCTGACGGCGACGCCGTCGGCGAATTCACCTGGCGCATCAGCGTCTTCACGGCAGACAATCGTCCGGTGCCTCTGGCTGGGCGCTCGCAGACCCACGAGGCCGCCCTGCATGACATGGTCGTCAAAGCCCGGGCCTACATGGCCCAAGAGCCGGGCACGTTCATCGACCGCACCGCACTCCACGTGAACCGAAATTACGTCCAGGTCCAGGGCATCATCGACCCGGAGCTCAGCGTCGACGATATCGTCGCTCGAATCACCGCCGCCTACGATGCCGAAGCCGCCGCCGATGCCGAACGTGAGCGCCGTCGACGCGAGATCGACGCCATTCCGACACTGAGCCCGACGCCCGCAGGCTCGGTACGCGAGGCGTGGCACGACATCGAAGCCTGGCTGACAGTCAACACGGACTACCCGGCTGACAATCGTGTGCCGCCACAGGAGTTGAGGGGCACCGACGGTTGGCCGGACGAGCTCGTCGAGTTTCTGACGCTGTATTCCGGTGCGCCCTATCGGCTACTGCCGCTGAACGCATTGCTGACCGTCGAACAGATCCACGATGCACGCCGATCGATGGTCAAGGTCTGGGCGGGCTTGGCAGCCGAAGAACCCGAGATGGTCGACGCGAATGCGTCAGCGCACCCCGCGGGAACACCTGCCTACTCCTTCATCGACGAGTACATTCCGTTCGCTGGATTGGATGGATACTTCTGGTTCGTCGACACCCGCCCGGGTCCGATGCACGGGTGCGTTACCGAATACAGCCGCGACTCGAGCGACGAGGACGGCCCCAAGTGGGTGTCTATCAGTGCCATGCTGACGGACCTCGCCGACAGCCTGGCGGGTGAGACCGCCTTCGATCGCATGTGGCTGTCATCTGTCACCGATGGCGAAATCGACTGGCAGATAAGACGTTAGCTGCGGCGACATCCTGGCGGTGCGGGCAGCGCCTGGGTTGCCCGGTGTAACGCCAGAGCCTGTCCCGATTCGTCGATCGTCTTCGAACGGGATGACCGTGCCTGCCTCATCTTTGCGCCGCAATCCGATGTCTGGATTGACTGTGAACGTCATCGGGCGGAAGCGCCCGCCCGAAGCCGAATCGGTCACCGCAGTCTTGGCGACCCGGTCTCTACAGCTCCTTCGAGAGCTGGATCCGGTCTTCGACGTCGACTTTTACCAAACCGTCGGGGATCCACTCCCCGACGGCGCCGGGGTCGAACAGGCCCTGGGGTCGAATATCCGTCAGATCCTCGTACCCCCGACGGAAAAATCGATCGAAGCCGCATTGGTCGAGCGCAGGCACTCCCCCACGCCACCGGCGGTGTGTACCCGCTCTCGCTTCCGCAACAGATGACCCTGTATTCAGATGCCGGCGACGTCAGAGTCGTTATCGGTTTCGGGGGCACCTCAGGGTCCGGCGCATTCGTATGTACCTTTGCCAACGAATCACTGATTGCGCTGTCGTTGAAGCTCGTCCAAGGGCTAACCGACATCTGGGACTCTCGCGTCACCGTGCTCTACCGCCGAACCGAATCATCGCCTCAGCGCAACGTACCGGGCGACGCGATCATCGGTAGCTGCACGTACTTCGACCCCGAGTTGCCGATCGACGAAACACAGCTCCCGCCCAGCGTGGAGGTTCTGCCGCACAGGGACGGAACGATCGTCATCCAGAAGGATCCGTCCACACCGTTAACAGGCGACGACATCCGAAGCATCCGCGCAGCAGCAGGACTGCCAACCGAACGACCGGACATCCATCTCCCCAAAGGTTTTCGCCGACTGTAACCACGGCAATGGTCACAGTCGACCGTACAAAAAAGAAGAACCCGCATCTGACATGGAGTCAGACGCGGATTCGTGGTCGATTGTGTCGCCGGGGACTGGCGCCTCTCTGCCTCTACCATCCTGCCGCGATGGCGCGGGCACGCTGCTTGCGGCGCGTGCCCTTGCGAGGGGCAGGCACATGCTTGGACGCGGCCGACGACCGACGCAACTCGAGGCGGGCCCGCAACTGTTCCGGGGAGGCCGGCGTGGTCGCATCAGTCCTCTTCTTGGTGACCATGGCCGGCTCCCTTCTGGTTGTGCAGGCAGGTGGTCTATTCCTACGAGACGCGGAGAGCCTCTCGGTCGACCCTCGACGAGGGTGTGGTCAGACCGGGGATCAAGCGCAGGCCACGGTCAATGTGGGCAACGATACTGATAACCGCAGAGGATGCCATCTTATTTCCCTTGGTCAGAGTGATGTGGGAGTACGAGCGCTGATCTTCGTGCGTGGTGCTGCTAACCCCCGAAGGATTCGAACCTGCATCTTCGGCCTGCCGGGATGCCCCGCCACAGCTTTCACGAGCTCGACGAACAGATCCAGCGCAGTTCGGTCACATCCTCGCAGTTCAGCGAGGTATTGAGCCGTTGTAGCCCGTCCTCGGTCAACGCGGGAGGCGTGTGCCGCCCGTGCCGAGTGCGGACGCCGATCTGCTGGTCCTCGGTGCGAAGCTAACCGGGCGCAGGCCGCCGCTGCGCATGATCTGGGCGTTAACGGCGCGGACGTAAGCGGTGTCGTCCAAGCCCAAAAAGCACACAACCAGGAAAAACACAAAGTTATCCACAGGTCACGTTGTGAAAAAACAACCAACCCAGATTCACTACCCCCGACAACACCAACCACACGACACGCCCGACCGCGTGCGAAACGTCCTTGCCGCCCCCACAACACCCGCATTAACTAACCCCACACCAACACCCGACACACCCGACCCCGTGCAGGGGTCGGCGACAAAACCCCACCAACCCCGCTTAACTACCCCAACCCACACCGGAAGGCACACAACCATGACACGACGAATCGAACACATCGTCACCCTCGACCCCGACGACTTCGACGCCCTACACACCATCTACACCAACAAAGGCAACGCCGACCCCATCGTCAACGCCTACCGACGAACACTCCGCGCAACCACACCAACCTGGCTCCCCACCACCAACATCCCACTCACCCGCAACCACCTCAAAGAACTCATTACCTCGATCAACACCCGCCGCAACCTCATCACCACACTCGACGACAGCGACACCAAAACAACAGCACTCACCGAACACGACGCACTACACGAAATGCTCATCACCATGCTCACCCACCTCGACCGAACCACCACCCAGCCGAAATGACCCGTTACTCCCCATCCACCTCACGCGCGATCCGCCGCAAATACTCACGCGAATAACCAGTCCGCCTCACCAAATCAGACTGCCGCACATCACTATCCAACGCAGCACGAATCGCCACATGTAAAGCAGAACGCCGGAACCGGCAGCTCTGAGCCGTTCACTTGCCGGCTGCGCGAGCCAACCTGCGGATTGTTTCGCGCGTGTAGCCAGTTCGGCGGACGATCTCGGCCTGAATTACGCCCTCGTTCAAGGCATTAAGGATCGCGGCGTGCAATTCAGCCCGCGCTTCTTCCGCTCGTGCCATCGCGGAATCGAAGTCGGAGACAGCGCGATCCAAACGATCCATGTCGCAATAGTAGCCGACGATGGACACTGGGTTGGCCAACCAAGGTTGCTTGCAACCGTGCAACTATGCCACGCTCATAGGCCACATTTGTTGTCATGCCACATCGATAGGCGTACCGTCGAAACTCAAATCCCTACACAGACAAGGCCAACAATGATGTCGCTCACCTCGCCCAGCCTGATCCATGTTGGTCAACACGGAACATCTGCCAGCGGATTCGCCACAATCGCGTGGCTGGAAACCACTCCCGACGACTGGCCCCATGTCACACAAGACTGGGACGAAACTCGCGCACACGTCACCCACCGCCATCGAATTCCGGTCGACACCGAAATCCTTCGATCTGTGGAACCAGAAAGCTCAATCGTCAAACATCGCCGCCAACGTGCACTCTCAAACGCACTCCACACCATCAGTAACCAGAACATCCGCATCGGCAGCGTCTACACCCGCACCACCCCCGACACCCACAGGACCGAGCAGGACGCACTCCACACCACACTCCTCCGACAAATCAATACTCGACTCGCAGACGACGGCAAGTTCGGAATCCTCTTCACCACAACAGAACTCCCCCCACCCCCAAAATTGGGCCTTAACCGAATCCTTGAGACCGCCACACCCGCACACACCTCCGCCGGCACGCAAATGGCCAACATCATCGCCTGGGCCGCGCACCAACACCTCACCCACCACGACCAACCGAACTTCTGCTGGGACCTCTACCAAGACCTCCGCCACATCGACATCTACGGCGAACCGCTTGCGATCGACACCGAAACAGACTGGCTGGAGCCGAATTTGGCCATCTCCAACTGCAAGAGATAAGCAGCACCCGCCCTGACTGAAGCCAAATTCAGTCGTACCTCTACGCAAGGATCCGCACATGACAGTTCGCGTAGTTCCCGGACAAACCGATCTCGCGACACTCCGACCGGAGATCGCCGCGCAATGGGATACCGAACGCAATGAGCGCCGCGCCTCAGAGTTCAATGTAAACAGTCAGTTTCGAGCGTGGTGGCTGTGCGCGCGCAACCACTCTTTCCAACGCAAGATCGCGACCCGAACCAGCAAGGGTGGAACCGGGTGCCCATTCTGTGCGGGATCACGGGCGGTACCCGGTGAAACAGATTTAGCGACGAAAAATCCGGACATTGCGGCTCAGTGGCATCCCAACAAGAACTCGAACGAACCGTCTGAAGTCTCGGCCTTCTCATCGAAGAAGGCGTGGTGGATGTGCACGAAGGGCCACGAGTGGGAAGCTGCCATCTCAAACCGCACGTCCGGAGGGACACGGTGCCCGTTCTGCAGCGGACGCCGACTCATCCCCGGTGTCAATGACCTCGCGACAGTTACCCCTGAGCTCGTTGCGCAATGGGATTCCAGTCGCAATTCACTCGGGCCCAAAGAGGTCACGCGCAGCAGCCACAAGAAAGTGTGGTGGCTGTGCGAGCGATCGCATTCCTGGGAAGCAGCTATCTCCAGCAGATCAGGAGGGACTGGGTGCCCTGTATGCACCAACAAAGTCATTCAGGTAGGGATCAACGACCTAGCCGCTCAAAATCCCCTCCTCGCAGCCCAGTGGCACCCAACCCTCAACGACACCGCCCCCACCAAAGTAGGAACAGGTAGCAACAAGGTCGCCTGGTGGCTGTGCAAACTCGGACACGAGTGGAAGGCAACGGTCGAGCGACGCAGCAGGGGATCCAAGTGCCCCGTTTGTGGCGGATGGCAAGTGCTCGCCGGCTTCAACGACCTAGCCGCACGAAGCCCGCTGATCGCGTCCCAATGGCACCCTACGAAAAACACCACAACCCCCTCGCAAGTCGGCAACGGGACCCCACAGCAAGCCTGGTGGCAGTGCGAAATCGGACACGAATGGCGCGCGGCCGTCAACAGTCGGACAAAGAAGGGCACAGGTTGCCCCTTCTGCGCAGGAAAAGCCGTACTCCCTGGCTACAACGACCTCCAAACAACACGGCCCGACCTCGCACGAGAATGGCATTCCACCCGAAACCCTCTCACCCCAACCGACTTCACATCCGGCAGCAACAAAAAGGTTTGGTGGGCCTGCAGTTCCGGCCATGAATGGCAATCAACAATCATCAATCGCAGCAGCGGCGGCTACGGATGCCCCATCTGCACTAACCGAACAGTGCTCACTGGATACAACGACCTCGCAACAGTGATGCCACAGCTTTCCAGCCAGTGGCATCCAACCCGAAACACCGTAAAACCGACAGAAGTAACGATCGGAAGCAAAAAGAAGATCTGGTGGCAATGCAACGAAGGCCACGAATGGCAAGCCCCCGTGGAGTCACGATCGAGCGGTCAAGACTGCCCGTACTGCTCGAATCGTCGAGTACTTCAGGGATTCAACGACCTCGCAACCACCCACCCACACCTGATTCCCGAATGGCACCCCGACAACACCCGATCACCAGAGTCCGTAACATTCGGAAGCGACCACGAAGCCTTATGGATATGCACCGCCCACCAACATCAGTGGAAAGCAGTTGTTCAGTGGCGTAGCTCGGGGAGCTCATGCCCGATCTGCTCCGGCTACAAAGTTCTTGCCGGTTTCAACGACCTCACAACAACACGACCGGTTCTCGCAGCGGAATGGCACCCCACCCGAAACACCGCTCCCCCAACGGAATATTCAGCAGGAAGCGGAACGAAAGCGTGGTGGACATGCGACAAGAACCACGCATGGAAAGCAACAATCTCCAACCGCGCTTACGGAGGAGCTGGATGCCCCCGATGCAATGCAGGAACCTCCCGACGCGAACGCGAGGTCTGCACACAGATCGCCGCACTACTTAAGGTCTACGACTACGACGGACCACGTCGCGTGGACGGCTGCCCGATACCCATCGACTTTGTCGCAACCGAACTGGGCATCGTCATCGAGTACGACGGCTGGTACTGGCACAAAGAAAAGTTCGACAGCGACACGAGAAAATGCCGCCTGCTCGAAGATCTGGGCTGGACCGTTGTGCGAATCCGCGAACGCGGTTCCCGACAGGAAAGGCTTCCGCTGCTTGATGTCCCATTCATCGAGTGTGGACCCAACGAGCCTGCTCACGTCGTCGCCGAACGGATCTGCGTCCTGCTCCGATCCCTCATTCCGACTGCTTTCAAGGAAATCGACGACGCGCACAGCGCGTTGTCCGACAAGTAATTCCCCTGCGGCGGTGCTTCTTCCGCACAAAAGGAAGCCTTGCTCGCGGAGACTCAGTTCGAACCTGTCACTTTGTGACCAACACCTGCATTTCTCCGACCCGAACCTCAGTGGTAGCGGTCGGAGTGATCGGAATAGTTCCGCCAAAGCTCGCCGTAGGGGTAATCGCCGACCACGACACTACCCAAATCGAGCTGACCGACGGGCGGAAAACCCCACCGGGCTGTCCCTGAGAAGACTTGCCTAAGAAGTGATTACAGGTCGGACTCGGCAGATCCATCGCCACATCGGTATACGGAATTGAATTGACCGGGCACACCGGCGGGATAGTCGGTAACCCATCTCCGTAATTGACTGCAAGTCCTGTGTTCACCGCATTCAGGTTGACGGTGACAACTCCTGTAGTAACCGTACGGTTAATTGGCCCGGTTGTCCGCTCGGAAGGGTTGTTCACCCACAACCAGCTATTGAAACCGACCAAACCGACTTTTTCTCCGGTGTTTGTTGGCTCGGGCGTGATTCCGATGTCGATCGGCTCAACCTGCAATGCTGAGACCGCAGATGAAACAATGTTCATCACCTCCGCTAGGGATACCGGGGTGGGCGGGACATCAATTCCTGGTGCAGCAGGCGCTGGGGCACAGTTGTTTCGGAGGTTGCTGCAACTGTTGCGTTGCAGAACCGGAGGGCCGCTATTTGCGGGAGCGGCACCGCCGCCACTCGCTCCTGCACCGCCGCCGCCCGCTCCGCTACCACCGCCGGCCGCTCCTGCTCCACCCGCTCCGCCACCACCTGTTTGCATCCCCGGGGCCGCGCCTGAAGCACCTCCTCCGGAGGGGACGGAAATGTAGCCGCCACCTGCGGTGACCGTATTGCCTCCGACTGCACCACCGCCCCACGAATCACCTGGAGCCGCGTAGGCCGATGACTGAGTTACGAGCATCATGCTCATCCAAACAACGATACTGAACATCGCCGCTGAGGAGCGACGGAAAGCTCTTGACATGCTCAACTGAACACCTCCTAATTCGGCTGAAAGTTCTGGATTCGTGGAGTGTTTGGTGAAGTTATGGCGAGTCACAGGATGTACCTGGCTTCGTTGGTTGGCTTGCAATTCGCCAGCCACTCGCGTCTGGCCATGCTGAGTTTCTGACGGTGAACTTCGCGAGCTCCGGAGCGCGATTCGGACTTAGCGCGCTCGTTCCGTCAGGCAAAGTCGAACTCAGTGCGGAGATATCTACGCATGTCCGCATCTCCACGAAAGCCTCGCCAGCAATGGGGTTCCCATCTGCGTCCTTTGGTGCTTCCTGCTTCGTCACCGAAGTATCTAGGACTGTGATCGCACCCGAACCGACGACTCCCTTCGATCGCTGTGTCGTGATGTCCCCCTTGATCCCCGACAACACCGGGTCGACCGCGACACCATCCAATCTATTGATATCAACCGCTGGATCATTTTGGATGCTTGCGAGAACTGCGTAAAACTCGTTGATCTTCGCGGTTGCGGCTTCTGTTGCCTGTTGTTCTGGTGACTTGAGCGATCCCTCCGGCCCCGTCAGGACCGGCTGTTGTGTTGACGTGGGAGCGGGATCGTAAGTGTCGCCGTCTGTTCCGCATGCAGAGACAATGGCGGTGGCTGTGACGAGTCCAAACGTCAAAGCTGCCGTCTTGCGGAAGATGTTGTGTGTCATGGTTCCCCCTTCGGGGCTGCCGGTTCGGGAGCCCTATCGGTGTTGTTCGGAGCGTATCGGCTGGACGTCACACTTTCGCATGTCCAGTTGTTGGGCTCTCTTGGTCTGTTGGTTCGCATCAGGATGCTCTCTGGGTGATTCGGTAGGGGCGCTCACCTGTTGTGTCGTGGAAGTCGTCGAGTATTTGCAGTAGTTCAGCTGTCTGCTCGTTGGGGTCGACGTCGAGTTCTGCGAGTTTGGTGAGCAGTGTGTCGATGAGGCCTTGTGTGGCGGTGATGTCGTCGCTGCCGTGGGTTGCGATGATCGCGAGTCGCCAGAGCCCTTCGTGGTATTCGTCGACCTCGAGACCTTTTTGAGCGAGTTCAAGGGCGATGCGCGTGTCGCCTTCTTGTAGGTGACGTGCGGAGAGTTCTTCGATGGCGTCGGTGACTTCGGCGATCATGTTCTGGCGCAGTTCTTCTGCCCAGCCGTATCGTGCGGGCGCTTTCTTCGTGGCGAATGGGGCGCCTTCCACGAGGGCGACGGCTGTGGTCAGTTCGTTGTGGTCGGCGGTGGCGGGGTGTCCTCCGATGAGGTTGTTCCAGATGTCCCAGTCGGTGTGGACGGTGTCGTCGAGGCGGTATGGGGTGTTGCCGGTGTTGTCGAAGACCTTGGGGAATGCGAGGTCTCCGGTGGCGGTTTCGCCGAGGAAGTTGCGGAGTCTGGTGAAGGCGGTGTTTCGGCGGGCGGTGCGTTTTGTGGTTTGTTCGGAGAAGCTGAGGTCTGCGTATGTCTGCTTGGGCCAGATCTTTTCGTCTACTTGGGGTCCGCGGACCCCGGGGTGTGGGTGGGTGGCGATGAGGGCTGCGAGTTCGGTGAGGTGGGGTCGTCGGCCGACGTCGGATCCTTCGTTGAGTGCTGTCACGCGTGGGGTCCCGAGGACGTGGATCCAGATGTGTTCGTCGACGGAGAGTGTGTTGTCTGGTGTCGGCGCGATTGCCATCGCGAAGGGTGGCGTGTTTTCTGCGGTGTCTGGTGTGTTGTTGATCGATGATTCGTCGGCGGGGTCGAGGTAGGTGAGGGTTTCGGTGTCGGCTTCGTCGTCGAATTCGGTTGTTGCGGTGTCGAAGTTCGGTTCTGTTGCGAGAATGTGGACGGTCGGCGCCTGGTGGGGTAGGAGGTCGTCGACCGATGTTGCTTCTGCGATGCGGTCGTCGAAGGCTTCCGCTGTCCATGGGTCGTTCTGGGAAGCGGCGTCGGCGATGGGGTCGGCGTCTGCTGTTTCGAGGACGTCGATGATTGCGTCGAATTCTGCTTCGGAGATGCGTGCGGGTGTGAGGTCGAACGCGGGTCTGCCTGGGCGGCGCAGTGTGGCGGATCCGTCGGTTCCGGTGGTCAGTGTCCAGTCTGCTGTGGGGTCGTCTGCAGCGGTGACCGCGGCGAACGCGACTCGTGGTGCGTTGGCGAGGATGTTGTCGAAGATTTCGCGTTGTGCGGGTGTCAGGGGTTCGGACAGCAGGATGATTTCGGGATTGGTGATGGCACTGTCGGTGTATTCGATACGGGCGTGCGCGATGTCGTCGATTCCGTTGTCTGCGAGGGCTTGTGCGTCGGTTCGTGTGTGGCGGGCGAGTCGTTCGAGGACTGCGTCGGCGGTTGGGGCGTATTCGATCAGTGCTGATCCGTCGGTGTTCGGGCGGGCGAGGGCTTCGCCTGTGCCCACGAGGGTGAGTTTGAGGTTGTCGCCGAGCGGGGAGAAGACGAGGAACACTGCGAGCGCTCGGATGATGTCGCGGGCCTCTGCTGTGGGGGCTGCGATTCCGAGGTGGGAAAGCTGTTCGAGGTTGAGGAGGAGTCTGGATCCGCCTTCGATTTCGCCGATTTCCACCAGGGCTGGGTAGGGGCTGACGGTGGTGAGTGGGGGTTCGAGTTCGTCGTCGGCGGTGATGGTCCAGGCCGACGTCTCGGCGTCGCGTTGCCATGGGGCGGGTAGTTCGATGTCGTCTACGAGCGCGAGTTCGATGCTGCGGTCGTGAAGGAAGACTCCGAGTAGCGCGGGTAGTGGGATGGAGTTGGTGCGGCAGATGTCGGCGACGTCGCGGAGTGCTTTGTCGAGGAGGTCGAGGAGGGAAGGGTCCGCGATCTCACGAATCTGCTGCTCGACAAGTGCTGTCGACTCCTTGGGCATTGGAATGCGTTCACCACGGCGCCTGCGATTCTGCTGGCGTCGACGGAAGAGCCCAACGCCGGCGAGAAGAGAGATGCCGGCGAGTGCGGACAGTCCCATGACGGTTTTGCTGTCCTGGGCGTTGTCGGTCGAGGTGAGGGCTGTGGTTGCTGCCGCGTTTTCCGGCAGTTGTGCGGCGGTGGTATTCAGAGGGACGAGCGTTTCAGGGGCTTGGGTGTCTGCGGGTGTGGCCTGTTGCGCGCCGGTCTCTGGTGTTGGTTCTGGCGTAAGTTCTGGTGCGATTTCCGGTGTGTTGAACTGCTCGGATTGCGAAATGGTTGAGTCGGGGGCACCAGGAGCGGTGGGGGCCGAGGCGGGGGCTGAGTTCTCGTCGATGGCCGGTGCTGGCGCTGGGGCGACGTCAGGAGCCTCGCTGGGGGCGGGTACGTCAACAGATACCGGCGGAGCAGGTTGGGGGGCGGGCTCTGTCGCCGGCGCTTCAGCCACCGAAGGCTCCGCCGCCTCTGCAGCGGGAGCACCGGGGATCTCGATACCGAAGATCCGCGCGGCAGCTTCCTCCGCAGCGCGCGCTTCAGCCTGAGCCATCTCATCGCCACCGGGCACCAGCTCCTGCAACTCCGGAACATCCGGAACCATCAACGGCGACTGCTCCCCCGCTACCTCGGACGGAGCAGACGAAACGGGCACCTCCGGAGTTTCCGGAGCTGCCGCAGTAGGAGCCTCCGGAGCCGCGGCAGTGGGAGACACCGCGACGTCCGGCACCAACTCGGGTGCTGGTTGTGGTGCGGGCTCAGGGACAAGTTCGGGTGCAATCTCTGGAGTGGGTGCGGACGATTCCGCCGCTGGCGTCTCTGCAGCAGAGTTTGGCGATGGTGCGGGTGGAGCTACTTCTGCACCGGTGGCGGCGGGCGTCAGAAAGAGCTGTTGGCCGATTTGGATCACGTCGGTGGTCAGTGGTCCGGTGGCGCCGTGAATTTCGGGGTAGCGGGAGCCGTCACCCAGATACGTTTCAGCGAGGTCCCACAGTGTGTCCCCTGCCTTGACCGTGTAGGCGCCGTCTAGTTGCTTCTCGGGGGCGGTGGGCAATGTCAGTGTGATGCCTGCGTCGATCCAGGCTTCGTCTGGGATTGCGTTCTGGTTGAGTGACTGTATTTCCGGATAGCGTGTTCCGTCTCCGAGATGACGCTCGGCGAGGCCCCATAGTGTGTCGCCGGATTCAGTGACGATGGTTGTCCCGGCTGGTGGCTGCGCTGGGGTTTTCGTCCAGGAAGGGGCGCTCTGTTGCGGGGACTGGGTTTGAGCGTCGTTGAAGAACGCGGGTGCGCTGATCGAGGTCGGTGAAGCGTGGTTGGGGCCAAGGATGTCGGCAGCGGGGGTGGCTGTTGCTGCGCCAGCGGTGATCAGTAGGAGTGCGCCACTCACGAGTATCGCTGCCGAGTGCTGTTGGAATTGAAGTCCTTTGATGCGTCTGACTTTGACACCGCGAAGCGCTGCAGCGAGTTCGATGATGATCGAGTAGGCGAAGGTGGCCCAGGCGATCCAACCGATGATTGTCAGTGCAGAGAGGAAGAGCGTTCCGTCGTCTTGGGTGGTGAGTGCTTCTTTGATTGCGTCGAAGGTCAGGCTGGTAACGCCGGCGAGGGGGTTTCCGGCGAATGTATAGAGCGCGAACGGGATTCCGGCAGTGAGCGCGAGGAGGGTGATGAGGTAGAGCAGGCCTTTGAGGCGGGCTGCGGCGACATTCACGTCGGGGTCCTCTCGCTCGTACGGAAAATAATTGAAGAAGTTGCGCCATCGAGGCTCTGATGAGCGGTGTTGTGGGTCCGGATCCCGAGTTCGCTCATGGGGCGCCGATCGCTCCGGCGCCCGTGTTGGTGCGGTTGAGGTTCACGTGCGCTGTTCCGACGACCGTTTGTTCGCCTATACCTATGAGCCCGAGGACTTTCGGCGTGTAGTGAGCTGTTGTGGTGATCAGGAGGGTGTTGGGCCCGGTTGGGACGACTACACCCTTGATGTCGGTTGCGGCCAAGTACTTTTGCGCTTCGATCATGGCAGTTGCAGGGTTGACGACCACAGCCGTACCGCGGGCGGCGAGGGGGGTGATGACAGCTTGGCCAGCAGCGCGTGCGGCCTCTTCTGCTACCAGCTGGGCTTGTTGTTTGGCATGGAGCTTTCCACCTCCGTCGACGACGAGGCCGAGGCAAAGCAGCAGCCCGAAGGCAATAATCACTGTCCAGAGCACGATCGATCCTCGATCGTCTTCCGGCTTGCGGAGCTTCGCGATGAGGTTGTTCATCGGACTCTCTCTCGGTAGGTGTCAATCGGCGAGGAGCTTGTGTGCTGGATGGTGCGTACTCCACTGATCCCGAAGAGACCGAGGGAGTCGAGAGAGACGTCGCACGTCACGGTGGTTCGCACTGTCGCTGTCACGCCGGGGCGGGTACGAAATCCGCTGGTGTCTGTGCTGATCGAGAGGTTGATGCAGTCGAGTCCCTTCGCCGCGAGATCTGAGGTCGCCGCTTCCTTCGCACTGGTAGGAGCTTGAGAGATGGTCCTGGCGAGGGAAGCTGATCGAGATGCTTCGGCTGCAGCGTGTTCCACTTTTTGGTGGGCCATGGTGACCATCCCGCCAACGATGATGATCGCGATCAGCAGCAGGACTACGGGCGTCATGATGACGAGCTCGAGGGTTTCGGCGCCGCGGTCGTTGGCGTGTATTCGTCTGCGCAGGTTGGTCAGTGCGCTCAATACGGTATGGGTCGGTAGAGGAAGAGGATGTCGGGGTCGAATCCGGTCGTTACCCCAAGGACTAGGAGAAAGAGCGCGAGGGCCGCGGCCGTGAGGAGCCGGTTTCTGCGTGTTCTCGTCATAGGTTTCTCCGCTCGTCGGAAATGTTGTGTTCATGGGATCAACGGGCTTCCGAATTGCAAAATGATCGTTGGGTCTTGGATGAAGAAGTAGAAGGCAGCCGTGCCGGCTATGGCAAACAGGACCACAACGGTTGCTTCTATAAGGTTCAGGTGACTTCGGTCGTCGGTCGTCTTTCCGTTCCCGGATCGCTCTGAGTCCGTCATTGCGGTGACCTCTCCTCCACGGGGCCTGATGGATTCCGTTGCCTGGTCTGTTTCCGGACGGTGGCCGCTCACCAGGGGTCTCCCGGGTTGGTAACGCGTTCGACCGGAGCGCTCTGATCGATGTTGACGGTCAGGTTCAGGAATGGGATGAGTGAAATCGGCTGTCCGACAATTCGGATGGTGGCCTCGCGCTGGTTGCGTGTCACGGAGACGGCAGGACCACGAAGTACCGTCGCTCCTGTCTGCGTGATGAATCCGTACGCGGCCGCTGTGCCGGCCGCCGATGTGCCGAACTGGGATCGCGCTTGGCGAAGACCTTCCTCACCAGCTTTCATCGCGACGTTGCGCGCATGAAAATAGAGGGCTCCTTGGACGGCACCGAAGAACAGTAGGAGCACGACCGGCCAGATGATGACAGTTTCAAGAACGCCACCACGGTCGCTGCTGAGCTGAGATCGCAAGCGCGCGAGTGGTGTTGCCGTGGATGGCTGCATAGTGCCCCTCCTTCTGTGGTGCGTTGTCAGACGATGGTCGCGAGGTATTTCTGCACCGTCGGGCCGAGTTGTATCAAGACGAATAGGGCAAAGAGACATACTGCGGCGGAGACGATCCAGAAGCGAAGGATGTTGCCTCCGTCGTTGTGCCGGTGGCGGTTAGTGAGAGTCATCGCAGCGCGCCCTTCTATATCGCCTGATCAGGAGATTCGAGTTTCGTTGGCGAGGGGTGGATCGTCATGTCAGGAGGCTGTCGACGATCCACCCCTGTACGCCTCGTTTACTGAATTTGGTTGAGGTAGCGCATGACAACGGGACCGATGTAAGCGATTGCCGCGATTGCGAGGGCCGCGACGCCAGCCCAGATGATGACCTGTTCGAGCGTTCCACCACGATCCGAACGTCGTTTGGCGGTTCCACCTGCTCGATCGAGGAAGCCTGTGATCATCGCGATGCCGGCAAGTGTTGTGACGGTGGTTGCGCGCTGAGCACGGTGGGCGAAATTGTTGATCATTTTTGGTCCTCCTGTTTGTTTTTGCCCTCTACTGGAGAAGAGGTGCGGTTCGTGTGCCGCTGTGACCGTCCGAGTAAAACTTTTTTCAGAAGGACAGAAACTTGGCGTTTGCAGGTTATCTCGGGGGTGATGGCAGGTACTGCTCGTAGAGTGGGTATGTGCTGGTGGAGCGTTTGCGTTCTGGTCGCGGTTACGGCCTTCAGTAGGTAATTGAAGAGTTGCCATGGCTATGAACCGAGAACAATGTTGGACAGAGCAGGGATAAATAGCATTGCCATGAAAATGATTCCGAGGACGGCAAGCGGTGCTTGGATCTTCTCCGTTGCCGATCCGGCCTTGCCGAGTTCATCGGAGAGTTGAGCGTTGCGAAGCGCAGATGCTCGGGCGCTGAGTGTGACTGCGACTGACGCTCCCTGTTCGCCTGTCAGAGTCATGATGTCCGCAAGGTCGGCGAGGTCGGGCAATTCGAGTTCCCCGGAAATGCGGGTGAGGGTATCCCACGGAGCCTGACCAGAACGTTGAGCCCGCATGAGCTCTTCGTCGAGCCGTCGGAAGACCCAGGAATCTCCAACGGCAGCTGCACGTTCGAGGCTCTGCACAGCACCGACGCCTCCTGTGCGGTTGAGTGCCACGAACTCGATGTAGGCGCCGAGAGAGCGGCTGAACTCCTCGCGGGCGGCGGCTGCCTTTTTGCGGACATCGATATCGGGGGTGATGAAGAGAACTCCGGCGACGGCGATCGAAAGGATTGTCGGAATCCCCCAGGGAAGCCCGTGTCCGAGGGCTGTGAGCATCAGGTTCAGTGCAGGGAAGAACAACAATCCGACGAGCGCAGAGAGGACCTTGTCGCCGAGGAAGTACGGAATCCCGATCTTGAGTATCGCCAGATCCGATCGCGGGATTCTGAGGATCGTGGAGTCTGTGGTGTACGGCAAAAGTCGCGTTCCGACCTTCCCACGGATGGAGTCGTCGTCGAAGGCTTCGTCGGGGGCCTCGTTCGATCGGTGCGCGCCAAGGTTGTCGAGGACATCGGAGAGCGACGCCTGCGCCGGGGCGAATCGGAGAAAAAGGCAGATCAGTCCGACGCAAAGAACGATCGCCAGCAGGGCCGCTTGAATTTGGAACGTCATGACAGGACTCCTTCGATGAAGCTCTCACTTTTCGCGCTCGAGTTCTGCCGGGTTGTTCCGAGGAATCTCGACAGTTTCGGCGGTTGGATGAGCTTCTTCATCCATAACAGGCACGCGATGAAACCTGCGATTTGAACGAGGAAAATGAGCTGTCCCGCAGGAGTTTTGTAGAAGGTCATGTAGTCGGTGAAAAGGAACAGGCCGACGGTGAATCCGATGGTGATGATGGTGACCCACCGAGCAGTAGTCCGACTGCCTTTTCGTGCTGCTTCGACGGCTCGTCTGTTCCGGACATCTTCGGCCACCGACCTCGAGAGTCGATCGAGCACTGCCGTCAGACCGGATCCTCGGATGGCGGCGCTTTGAATGAGTGATCCGACGATCAGGTCTCCTGTGGCGTCGTCCAGATCGTCAGCGAAACCGCGAAGCGCGTCGATGATCGGGGTGTTGGTGCGTAGGCGTTGGATGAGTCGACTGATTTCGGTGGTGAGCGCTTCGGGCATTGCCTTGTGCGTCGCGATGATCGCCTGTTCTATTCCAGTTCCCACGGCCAGCACACCGCTCAGGTTGCGCACCCACTCTTCCATTGCATTCAGGCGCGCGATTTCCCCTTCGGCGGCTGGTTTCCCGAGTAGGAACGGCAGGCCCACGAAGATCACGGGTCCGAGCGGCAGCGCGATGAACCAACCACTGACCATCCAGGTCAAACCGCCGACGAGTACCCCGGCGACGAGCAGGATCTTGTTTCTCCTGCTGATCTTTATCGGGGATCGGCGATGTCGCTGTGGGGCGGTGGGGTCCCTCCTGTCTTTCCATCCGTTGTAGATGAGCGCGATTCCTCCGAGGAGGACCAGAACGAGAAGGATTGCGAGCAATGTGTACATCAGTACCCTTCCTCGAATCTGAGTGAGTGGCGCGGGATGCTCTGTTCAGGGAATCCGCCCTCGATGACTTTGCGACGAAGTTTCGGCGGCAATGTCCCGTATTCGCCTGTGCCGCCAGGGATTCCTTCGTAGATTGTCGAGACCGCGGGCATTCCGTCCTCACCTGGCTCAATCCAGATGATTTCGCTGATGTAGCGGGTGTGCACGCGCTCGCCGGCGTCGTTGGTGGAATAGGCAGTGTCGAGCTGGACGATCAGGTTGATATGGGCAGCCACCTGGCGAATGGCGTAGCGCTCGGTCACGCCGGCTTCGAGTGCGACGGTAACCAATCGGTTGATCGCACCCTTAGCATCGTCAGCGTGTGTGGTGGACAGCGAGCCTTTCGCCATCTGCATCGCTTTGAACATGGCGATGATCTCCTTGCCGGCGACCTCGCCGACGATGACTCGTTCGAGTTGCATGCGCACGAAGGCATAGAGGATGGCGGACAGGTCGGTGGCGCCCTTGAATTCGTTGGTCGTAGAGTCGCGTTCACCGCCACCTGTGATCACCTCGGCCGGCACGATGAAGTCTTCTCGTCCGGGCATCTCGTGGAGGAAGAGCTCTCGTTCGGTTTCGGCTGTGCCGATACGGGTTTCGAGCGGCAAGGCGTTCGCGAGCGCTCTGGTGAGGGTTGTCTTTCCGGAGCCCATGGGACCTGAAGTCACGATCGATGCACCGCCGATGACCATCGCTGCCAACAGGTTCGCGAGGAGGTCTGGCATCACTTTGTATCCGACGAGAGTGTCGAGAGTGATGTCCTTGAGGCGGTGCAGGCGGATCGCCACGTGTGGTTCGGGGACTGTCCACGCCATCGCGGAGAGGCGAATATTGCCTGGGAGGTTCAATCTCAAATGCGGGTTGTTGACGGCGAAGGTGCGTCCGCCGCCCTCAGATCGCTGTCCGAGGTTGATCAACCAGTCGATGAGTTCCTCGTCGGAATCGAAAATCTTTGGACGCTTCTGAAGCCGCCCATCCGGATACATGACCACGACCCTCGTGCCGGTCAGAAGGATATTTTCGATCGTCGGGTCGTCGACGAGGACTTGCAAGGGACCCAGACCGAAGATCGTGTTGTAGACGTCTTGCGCGAGCTGCTTCTCAGCGCCGGCATCGATCGCCCCGGATCCGCTTTCGATTCCGAACGTGATGTGCCGCTTGACCTTGTCGGCGATGATCTCCCGACCCTTGTGTTGCTCTTCTTCCTGCGTATAGGGCAGGAGGGTATCGGCGGTCTCGTCTGACTCGACGTCGTGCTTGCGGGCAGCGACGACCTGACTGAGTTCCTGCGAGGCTTCGTCTACGAGCTTGCGTACGAGGCGTCGGTACGCAACCGCGCTACCTGCGGAGTCGATAGATTTGACGATCTCGCTAGCGGCAGGAGGCGGCGTCCATGCCGGCTCGGACATTGTTGCCGTGGGTACGGCATTGCCATGCCCTGCTGCGCTGAGGAGGCTGGCGGCCGCGCTGTTACTTCGATGCTGCGTGTGAAGCGCGCCGGTTGAGTCGAGATGGTGGGACTCACCGCTGTCCACGCCACGCACGTCCGACGCGCTTTGATGGTCGATAGCCAAGGCATCGGATTCGTCGACCTCGTTGAGGACTAGCCACAGCGGTATACGTGCAGGGTCCTGTTCGTTCCGATCGGTCATGAGGGATCTCCAATGGATGCGGGAGCAGGCTGACTGCCGGGAAGGGGCTGATGCCGGGAAGGATTCACCCATTCGGGACGGTGTTCTTCGATGTAGGCCTGCATCTTTGGCCACGCGCTTTCGAGGTTCCGGAGATAACGGGACTGGGTTCGCTGAAACTTTGTGAGCTCGTGCCCCTCCGAGAAGATTTTCGCGTGTTTGGGCGAATCAGGCAGAGTAAAGGCGACGTCGACGCCAAGCGCCTTGCCGATTTCCGAAGCGCTGTAGTACTTGTCTTCGATCACCACCAGCCCGATAGCAGCCGGTGACCGGACGGCGCGCAGCTGCGCACGCAGCTGATCGAGCACGCCTTTGAGTGATCCCAAAGCCGTTGGACTCGTACGAGTTACCACAAGAATCAGATCGGATTGTGTTATCAAATCGTGCGGTCCTGATCGATGTCCGAGACGTCCGCCATCGACAACTACTGTGGCGCCGCGCCTGTCGATTGCACGAAGGTGAGCACCGAGAGGTCCCCAGGTAGTTGCCATGGAATTAGCTTGAGACGCGGTGCGTAGACCCGGTACGGCCCACACATTGGTTTCTGGGATGTTCAGCGACTGGGCACTGAACGATTCGCCAAACTTTCCATGGCGCGCAGGCTCTACGAGGTTGATCAGGGAGCAGGGTCCTCGGCGCATAGCTCCTTTGAAATATCCACTGTGGAGCGGCGATCCGCCGACGGGATCCGCTTCGACGTAAAGTACGCCGCTGTTTTCGCAGCTAAGAGCGAGCCCAAGAGCGGTCGTCGAGACACCGGGAGCCCCGGTTGCCGAGGCGAGTACGACGAACATCTGACTACTTCTCTCTGGTGTCGAGCACGATCGCGACACGTCGTGTCGCTGCGCGAGCTGATACCCATGACGCCTCGTCCGCCTGCACCAGCACGTCCACAGTGGTTTCCTGTGTCGCCTCGATGAGAGTGGTGGAAACAACCTGCGCTTTGCTGGTGATGGGGCCCTGGACTGGGGAGTCATCTTGGTCGCGGGGTGTGTCGACGATGCGCACCATGTCGCCGGCGCGGAGCGGCTCAGCGGGCAGTTTCGCGTAGCTGACGGTGACACCGACCAATGTCAGGCCTTTGGTGGGGATAACGGCAGAAGTGACCGCGTTGGGATTAAGGACGGTTCCGCTCGGAATTGGCACGGCTGCAACCTGTCCGACCACGGTGGCTTTGTCTTCTACTGCGACGGAGGCGATTCCAGCATCGGCGTTGACTTGTTTGGTCGTAAGGTCTTGTGAGGTGATCTGTTGCCCTTGTGCGATGTCCTGTGACACCACCAGCACATTCGTCACTTGACGCATTCCGTTAACCAGAGCTACAGCGCCGATGACGAACACGACTACCAGTGCGATCCCGGCCGCGAGGAATACCGGTCGGCGACGAACTTTGGTCCTCGAAGTCGCGGTGAAGTCGGAAGTCCGTCGAACAGTCGGGTTGTCCGGATCAACGTCTTCCCCGATGGCTTTGGACTTTGCTGTGGTGCGGATTTTTTCGAAAACCATGGGTTTCAGTCCTTTTCGTTCTCAAGCTGGAAGTGCGCTGTGAGTGCCGCAGTGATGAGTTGGCTTCTGGATCGAGCGGCAAAATCCTTCTTCAGCTCATCGAGCACTTCGAAGTCGGAAGCGCGAAGGGAGTAGGCAACAGGCGTGGTCGGAACTTTGGACGGCGATGTCGATCCCACTCCCCTGGCCTTGAAAAGTCGGCCACCCACTACACCCCCCGGGTGGATGAAGTCGTTGAGCCGGTCGTGGGTCGCTTCGATCGCTGCGATGATGAACTCGCCGTTGGTCAGACGACGTACGGTTCGTGCTTCTGCTAGCTGCGTCGCAATTGCAGTGGGCAGATGGACATTCGACGAAACGACAGGATCGACGAGATCGTCGTCCTCGGGCGGCGGATCAGTAGCGCTCGCTGGTGCTGCGAAATCGGCTTCGAGAGATTCGTGCCGGCGTCGCACCATAGAGACGCCCTGGGCGAGTGTCTGCTCAGTTGCCCGTGGAGCGCTCATTGCACTCCGCCTCGACTGACTCCCTGGGCGGGCAATGAAAGACGCTCAGGCTGCCCCTGAGGCGCGTGAACACATCCTGATCGCACAATCATCTTTATCCGCCTATCGCTTCGGCCGTGTGTCGCGCGGCTCCGACCTTGTGCCGCACGACTAGGTATAGCGGCGGGCAGTTACATCACGAACACGTCAGTCACCCACCGAACACAGGGAAATGGCGCAAAGCGGGTAAACCTTCGCAAGGACACTAATCTGACCTGCGGTTATCCGACAGTGATAATAAACCGCGCGGTTCGTAGCAGAACACAAACTGCTGGCAAGACGGTGGTAGGACGGGGTTTTGTTACCTGTGTAATGTCCGTCACAACTACTGCGATTTGACCCTGCACGAACCCCCTCTCGCCGAACTTTGAGCCCTCAATATCGCGACATAGACGCGACCCGGCTCCACGGAATGTTGTTGAAAGTTCTATAACCGCATACGAATTCACACAGAAGGGACTTCGGTCCCTATTCGGTCGGTATCGGGTTCTCCTACAGCCGCAGTGAAGAAGGCGACTGCTTTCGGGCCAGCGAAACGCCGACCCTGCCATTCACACCTGCCTCTTGCCCTCACTCGGCCCCCATGAGGCCGCCGGGCGCCCATATGCGTCCCGTATCGCCGCAAACGGGGGCCTCGCCACAGAGCCACCAAGTGCCCACCATCTATTCACCAATTGCCCACTACTACTCGACTATCTTGGCGCCAGGTGAGCGAACATCTCACTTTCACTCCCCCGCCGGTTGCCTTCTGCAATCCATCTTGTCGCCCGCCGACATTCGATTGACTGCATGTCGACTACTCACCCATGGCCGACTCCTCCCCCTGCACTCCTCGTGACAGAGACCCATAATGCTGCGATCATTGTTGGCATGCCCCTGCCGCTAGGTTCGACGCGCATGGAACCTGCGCACTGGATCGATGATCTGGCATGGCATCGGCAGGTATACAAGCAATCCAAGTTCCGCTGGGACGGCACCGAAGCCCTGCTGGTTGCGACCGAATTCACCGGAGGACGTCAAGACTTCCGAACGGTGGCCGATCTGCGTGAACTTGAGGTATATCGCCTCGCACTTTCCGAGTACACAACAACGTGTCAGCGGGCACTCGGCCTTGCCCTCCAGGAGGCAAGAAACGGCTTAGGAACGAGTGGTTGGGAAGGCGTCGCCGCACTGCTAGATCTCAGCGCTGTGGACTGCTCCGCCAGCTCGTACTTTGCACGTTGGGGCGACCCTCGTATTGCAGGCCAATTCAGCAATCCTCAAGTGCGCAGGATCCGGAAGATGTGTGCTGGATTCTTCTTCGCCAGCCCCCTACTTCTTGCATGGGAACTAGCCCAGCTGTGGAAGCTCTATCGAGCTGCTGAAGAGCTCCTCGAGGACACACTCGTTGACCTTGTCGTCGAGCTACAGCCGCACGTCCACACATCAGATCTGCTTCACGCGTTGCATACGACGACCGAGGTCGGCCTCAGCAATCGGATCAACAGTCAGAGGCACGAGCGCGGCCCAGCTGGAGATCCCCGTCGCGCACCACGCCAGCAGTTCTCCCCATTAAGTATCTAGGACATAACCGCCGTTCAAACGCCTTTATACCGCCGTTTATGGCACAAATTCCGCTGTTCAGGGAAAGGGCGAAATCGTGCCCGTGTTGGACGGCGGTGGCATGCCTGCCAGATATCTGGGCCGATTTTGGTTGAATTCGGCCCGACTACGGCTGTGACGTCTTAGGATCTTTCTCCCGTCGTGTCCGCTCCCAATTCCGGCACGGCGTCCGTCACGCGTTCCTCTGCACCTTCTGCTTCGGGTTCCTCTGTGGATTCTCCTGTTGCCTCCGCCCTCAAATATGGCCCGGCTTCCAGCACTTGTTCCACTGAGATTTGAGGCGTTTTGACTACTGCGGTTTCTGGCAATTGTTCTCCCGGATCCTCTGGCCTCAGCTCCACTGTCATTTCACGTGCGATTTCCTCCGATGATTCCGGCAGCAGTTCCCTCGCTCCTTCCGCCATAAGTTCTGGCGCGACTTACGGCACGATCCATGGCATCAATTCGTACGGCAACACACGCCTACTTTCCCGCCATAATTCTGGCATGCTTTCTGGCGTGCTTTCCACCGTGTTTACCTGCGTGTTTTCACGTACGACTTGCAAGTAGTTTTCACCCGTGATTCACTACCTGTATGCAGGCAGCGAATCACGTAGGGAATGCAGCACACATACGGGCAATTATTCCTGCTTGCACTACAGCGTGAATACACCCCGTAATGACCGCCATCAATCACACGCGATGTCCTACGCGTTGTGCGGCGTGAAACTCGGCAGACACTTTTCATCCGGAACCTAACCAACGTCGGAGTGACCAAATGGCACAGAACATCGCAGCAGCCGTTTCCGAAACTGCGTTCAGCAAGCAGATTCCCAACACCATCGCCTTCGCGAACGGCAAAGGCGGGGTAGGGAAGACCTCATTGAGCGCCAACTGTGGTGGGCTTGCAGCCGCTGGTGGGTGGCGAGTCCTCATCCTCGACCTTGATCCTCAGGGGAACCTCGCCCGCGACCTCGGGTACGACGTTGCCGACGGTCAAGACCTGCTCAATGCGCTCATCACCGGCACTGAGCCCCCGCTGCTCAAGGATGTCCGGCCAGGCCTCGACGTTGTTCCCGGTGGCCCCACGCTCGCTGATATCCAGGGCCTGATGTTTTCACGTGCCAACAGGTCTCATAGCGACGACGACGGCGAGCCCGAAACACTAGGTGACCTGCTGTTTCGATCGCTTTCCGGCATTGCGGCGAACTACGATCTCATCTTGTTCGACACCCCGCCTGGTGACGTTATGATCCTCGACGCCGTTCTTGCGTGCTGCCAAGGCGTGGTCATCCCCACTCGAGCAGATGAAGGCAGCCTTGACGGTCTCACTCGAATTGCGAAGCGCTTCAAACGCGCTCGACGCGTCAATCCGGACCTCCGCCTCGCCGGCGTCGTCCTCTTCGGTATCGGGTCCCGATCCTCTCGGCTCGAAGATGCAGTTCGAGACTCTGTCTACGAGATCATCGGAGAATCAGCTCCCGTCTTCGATACCTATATCCGCTACCTGGAAACGGCAGGCTTCGACCTACGTCGCCACGGCATCCTCGCCCACGAACTCGAAACTCAAGCCGCTGCCGCACAGAAAGGCCGCCTCAAGGCACTTCGAGCAGGAACTAAGCCTGCAGAAGATTTCTTGGCGCGCAATGCAACTGGGCTCGCAGAGGACTACGAAAAGCTCACGATGGAAATCATCGGCAAACTGACCGAGATCAATCAGGAAGTCGAGGCAGTGTCGTGAGCGCACGCAAGGTTGCGCGCGAAAGCCTCGAGGACGCATTCTCCGCGCCCAGTGGGCCCGGGCGCAGGGGAGCGGGGCTGGCTCGAATGCTGCCGCCGACGCGTGCGCCGCGGCCATCAGTTCCCGTGGACCCTGCCGATACCGCTGAGCAGACGTCGCCCGCCGTTCGTTCCACAGCACCAGGTATGCCGATGCCGGTAGAGCCAGAGCATTCTGAAACCCCGCCAGATCCGAAGGTCGCGTCGAACACGCAGGCACCGAGCATTCCGGACAATGCCTCTCAAACGAATCCAGGCGAAGCCCTTCAGTCAGCGAAGTCACGCATGTCCTCGTTGACCCCGCCGTCGGCCGATCCTGAGGCCGCAGGTGATGTGAAACCCGCCGAACCGGCCGCATCATCCACTCCGGCGATGGATGTCGACGACGCGCCGGATGATGTCGACGCGGTCGAGAACATGCCGATCTACATCGATAGCGCCACTCTGACGGCCCTGAAGGCTGAGAAGGGGCGGATAGGGGGGACGTACGCCGATGTCGCCGAAGTCGCGTTGGACGAACAGATCGGCGAAGTAGGGGACATTCTGCGGCAAGGGCCGGCGAAGAGCCCACAAGCTGGTGCATTCAGTTCGTTGCCCAAGCGACGGAGGTCGCCTCAGATTCGAGGTGGAATCCAGGTTCAGTTGCGGTTCACGAAAGCGCAGCGAGACTGGCTCGATGAGAAAGTCGCGGAGTTCGGCGCACCGTCGCGCAGTGTCGTGGTAGCGGTTGCATTGCAAATCCATCTCGGGACCCGGCCGAAGTAGGGGCGTGCGGGGAAGTAGTTCCTTCTCCAATATTGGTTCGGACTTACGTCTTTCTCCTCGTTCCCCACTTCGCTCCCCACAATGCTCCCCACTCGCGTGGGGAGCATTTTATGTGCCTTGAACTGTACTTATGTCTCGCTCCCCATGCTCCCCACACTTTTCCGCTGAGGTTCGCGCGTAGAGGGATTCGGGTGGTGTTTGGCTACATGTGTCGTGTCATGTCCTGACTGGGAGTGCGGAGATGTGATGAGCCCGGAGCAGACTCACGAAAAGTTCTTCGACGGGATCGGTCACAGGAGTGATCTCCAAGGACCTCCTCTCTTTTGAGGACGGGATACCTGGCGATCAAAGGAAGGGGAGTGAGCTGTCACCATGGTTTCGGCACCAGCACGCGACACACCCGAAAATGGGGGTAATCGCTATCAGATACGAATTGGATCTAAGGTTGCGTTATGGCACGTCCACACAAGGGGCCGCGCGGGTTCATTGCAACTCGGGCGCCTGAATGTCAACACAACGTCTACGAGCAACGCGCCCGGGAGATCGGTCTCCCGTCTGGCGACTACGCAGTACTCGTCCTTGCTCTCGTTCATGGCTTCGACGTGCCCGACTACATCATCGTTCAGCTTGATCCGGAGTCGTTGCATCGTCTCGATCCCGGGCAGTACGCATCTAGCAATGTCCAGGTCGACCGTTTGGTTGCAGCTGTGGAACGACGGTCTCGACCCCAGCAACTACGGATGGTGGGGACATGATCTTTACCTAGACAGCGAAAAACCCCCCGTGCTTGGCGGCAGGAGGGGGGCTTTTCTCGAATTTTCCGTCCGCTCGATCCGTGAAAGGAGCGGTGCGTCTTCAATGGTAGCTCAACCCCGCTTGGGGAGGCCACCTTTGTGGGCCGTGTCGTTGTGACATACGCACCCGTCGGTATTAAATGATGACCTTGCCCGCGCGCCGCGGCCATATGTGGTCGATGGACAACATTCGGGGACTTCTTGAGTCCTCGGGTGGAATGAAGGTGCGCAGCTCCACGCAGCTCTCGGCGCGGTGCCCAGTTCATCCGGATGACAACGCATCCCTGTCGGTAACGTGGACGGATGATGGTGCCGGCGGAAAGATCCTGCTCAAGTGCCATGGTTGCGCCGCTAGCGCGCAGGACATTGTTGACGCCCTGGGGATCGCGACGTCCGATCTCTTCGATACACCCCTTCCTCCTGGGAGTTCCACCTCAGTCCTCGCCGGACGGTCAGCGCGTCAGCGGACTGCCGGCCGACGTCGAGGAAAGCTGGGCGCACTTCCAAAGCCGATTGCGACGAAATCTGCCGCTCGTGAACTTGATCACGACTGGATGCATGTCGCGGCATACCCGTATGTCGATGCGGAGGGCAAGCTTGTCCAGGAGGTGATTCGGGAAGAGTGCACCAGCTGTGAGCTGGGTCGGCACAAGCAGTTTCGGCAAGTTTTCATTTCTCCCCTCGGCCGGCGTGTCAAGCAGAAACCCCGCGAATTCCGCTCAGTGCTCTATCGATTGCCACAGATCCTTGAGGCAATCACTGCCGGACAAGCTATCTGGCTCCTCGAAGGTGAAAAGGATGTCGACACCGCCGAACAACTGGGTCTTGTCGCTACGACCAATGCGCAAGGTGGGCGCAGTTTTCCTCCTGAGTGTGCAGAGATCTTTCACGAGGTCACCGTTCGAATCGTTCTCGATCGCGACGACGCCGGTTGGAATCGGGGCATCGATCTTGCGTCCTTACTCGGAGGGGTGGGAGCGCACGTACAACTGCTGTTACCGGCGACACTCGAGCCCAAGAGCGATTTCTCTGATCACGTACTGGCGGGGAAGTGGAGAGGGGACGACGAATTCGGTGGTTTCATCCCCGTCAACGCCGGCGAGGTCGCGGCGCACGCGTACGCGGGTGCGGTGCGCGGGAAGCACCTACTTGTCGAAAAGGCCGCAGCCGAGGCTCATGCTCACGTCGCCTCGATCACTGATACAAGTGATTCGCAGCTGTCCTTAAAGCGCGCCAAGCGTTGGGCCCTGGAATCGGAACTTCGATTCGGGATATTGAGTGAAGCTGTTGATCGTTGTCGTCTCCAGGCTGCGGCGGAGGGCAGTGAGTGGGCAGGTCAGGCGGCCGACGAGGCAGTGGCCGCTTGGCGGCTGGCGCGCAATGCAGCTCGTGGGTCACATGAAATAGCTCAGGTTCCGGTCCCTCCGTTGCTGCAGGATCCTGATCTTCACAATGAAGTGCCAGCAGCTCAAGAAGAGGCCGCTGGTTCGTCGTCGGGATCTGCGCGTGTCCTCGAGACTGGTGTTACTGCCGCGCCTGGAGGATCCACCGTTCAGCGAGGTTCGGCGATTTCAGCGCCGACGTATCGGATCGTCGATATGCAGTTGGTCGAGATCACAACGACCAAAGATGGGGAAGAGAGCGCCAAACTCGTCTTGGGTTTGGATGCCCGCATCGTCGAAATGGAGTATCTGGAAGCTCAGGACGAGTCGTTCGACATTGACCTGCCCAAACTGATGGGGCGAGAGGGGATTGTCGGACAGAGAGAGGCGAATCCTCCTGCACCCAAACAACTTTCAGCCGTCATTATCGGTTACACACATCCCGACACCGGGGAATTCATGCGGCTGCGGATCGCCGCTCTCGATTACCGCGACTGCGGTTGGGTCGAATCGTTGCCTGGCCCTCCTGCTTATGACTCACGCCCTTCCGGAATAGCAAAGTTGCGTGATGCGCTCAAGGTCGCCGGCGGGACAATCGCGCGAACCGTTCGGTTCAGATCCACCGGATGGCGACGGACCCCGGAAGGGGAGTGGTTCTTTGTGCATGCCGGGGGTGCGATCAGTGGTGATGGAGCACGTGTGGCTCCGGTCTTGCTGAGTGGACCTTTGGCTCGTTACGACCTGCCTGCACCGATTCGAGATGCGACGCGGATCCGAGAGGCGTTCTTGGCGCATTCGGGCTCGATGTTGACTCAGTTCCCCTCGCGTGTGTCCGCGACGTTGCTCGGGCACGTCTATCGATCTGCTCTCGGCCCGAACCCGTGGGTGCTGTTGATCGTGGGCTCACCGGGGTCGTACAAGACGTCTCTGACATCAATCGCGATGCATCACTGGGGGGAGTTGTGGGATCGGCGGCGGCCGGCATCGTCCATGTCGGGCAACGGAGATACGCTCAATGCCCTTCGGATCAAACTGAATTCGGCGAAGGATGCCCTCTACTGGGCTGATGACGTTGCTCCGACGCGGGATTGGGGTGCCGCTCAGAAGTCCCTGGAGGAATTCGCACGCATGGTGCATAACGGAGAATCTCGATCGCGTTCCACTCGTGATGGTTTGGGCATTCTCGATGGCACACCCCCTCGCGCGTCAGCTGTTGTCACGTCCGAGGTCATGCCTCGTCCCGGATCGGGCGCTCAGCGCATGCTTGCAGTACCTCTGCAAGCGGATGAGATCGAGTTGGATCAGCTCATTGCTCTCGACCGGGACGAGAGTCGGCACGGCCGCGCCTTGTTGATGGCCAGCTTCCTGCAGTATCTGGCCAGTCGTTTGGACGAGACTCGCGAGATAGCGGCTCGAGCCGCTGCGCATTATGCCGAGTCTCTGCGCTCGAGTGGAGAGAGTGTGCGCCAAGCTGAAGCCGTGGGCGCGATCTGGGGCGGTTGGGTTGCTATGACCCGTTTTCTACTCGATGTGGGCGCATTGACAGAGCAAGAAGTCGATCAGACCCTAGAGATGGTCCATGTCGGCCTCCGCGACGCGATTACCGCGGCCGCCGATCCTGATTTGCCTTCTCGCACTGGTGCCCGGGTTCGCGAGCTGATTGCCCATGCCCTACGTACCGGATTGGCGTATGTCGACGATGTTCGGACCGGCGAGGCTCCCGTGTTTCCCCTGGCTAACAGGTTGGGGTGGCGACGGACACTTGTGGGTGAATTCCAAGACGTAAAGAAATATCGCGAAGACGCGCGCGGAATCCGCCTTGGCTACGTACTCACTGATCCGACGCCACGCGATGGGGAAGCCCAATTGCTCGTGGAGTCAACGGCTCTCGAGCAGGTCCTCAAGGCAGCAGCACAATCGATGTCGGATGCTCCACAGATCGACCGCGGCACAGCGCTGCGAGCCTTGTACGACGAAGGGATCCTGATCGGCGAAGAGCGCACAGGTAAAACGCCTAGGTACACGGTCCAGCGCACTATCCATTGTGAAGATCGGCGTCAGCGCTTGACCGCGTTGAGGTTGTGGAAGGTACTCGGCGATGACGAGTCCGACGGAGCAGGTCCCTCAGATTCTGACGGAACATGCCCTTCAGGATCGGATGACACGAGAAATCCTGGCGTCAGTCGCGGACCTGTAGACGAAAGTGCCATATCCCGCCTCTCTCGGGTGCACCATCTCTCGCACCTTTCAGGCATCCTGCCAGCGAAATCCAGTCGGGGTCATCACCTACAGTCCTCCATGCCCGATAACACGCAGAACTTGAACGTGTCTGCTATCGCCGAGGAGGAGCAGGTGGCAAGCTATCACGACGCGGAAGGCTGCAGAGGGGTCGCCGAACCGATCTTCCCCGCCGCACCGTGCTCGATGTGTGGACTCACCTCACCCTTCGCGTTCGAAAAGCGCCCGATGCACATCGAGTGCTGGCTCGACAGCACGGCCAAAATGCGTGCGGCGCTGTCTGTTTCATCTCCAAATAGCGACGACATGGCGGAAAACGTGTCGCCGCTGTCCGGCAAATCCCTACCTTCAGGCAGAAACTCAGGGAGAACTTCGACGCACGCCAGCGAAAGTCGCGCAGTAAGGCTCGATCCGAGCACAACCGGCAGTGCGGCGAATCGACGGCGCTTCGCCGGGCCGGCGGGGGTACTCGACGTCGATGGATTATGGCTACCGAGCGGTGAGGTTATCGACCCCGGCCCCATCCTCCACGTGGGGCACATTGCCGAAGTGATCCGGGCACAGAACTTCGGTACCGCAGTGAATGAACGGTGGAGCGAGCCCGGGCAAATCTGGGTGACCGACGCCATGGCGCGGCGGTTCGGGATCGAGACAGGGACCCTCGGAGATGATCCACGTCAACGTGCTGAAGAAATGCGCACGTTGACCGCAGGTATCCCTTTCGTGACTGAGGCTTTGGAGGAGGGCTGGTCTCTGGGCGGAAAGTTCGGTGATCGTCTGGGTACGTGGACGCGAGTGTGGCATGGCGACGAACGGGGTGTCTGGATAGCGTTTGTCTCGGCAATGGGTCAGGACGAAGCGGATATGCCGATCCTCGCCGATGACCCGACGCCAGCGGTATTGGCGGCACGCTTGGCGACGTTCGCCGACGCGTTGAAGTTTCCGTGGGCAATGTCTGCGTCCACGACAGGATTCGATCTGATGATCAGCACTCGTTCGCGGGAACGCGACACGGTTTTCGCTCCGTCACAACCAATTCCACCATCCCAGATGAGTAACACCGAAACCGATATCGACTGGTCACGGCCCCTGACCACGGATGAGGCCGAACATCTCTTTATCCACGCGTATGACCGAGGTGGATCCCACGCCGCAGGCATCGCCAGCCTCGAACTCGGAATCGGAGATCCGCAGCATCACGAGAGCGGCGCCGTATTCGACAAATCTCTGCCTGGTTACTGGAAGATCGAGATTCCGGAATCCTCGGACTGGCGGTACCCGAATCCATTGAACCCGAGAGGGCTTTCGATCAACGAGCCCAAATGGGTCACAACGCCGACCATGCAGTACGCCCACGAACTCGGTTACGAGCCGGAAGTTATCGAGGCGTACGTGTGGAACGAGCACGGCAGAGTCCTCGATCCTTGGTACAAGCGGATCCGCGATGCGCGTACCGCATTGGACCTTGCCGATCCCGATGCTCAACTCGCCCGCGATCAACTCAAGGTTGTCTACACACGCACTCTGGGCATGCTCGGCAGTAGCGATTTCATGAAGGGCCGGCCGGGCTATGCTCCGGAACGGCGCCATCACATCATCGCGAAAGCCCGAGCGAACATCCTCCGCCGCGTGGTGAAGATCGGCAAGGCCGCCGACCGGTGGCCAGTTGCCATCTCGAACGACACCGTTCTGTACGTCTCCGACAATCCTGATCCGATCGCTTCCTGGCCTGGAGAGCAAGAGACGCTAGGTCGCGGGTTCGGGCAGTACAAATGGGAAGGCTCGGCCTTGCTCGCCGACCAGGCCGAGTTCTTGACCGGTAAGGGCTACCGAGGAAAAGACCAACTCCATTTGGACTGGAATGCCGCGGACTACACCGTTCGCGGTGATCAGTGATGGCACGTAAGAACACGAACAAAGATCCTGGCCGCCGGTCAAAAATCTTCGGTGCCCTCACTGGAAGAAGCGGCGCCTCGGTGTCACCCGGGCGAGCAGCTCCGGACGTTCGAGGACTATTGCTCGCTGCGTATGGACTCAATAAGCGAGGCGGTCTCAACACTGCAGATGCGGCCAAAGACCTTGGGGTAACCCAACGTACGGTTCAGCGGTGGGTAGCAACAGAAGGGCACCAACGGATCGGTAAACCCAAAGCAGACACGTTGCAGAAACTCGCAAAGAAATCACGGCAAGCGGCCACGACGCAGCGCGGACGCAAAGCTGCGCTGGCATCTTTTCGAGCGACGTCGAAAGGCAAGGCACTCGCAAATCGGGGTGGTCACCTTCGCGTACGTGGTCATCAAGGTCCGAGCGCCGCCGGTAAGACCTACAAGCGGGACCGCCAGATCCAACTCGAACTCACCCCTGCCGATGTCGAAGCAATGTGGTCTGCGTTCGAGCAGAACGGCGATGAAGGTGTGTCCAAGTGGATGACGAACCATGCCGATGAGCAGTATGTCGCCGGCTGGGAATTCGAACGCATCGACGAGATGGGGATCGATCGCCCATGAAGGCCCCTGCGGCCCCTCGTTGGACGCGCAAGCGCCTCGAAGCGATGTTGGGGACCTGCTACGGGCGTACCCCCACCGGACACGTTGATACGGCTGCCGTCGCGAATACGGCCGGCGTCAGTGTTCGCACTGTCCAGCGATGGATGGCGGGCAGTAACCGCCAGAATGCGGCGATTCCGCACACCAGACTTCTGCAGTTGTGCCGCCCGCCGGCCGACACCCAGGAACGATCACAACAGGCTGCTGACTATGCGAGTGAAGCGATCACGAAGATCTCTCTGCCCAAGGGGCGAGGGATCCTTCCCGCATGGCGCGAACAAGGTTGGCTGGAACCGCACGTCGTTGGAGTACTCGCATTACGCGGTCTTCCGCTTCGGCAAGTGGTGATCAGTAACGGCACTGCTCGATCGACGGCCGACTTGCGGCGGCGAGGTGAGTTGCTCGACGTCACGACTGTGCCGACACGGTTCCACGCCACTGTTCTCGTTCATGAGGTGCTCTCGCGTGTCGAACCGTGGTGCGTGTTGCCTTCTCGCGAGATCCTGGCAGTCGGTAGGACACAGGTCTGGGCTGAAGACGGTCCAGTAGTGGACCTTTCGCAGCTCGCTGTGGCCGCGGCTTTGCGCTGACACCACCCAACGTCGCGATACCGACGTATTGGAAAAGCCCCCACAGTGGTGAAACCGCGATCAATGAGAGGTCAGCGTGCGTCCGGGTCCAGTCCCACGAGTCTGAGTACTCGCCAGAGATTTTCGTTGTCCAAAGTCTTGCGGTGTTCCGCGATGGCTTGGACGAGCTTTTCTATGACCTCGCGTGATCGCGGGTTGAACTGTGCTGCCCGCTCGCCTATCCAGGCCAGAGGCGCATCCTCTGCCTTGTCGATTCGGTCGAGCGCCATGACTGATTTGTCGATGAATTTCCTGGCGCGGCCTTGTTGTTTGTCATCCAACTCTTCTGCGTCGAGAGCTGCTTTGGCTTGATCCACGAAGTCTTCGAGGATGGCCGTCGCCCGATCCGCCAATTCATCGTCGAAAGCCAGCACATTCCAAAAGTTTCGCCAGTGCGCGTTGTACTTTCGCTCTGAGGATCGAGGAATCAGGTGATCACGAAGGATGCATTCGAAAACCTCTGCATCAAGCACTCGCAGGTCGGCGGCACCGCTAAAGGCCGGCAAATCAACAGGGTTGGAGATCCTGCGCCACGGCTCTTGCTGCGTCATCGGTGGGATCCTCATCCTCTGTACTACTGCCGTTTCAATACCCTCATCCACTTCAACACACACATGTCGGCTAAGGGCCGAAACTGCGGGGTTCCGAACACAACCTACCGCCCGCTGCCCCTGATCCTCACGCTGCCCCCGGCACCGTGAGGGTCAGGGGTATTTTCATCGAAAGTTTCCCATATATCAGCAGGTCAGGCAGTAGAATGATCAGTGTCCTAGTGAAGTGTGGGCGGACTGACCATCCTCCCTCTACCGGTAATTTTGGAGTTGGCATGTTGACAATTTCGCACAGCGCGGTTGATGGCACGTTGATCGATGGAACCTCCCGCGGTGACGGTTCCGGCGAGGTTCTACGGGCGCACGGGTGGCGGTGGTTTCGCAGCATTGCGATGTGGGGAATGCGGGGGAGTCGCGATCGCGCGCCCCGGGTTCGCTTGATCGAAATGACGGCAGATGCCTTACTGGCGCAGGGTTTCGAGGTCGAGATTTCAATCGATGCCACAGCTAGGCCGGCGGTAGAGGTTGAAGCCGATCGCATCGAGCCGCAGGCGGAGCGCGTCGCTGCACTCGAGCAGAAGGCGGAACGTCGCTCGGTTAGAGCGAAACAGGCGTGGAAGGCGGAACATCGCGCGGTCGAAGCGCTGCCTCCAGGGGGAGAGCCGATCAAGATCGGTCATCATTCCGAACAGCGCCATCGTCGAGCACTCGATACGGCGCACAGGCGGCTCGGTCAGGCAGTTTCCGCCGAGAATGATGCACGGCAAGCGCAACGACGTGCAGAGTCCGCAGCTGCGACTACAGAGGCTCGCTACAGCCCTGTGACGGTGAAGAACCGCATCGACAAGTTGCACGCCGATCAGCGGGCGGACCAGCGCGAACGCGACGGACATGAACGGACGTTGTTTGTCCTGGGCGACACCAAGCAGGTCGAGAAATTCCCACCTGCGCAAGGTGCTTACCGGGAACTGCTCGAAAACAGGATCGCCGATCGCGAGGACCAGATCAGTTACTGGGAAGCGGTCCGGGCTCAGCAAATCGAATCCGGGAAGGCGACGAACTACGGTCCCGACACGATCTCGAAGGGCGATCTCGTCCAGTGGTCCGGAGGTTGGTACTCGGTTGTCCGGGTCAACAAAAAGTCTGTGACGATTCCTTCCATAGTCGGGGGGAGTTGGACTGACACCATGCCGTATCACAAGCTCAGCGGGCATAAACGTCGCGATGAAGGTGCGCAGACCGCGGCGGCCGGAACCGTCTCAGAGGAGACCTGCTCATGAGTGATCATCGAACAGAAATCCACAGCGGAGAGTTTCGGCAGTCTCGGCACTACCCGGTTGCTGCGGCAGTGGAGGACGTTGCAGCGCAGTCCTTTTCGAGGTTGTACCCAGATGCGCAGTGGCCTCCGGTCAATGCACAGTTTGCCGATGTTTATCGTTTAGCCGCTTGGAGGCTTCTCACACCAATCACGGTTGTTGCAGCACTCGACTGCGCAGTGTTGACGTCGCGAGAATGGTTGTCACTCAATGAGTGTGAACAGTCGGAGTGGATCGCACAGGCACAGGGAACCAATTCGCTGCTGGTGCGCACTGCGGTCGGAGCCATGACAGCGGAGAGCGTCGCTGCGATATAGCGGAGCCTGCGCCATCCCGAGGATTCGCAGGCCACCACCCATGGATCAGGCCTGGTCGCGCAACCGGCGACCAGGCCTTCTTCCATGTCTCGCCCTGCCCCCGGCACGGCGAGGGTCAGGGGCATTTCGGACCAATTCCGTCGGTGCTGTCGGTTAGTGTTTGTGCTGTCCTAGTTCGTTTTCGGTGAGCGTGACCAGCTCACCTTGTGCCCACTCAAAGGGGATCTGTCGTGGTGTTTGTTTCAGTACCGAGTGTCGAGAGTGCAATTTCCGATAGCAGGCGTGAGGCGTGGGCATTTTTGTCCGTGGTCTCGGACGGGCCATCCGCGGCGTTGGTCGCTTTGGTCGAGGAGCTCGGAGTCGAAGAGGCTGCAGCAGCTGTTAGGGACCGAGTGCCCGTCGAGGGATTGCCTCTGGGATCTGAGGATCTACGGCGAGGCGATCGGGCCGCGCAATTCCTCGAGGTCACCGACCGTCTCGGCGGGCGGTTTGTCACTCCCGACGACGCGGAGTGGCCACGCGAACGATTTAGCGCCCTCGCCGGCGCAGACGGGGATGATGTGAGCCCTCTTGGACTCTGGGTCCTCGGCACTGGTTCCCTGCACTCCGATCGGGGCATGATCGCGATCGCGGGAAGCCGGGCGTCGACGGCATACGGCGAACATGTGACCTCCGAGATTGCCGGTGACCTGTCCGCTACGGGTTGGACTGTCGTTTCGACAGGATCCTTCGGAATTGCTTCTGCCGCACATCGTGCTGCCTTGGCAGTGGGCGGTGCGACGATCGCAGTCACAGCAGCAAGCATCGACCGGCCTCATCCCGCTGCACATGAGCGAATGTTCCGAGACATCTCGGAGCATGGCGGCCTTGTGGTCAGTGAGTACTCGCCCACACACTCGGTCCCCTCTCGGCATCGTTCGCTCGCGCTGAATCGCTTGATCGCCGCCCTGTCTCAGGCGTCGGTGGTTGTAGAGACCGGTTGGCGCGGCGGTTCTCGTGACATTTTGACGTGGGCGTCCAAGCTCGGCCAACCCGCGCTGGCGGTACCAGGTCCGGTGACCTCGGCCGCCTCCGAAGGGTGTCACCGAGCGATCAGGGAGGGTCACGCTGCCTTGGTGACGAATAGTGCGGACGTCGTCGCCGCGATCGCCTAAACCCCGATCCCCGCAGACGCGGGGAAGGCCCTGGTCCGCACCCTCTGGACCAGGGCCTTTCTCGCGTCTCGCCCTGCCCCCGGCACGGCGAGGGCAGGCGGCATTTCACCGCCGTTCATGGCTCTTTTTGTCGGTGGCATGTGGCAGTGTCATCGGTGTTGTCCTAGTCCGGTGCGCCTCACCAGCGCACCCCCACGACCCAAAGGGGTTACCTGTGAGTACTTTTCGTTTGTCTTCGCCGTCCGATTGCGTTGCCGGTGCTGTTGCGCTCGGCGGTCATATTCCTGTCGATGAGGTGGTTGTGATCGCCCTCGATCTCGAGCCGATGCCGGTTGCGATGATCAAGCTGACTGATGTCGAGTCGGGGCGAGTTCTGGCGAATCTGGAGGGCGCTACTCCGTTTGCCCAGTGCCGCGAAATGTTGGTAGTGGTGTTCGGGCCGGTTGAGCGTGGCGATGCTGTGGGTGAGGTGTTCGAGCAGTTCCGACCGGATGCGGTTACACCGGTGTACGTCTTCACCGAGGGTGTCGTTCGCCGGTGGCACGGCGTCGGATCGCTCGCGGTGCAGGCTGGTGACCAGATGGATTTGCGGTCGCATCCGATCGTGTTGGAGGCGCAGTCACTCGGCGTGGCCACGCTGCAGACTCGTGCGCAGATGCGCGCAGCTTTCGAACCAGCTCAGTTCGGCGCAGAGCGCGCTGCAACGGTCGCGCAAGGTTTCGATCAGCAGCGAGTGAAATTGGCGGCCATGGATCCACGCGGGGCAGCCGAACTCGCGTTCACCAGTGGATTAGCGCCGTATATCGGTCGTGCAAAGAATGACGGGGGAATCGTCGTCACGGACGAACATGCAGCGCTTATCGCGGCCGCGATGCACGATGTGACTGTCCGTGATCTGTTGTTCGTGCATGTGACGGACAAGAACGCCGATGCCGCCGCTGAGATGTTGCGGCAAGTAGGGGCACTACTGCCCGCCAACCTTGCCGGTCCGGTGATCATCATCGGCGCGATATTCCATTGGGTGGCGCGTCATGCGGCGCTTTCTCGCGAGGCCCTCATCGTGGGGCGCACTCTCGATCCGGCTCATTCCTTCGGGCAGTTGTTCGAGCGCGCACTCGACTTCGGAATGAATCCGGCACTCTGGGACCAACTGCGCACGGCGGCGGTAACAGCGAGCACTCGAACCGGAAGATAACGATTCGGTGGTGCCGTCCCGATCAGCCAAAGGATGGCACCACCACTTTCGATTGCGCCGCAACCGAAACAGCGCACACATTTTTTGTGCGCGCCTTCTCTTGGAATCTTTTTTGCCACAACGAAAAGCAGCCACGAGTCCGGCGCGCAGCGCGTAGGACTTCCGTCATCAGGGCGGCTTGCCGCCCGCGCCCTTCCGGTTCCGGGCGCAGCCCGGAACCACGGCCCCGAAGG
>NZ_JBJURM010000022.1:0-115924 GCF_046097995.1 Rhodococcus sp. 5A-K4
GGCTCTCCGATCTTACGAATGACCGGATCAAACCCGCACCTAAGAAAGTAGGACAGAACATGCCTTCCATCACTCCCTGTTTGTGGTTCGACAACCAAGCAGAAGAAGCAGCGAACTTCTACATCTCGGTGTTCGGTTCCGGGCAGATCCTGGGAATCGAAAGATACGTCGAGGGATCGCCTTCCGGAATGCCGGCGGGATCGGTGATGACCGTCAGCTTCGAGCTCGGCGGTCAGCGATTCACCGGATTGAACGGCGGACCGATGTTCACGTTCTCGGAAGCAGTGTCATTCGAGATTCCGTGCGTCGATCAGGCTGAGGTCGATCACTACTGGTCCAGGCTGACCGAAGGTGGGGAAGAGGGCCCGTGCGGATGGGCCAAGGACAAGTTCGGATTGTCCTGGCAGGTAGTCCCGAATCGTCTTCTCGAACTGATGAAGGATCCGGATCGGGCCAAGGCACAACGCGCCACGGACGCGATGATGAAGATGAAGAAGATCGACATCGCGGAGCTCGAACGGGCCGCAGACGCATCCTGAATACGATCTGGCCGATGGGCGACAGTCTTCGTTAGCTGATGCTAGCCTTCCCTAATTCTCGCTGGAGCGTTGGAGGAGTGCTGGTAACCATGCGAATCAAAGTCTCTCGAATGAAGATTGCAGTCACCGCCTTGGCGGCCTCGCTCGCCGTCGCCGGGCTTGCCGGCTGCAGCAGCGACAGCGCTGACGCACCCGCGGAGGCGGGAGCAACCGTCTCGACCATGTTCGGCGACGTCGAGGTCCCGGCCAACCCGCAGCGCGTCGTCGCGCTCGGTTGGTCGGACGCCGAGACGGCACTTGCCCTCGGAACACAGCCGGTCGGTGTCGCGGACTGGATGGCGTTCGGTGGCAAGGGTGTCGGACCCTGGATTGCGGACGAGTTCACCACGGACCCGAAGATCCTCGGAACCATGGACCTGAGCATCGAGGACGTCATTGCTCTCGACCCGGACCTGATTTTGTGGACGAGAAGCGACAACACGCAGGCCACCTACGACAAGCTCAGCGCCATCGCGCCGACGGTCGGGCCGCCGCCGGGTCTGGCCACTGCGTACGGGACGACGGTCGAGCAGCAGACCGAACTCGTCGCGAAGGCTCTCGGCAAGGAAGCAGAAGGAAAGGCGCTACTGTCCGGCCTCGACGCCAAGTTCGACGCTGCAATTGCCGCCAATCCGAGCTTTGCGGGTAAGACAGCGGCCGTCGGCGCCTACAGTTCCGATGGTTACGGCGCGTACGTACCCGGCGACGCACGCGCAGACTTCATGACGCGCCTCGGCTTCACGATCCCGACGGCGATCACCGAAAAAGCCACCGGAAACTTCTACATCCCGGTCGCCAACGAGAACCTGAACTTGTTCGACGCGGATCTCACGGTTCTGTTTCCGATCTTCCTCGACAGCAGTGCGTTTGCGAACGATCCGCTGCTGCGCGCAATCCCGTCGGCCCAGGAGGGACATCTGTTGATCCTCGATGACCCGGCACTCGTCAATGCGTTCTCGAGTGGCTCGGTACCGGGGTTGACCTACGCAATCGACAACGCCGTTCCGAAGTTTGCGAGCACGCTCGGCGCCTGATCAGAGGTGTTTCGGGACCTGCCCGTCACTGTGAGCGTGTTCGCAAACAGTGGCGGGCAGTTCTCGTGCGTCAGTACACTGGAAAAAGTGAACTTTCAGCTAACGAGCGGCGGCCCAGTGGAGATCGCTCCAGTGGAGATCGAAGCGACCGCTCCTCGTTTTCCGCGGATGCATGCATACGTGGATATCGCTGTTGTGATCGTGGTGCTGGTGGGAACCAATCTGATCGCGCATTTCACCACCGCCTGGGCAAGCATCGCGACGGTACCCATCTCTGCTCTCGTCCTGTTGGCGCTCACCAAGCGCCGGGGAATGGGTTGGGCGGAATTGGGGCTGTCCCCTCGTGACCTGCGGCGAGGTTCGAAGTACGCGCTTGCTGCCGTCGGCCTGGTCCTGACCGTTGTCGCCGTCGGCGCTCTGCTTCCGCTCACACGTCCTTTCTTCATGGCGGATCGCTACGCCACTATTTCCGGCGCGATCATCGCGTCGATGATCGTGATCCCGCTGCAGACCGTCATTCCCGAAGAGTTGGCTTTCCGTGGCGTCCTGCACGGCACGTTGAACCGGGTCAGTGGATTCCGCGGCGTCGCCGCTGCCGGTTCTCTGATGTTCGGACTGTGGCATATCGCGTCGTCGATGGGTTTGACCAGTGGTAACGAAGGGCTGTCCGGCTTTCTCGGTACCGGAGTCGTCGGCCAGGTCGCCGGCATCCTCGGAGCTGTTCTCGCCACCGCTGCGGCCGGTCTCGTATTCACCTGGCTTCGTCATCGCAGCGGCAGCCTGATTGCGCCGATTGCTCTGCATTGGTCGTTGAATGGTGCAGGTGCACTGGCTGCGGCTCTTGTTTGGCATGCAACTCTTGCTTGATCCCAATATCTGACAAAAAGGACAGCATTCGCCGCGCGGCGCCGGGTAGTTTTGTGCTTTGCTCAGTAAGTGACGCACCTTCATCGAGGCCATGTCTTCCACATTTCCGGTCGTCCGACGGTTGAGGATGCGGCGCAGTCGCTCGTCTCGATCCCCGACGGCGTCTTGGCGATCGACGATGCCGGAACGATCGTCTACTGCGGAGAATTCGAATCGCTCCCCGGAGACCTCGCGGGCGGCGAAATTCACGATCATCGACCGGGTTTCCTGCTGCCCGGATTCGTCGATGCCCACATTCATTTCCCGCAGACCTACGCCGGCGATGCGTACGGCGGCGGCCAACTCCTCGAGTGGCTCGACCTGTGCGTCTTTCCCTCCGAATCGAGATTCGCTGATCCGGAGTTCGCCCAGCACGCTGCCGAGGCCTTCTGCGCTCGCCGAATCGCCACGGGAACGACGGCCGCGATGGTGTTCGGATCGGCCTTCCCGCACGCACAGGACGCATTGTTCAGTGAAACTCTGAATCGCGGCCTTCGAGTGGTCAGCGGCCGCGGGATTCAGACCACCGGCCCGGCGTCCGCTGCCGCGCTGATCACCTCGGAAGAGGACGCGATCAGACTCACCCGCGAGGAGATCGACAAGTGGCACGCGGCCGACACCGGCGACGTGAACACCGCACTCATTCACGTTGCAGTGGTTCCTCGCTTCTCCCTCGCGGTGACAACACGGACGCTGAAAGACTTGGGGGAGTTGTACGACTCGGTCCGTGACCGAGGCGTCTACTTCCACAGTCACCTCAATGAGAACAATCGGCCGGGAACCGGCGAGGTGGCAACCACACTCGCCGAGTACGAGGTCGAGACCTATCTCGACACGTACGACGGCAAGTTCCTCCCCGGCTCACAGGTCGGCGGAAAGAGCTTTCTGGGTCCGCGCGCGATACTCGCGCACTCGGTGCACTGCCAGGACTCCGAACTCGCACGCATGGCCGAGACCGGAACCTCGATCGCACATTGCCCGACGTCCCAGCAGTTTCTCGGCTCAGGCACCATGCCGTGGAAACGAACCGTTGCGTCAGGGGTCAACATCGCGATCGGATCGGACTTCGGCGGCGGCGACGAGTGCCTGCTCACCCGAGTCCTCGGCGACGCCTTCAAGGTTCATATCTCCGAAGCCGGCGACGACGGAGTGTCGATGCACCCCGCCGAACTGCTGTTCACCGGAACACTCGCCGGTGCTCGCGCGCTGGACATGGAGAACCGGATCGGCAACTTCGATGAGGGCAAAGAGGCCGACTTCCTGGTGATCGATCCCTCCGGGTGGCCGCCGCTCGCCGGGCTCGTCAACCACGGAACACGTTCGGATGATCCGATACTCGCCCGCGACCAGACGCTCTTCGGCCTCCTGATGGCGATGCGCGAGCCCGCGATTGCGCACGTATACGTGCAAGGGCGCCGGGTGTCGGGCTGACGTGTCCGCAACCGCCATCACCGGGTATCACCGAACGAGTTCGGGATTCCGGGCGTGGGTCGAGCGTGCGGCCGAGACCGCCGGTCGATTCGACGGCTACCTGAGCTGTGGCATCAGTGATCAACCGGAACCGGTGTCGCACGGCATGTCTGTCACATTCGACAGTGCCGACGATCTTCACCGTTGGCTGGAGTCGAGTGATCGCCGCGATCTCGAAAGAGCTGCTGCGGCAACGGGAATTCTGGCACAGACGAGTGATCTGGTCCTCGTCGACGGAGTTCTGCCGCCGCCCGGTATCGGCGTGTACGACCACGTCGTCGTCATGGGTAAGGAGAACGAGTTTCTGCGAACGCAACGCCATCTCATCGATCTCAGTTCGCGATTTTCCGGCTACGAGTCGGTGATGTTGTTGCGGTCGGTCACCGACTCCACCCAGTGGAAGTCCGTCCTTCGGTTTCGGACCGAGCAGCAATTGGCGGAGTGGATGGCGTCGCCCGAAAGGGCCGCGGCACTGCCGAAACTGCGAGCCGAGTTGGCCGAGGACTTCACCGAGACCACGCGGTCGACACCGTTCGGTACGATTCTGCGCACGGAGAACGGGCAGACCCGTGCGACGCCGAATTGGAAAACGGCGATGATCATCCTGCTCGTTCTCTATCCGACAGTGATGACGCTGTCACGATTTCTCGGTCCGCTGCTCGACGGGATCGGAGCGCCGCCGTGGCTGTCGATGTGGTTGAGCCAGATAGTCAGCGTCGGCGCCATGACGTGGTTCCTGATGCCGACGGTCACCAGGTGGTTCCGCCACTGGCTCGACCCGGTCGACGGCGCCGTTCCCCGCACCAACTGGCGCGGTGTCGCAGCGGTAATTGCGGTGTACGTCGTGACTCTGACGCTCTTCGCCTCCGTGAAGTGGCTGCAGTTCTGGGACTACTTCGACTGAATCCGGCCTCGGCGGAAGTAGGTGAGCGGCCCGAAGAAGTTGACGAAGATGATCGCCGCCCACTTCTTCTTGCTGCCGTTGACCGTATCGGCAGGGCGTCGCGCCAGGTCTGTCCACGCGGCGATCGCCAACAGGGACTGAATCGTTGCGAGCAGGGCGGCGACGCGGCGCTGCGCGGGTGACAGCTCACTCCAGGATTTCTTTTTTGTGAGGTTCATGAACTCCACTGTGCCCTCGAACGTCCGATTGGTGTCGAGATAGGGCTGCTATCGGTGCCTGGAGTTCCGCAAATCGGTGTGAATAGCGTCACCATGATGACCGCTAGGTACGGTCCCGCGGTCAGTCGGGATGGTCGTTTTCGGCGTAAAGATCTCGCTAACTCGAACTGTGGCTGAATGTTTGCGCCCGGACTAAGCTCGCGTGGCCACATTGCCGCGAGGGATTTGGCCAATCTGCTGGTACGCGCTCTAGCGGGAGCAACGCCCCCTCTGTTAAGTAAGGCTTGCCAATCTTGTGGTCCGCCTACAGGTTTGATGCTGAGAGATAGCTGTTATCGGGAACGATGTTCGGAATACGTCAATAAATCGTCCGTAGGTGACAGTTTGATCACTGCCGGTGGGCGTCACCTGTGTGTATGTCCGTGTCCCGAAGGGGTCGAAATGTAACGTCCCGGACACATTTGGTGTCGCGGAAGTAACGGAAGACCTCTACTCTTATCGCCAGCAGCCACTCACGTGGCGGCAATCCTCTGGACCGTATCTTCGACAGGAGCACATCGCATGAGCAGCGCAGAATTCTCGGATGCCTTCACCTTCCTCAACGACTTCTTCAGCAACGCGTCTGATCTCTTCAGCGCTCTGAGCTTCTTCACCTCGCTCAGCTGATAGCTTCCGGCCGCTAGGCCGACTCAGTGGCCCCCGAAGACGATGTCTTCGGGGGCCACTGTTGTCTGTCTGACTATCTGTCTAGCGTCCAATTTGGTGACAATGTGAGCATTGTTGGCCAAGTGCATGGCGGGGTTGATGTGACTGTGGTGGAATGCGAGCGAAAGAAGATAGCTTGCCTGCCCGCCACTTCCAGCGGGACACGCCGATGATCGGAGCTTTGTGCACGTCTCGCGAAGAAACCTCTTCAAGTACGCAGCGGCTGGATCGGCAGCTGCCGGACTCGCTGCATTGAGCGGTACGACGTCGGTGGCCAATGCCGGTTCGCTGGGGACCCTGCTCGATTACGCCGCCGGTGTGCCGTCCGCTCAGGCAATCAAGGCCGCCGGGTATGCAGGCGCCATTCGATATGTCTCGGATAGGCGCCCGGGAGCCGATTGGATGGTCGGCAAGCCCGTACTGGCGCGGGAAACCGACGCGTTGACGGCGGCCGGACTCCAAGTCGTTTCCTGCTATCAATTCGGCAAGGGCGGAACGGCGGACTGGCGCGGGGCTCGCGAGGCAGGCAAGCGTCATGCTTCCCGTGGCCTCGAACTACACGCTGCGGCTGGTGGGCCGTCCGGTCGGCCGATTTACGCGTCGATCGACGACAACCCGACCAGTACCGAAATCACTACACTGATCTCGCCGTACCTCGAGGGGTGGGCCTCGGTCGTCGGCAACGGAGCACTCGGTATCTACGGAAACACGCGCGTGATCGACGCAATGATCAGCGCCGGCGTCGGAACCTGGTTCTGGCAGCACAATTGGGGTTCACCCGCAGGATATGTGCACCCGAGGGCAAACCTGCACCAGTTCGAGATCGACAAGCGCAAGGTCGACGGCGTCGGCGTGGATCTGAACTCGATCCTCACTCGCGACTACGGGCAGTGGTCGTTGGCCGGCTCGGTCGGGCCGGCCCAACCGGTTGGTTCCTCGTTACCGACAGGATCTATCGCACCATAGCGCCGAATTTGGCGAGCCAGGCCTTGGCGTCATCGGGGAGGGTGCCCGCCGCTTCGGCGGCGAGGCACCATGCTTTTGCCATCGACAGGAAGTTCATCGGGTTGTAGGCGTCTTCTTCGCGAGACCACAATCCGTTGCCGGCGTAATGCAGGATCGTGATGTTGGCGGCTCCGTGCTTGGATCCGTCGCCCGGATCCTCCATCGGGTTGTCGATCTCGCACACGATCCATCCGCGCTGCTCGTCGACGACGAACCAGTTGGCCGGGAATTCGGTCATGCGGTGCCCCGGGAACTCTGTCATCGTGCGAGTGACCCACTTGCGTACAGCTTCTCGGCCATTGAGGGTTCCGAAAGCGTGTTCCACGTAGACGACGTCCTCGGTGAACATGTCCGCGAAGGCGTTCCAATCGCCGGAACGAGTGCACTCGACAACGGTGTTCTGGTACCCCGCGAAGGCGTCTTCGAGTTCGGTACGCGTCCAGGTCATGAAGGGCTCCTCGGTTTGTCGTCGCTTCAGATTAGAACACGTTGCAGAATTGATTGTCGGTGATTCGATGCAGAAGAGTTCTGCGGTACCGTCGTTGACGGGTCGGGGACCCATTATGTGAGAGGGCACCACGTGGAGATCATCATCAATTTCATCTACACACTTTTGTCGAAGTTGCAGACTGGCAGCATCGAAGGCTCTTCGGAGAAGTGAGTCCTCTGCCGGGTTGATTCCCTTACGTGACTTTCTGTTTGGGAATCAACCCGGCGAACACCATCGTCACAGCGGCGGCGGCGATGGAAATCAGGAACGTGGCACGAAACGCCTCGAACGAGGGGATCACTGCGGTGCCGACGGTGATGGTCATTCCGGCCAGAACGACGCTCACGATCGCGGCAGACGTCGACGTGCCGATCGATCGCATCAAAGAGTTCAGTCCGTTCGCGGCTGCAGATTCCGTGATGGGGACTGCTCCCATGATCAGGGCGGGCATGGCCGAGTAAGAGAGCCCGACGCCCGCGCCGATGAACATTCCGGCCACGGCGACCTGCCAGACGCTCGACACCGTGAAATATGCAAAGGCATAACCCAATCCGATGACGAGGGCGCCGAGCATCAGCGTGATTCGTGGGCCACGCCACGCCGAAATGCGAGCGGAGACGGGTGAGAGCGCCATCATGACGAGTCCACCGGGGGCCAGTGCGAGTCCCGCTGCGACCATGGACAGTCCGAGTCCGTAGCCGGTGGACGTCGGTGCCATGAGGAGTTGGGGGAGCGTCAAGGAATTGCCGTACATGGCAAAACCGACGGCGATCGAGGCGAAGTTGGTGAAGAGAACCTGAGGCCGGGCCGATACGCGGAGGTCTACCAGCGGTGCGCTGCGTCGAAGTTCCCACCATCCCCAGACGAGGAAACTGAGAGCGGAAACTGCCAGGAGGCCCAGGGTTTTCGGGTCGCCCCATCCCCAGGTTCCGCCTTTGGTGATGGGGAGTAACAGAGTTATCAGACCAACGGTGAGGCCGAACGCTCCGACGAAGTCGAAGCGTCCCGGGCGTCGTACCGTCGATTCGGGAATCACGAACGCAACCAGTGCGATGCAGATCAGCCCGAACGCTGCCGAAGTGACGAAGAGGAAGTGCCAGTTGGCATTCTGAGCGATCACCGCAGCGATCGGCAGTCCGATCGCACCGCCGACGCCGAGGGTGGCGCTCATGACCGCCATGGCTCCGGCCACTTTCTTCGGTGGAAGAACATCACGAATGATGGCTATGCCCAATGGAATTGCCCCGACCGATGCTCCTTGAAGAGCGCGGCCGACAACGAGCACGATCAGTGAAGGTGCGATCGCACAGATGGCCGAGCCCAAAACGACCATCCCGAGACTGACGAGCAGCATTCGTTTCTTGCCGAACATGTCGCCGAGGCGCCCGCTGATCGGCGTGATCACCGCGGCGGCGAGGAGCGTTGCGGTGACCGCCCACGAGGTGTCGGCGGGAGTGGAGTTCAGCAGGTGAGGCAACTGCGGAATGATGGGGACTACCAGCGTCTGCATCAAGGCGACGACGATTCCGCACAGCCCGAGGACAGTGAGTACGGGACCAGAAGGGGCGTAGTTCGTGGCCGTGGTTTTCTTGTCCGGGGATTTCTCGTCGACGCTCGACGAATCTGCGTGAACGGACATTCGGCTCCCGCCATGGCGTGTTCGGTTTCGGTGCGTTCGCCCCAGTGTGCACGCTACACATCGTGTGTAGTCTGCACAATATGAGGATGGACCGGGACCCTGATCTGGTGAATATCGAGTACGAGTTGACTCTGCTCTCGCGTTACCACGCGCTCGCACAACGGGCCGAACTTCATCTGGACCGGTCGGCGTATCTACTGCTCGGTCGACTGGAATTGCAACATCCCATGAGCCTCAAGGAACTCTCCTGCGCTTTCTCGCTCGACATCTCCACCATCAACCGGCAGATCGGCGCGCTGAGGCGTCAGGGCTTGGTGGAGCGAGTGGAGGATCCGGACGGAGGGCTCGCGCGAAAGGTCCGGCCGACGGCGCAGGGGCTGTCGAAACTTCGTGCTGATCGCGAACATTCGACAGCCGGTGTCGAAAAGGTCCTCCGCGAGTGGACGCCGGAGCAGCGTCTCGCGCTCGGTGACCTACTGCGGCAATTCAATACCTCGGTCGAAGCGCTGGAAGGCCGCGAATGGCCGCGACCGAATCAGGTCTGAGAGTGCGAGACGGATCGTAGTGAGCGGTCCGGATCGCTCGAATCCGATTCCGGCGCAATGACAACAAGTTTCGGGTGTTCTTCGGGGGCTGCATGATTTCCACGCCAGGAGAGCAGTGACCAACGTGAGAGACCGGACAGCGCGGACCCGAGACTGGCGAACGAGCCCGAACTCAGGACCGACGCCGTAGACCCGATGCTTCCGATCGAAAGAAAAGAGCCGACGCTACCGATCGACAGGATCGAGTACGCCGATCCGATCGAGAGAATGGACCCCTCGGATCGGATGGACAGTATCGATCGCGTCGACTTGTGTGACCGTATCGACTGGTCTGGGCCGGATTTCTTCTCTGGACGACCGTGCGTGATGTCCACTCGTAGATGTCCCATCTATCGGGTCTATCACGGTGATCGGAGATGCAAAAGGGACCCACCGAAATTCGGTGGGTCCCTTTCACAAGACTTCGATCAAGCTACCGCGAACATGCCCACGGTCGGAAGGAAGCTGCAGGTGATGCGATCTGCGCCTTCCGGCTGGGTGGTCAGCGAACCGCTGATCACCGAGAGAACGCGTCCGGGGCCGGTATCGGCGATAGCCGACAGAGTGGCTGGGCCGTCCGGGTTGATGCGTGCGGCGTTGGTCAAGTTCTGGGTGGCGCTGCGCTGGTTGTCGATGTTGACCCAGGTGACGGTCATCGGCACCGGCTGGTCGTCGACGGCGGGAGCCGTACCGAGAGCGGTGAAGACGAATCCGGCCTGACCGGCAGCGGGACCGGGAGGAGGCAGGTGAGCCGGGCCGGGAACGGCAAGTGCGGTTCCGACCGAATCGGCGGTGGCCGAGATGCAGCCCTTGCCAAGCGTCGGGTAGAGGAACTGCGCGATGACGGGGGCGTTCTCGTCCGGGATCGCCGGTCCGCCGCCGCCGCTGCCGTCGAGGAAGGTGATGACCTTCTCGAGGGTGGCCTTGATCTCGGGCGGAATGCCTGGGGAGTTCAGGATCGCGCGAGCCTGGTCGAGCAACGCTTGCTGCGGTCCGCCTGCAACATCGGCCGGACCTGCGGCGGCGCCGATGATGGCGGGCGCAAACGATGCGAGGAACTCGATCGGCACACTTTCGGGTGCGGGCGGTGCTGCCGGATCGGCCATTGCCTGTGCCGGCAATGCCAGTCCTGCTACTGCGGCAATAGCGACGGCGGTGAACGCCTTTCGCATACCTCGGGTTCGAAGCACTGTTTCCCCATCCTTAGTCATACCGCGCGGGCGCCTAGGCGAGCTCCGCGTTTGACGGCTCGAGGGGTCACTCTATGTACAGAGCCCCCGGGTTGTACAGCTGTTCAGTTGCTGAGCAGCTACGCACCGGGGGGAGTCTATGGCATGACCGGCCTCGATCGTGATTTACGGCGACCATACCTGTGACTGAAGTGATCTATGTGAAAGTTGATGCAACTGTTACGTCAGATTGCGAGGTTTGTTCACTCGAAGATCAGTCGAAACGGACCGAATCGTCGACGAGTACGTCAATTCGACGGGCAAGGTCGAAGTCCAGTTCCGTGAGACCGCCCGCCGAGTGTGTCGAAAGCGTGTACGTGACCTTTCGCCAGCGAACGTCGATGTCGGGATGATGATCCGCGGCCTCGGCGACTGCCGCGATGCGTTGAAGAAGCGCGATGGCGTCCGGGAATGTCGCGGAGTCGACCGTGCGAGTGATCGACCCGGGCGACAGTTGCCAGGCGGGCAGTTCGTCGAGAGCGTTTTGGATCGCGGAGTCGGACAACAAAGTGGCCATACTCCATCATGGTGCGATGAGTGATGCACCTGCAAGGGATCGGGAAGTTGTCGCCGGTGCGATCTTCCGCGAGGGAAGGCTGCTCCTCGCGCAGCGGACGAGTCCGCCGGCTTTGGCCGGTCGTTGGGAGCTGCCGGGCGGGAAGGTCGAAGAATTCGAATCGCCACAGAACGCGTTGGCGCGGGAGCTGCTCGAGGAACTGGCGGTCGAGGTGAGATGCGGCGCCAGAATCGGCGTCGACGTGCCACTGTCGCCTGGGTTGGTCCTGCGGGCCTACCGGGCGGAGTTGGTGTCGGGAGAACCGGTCGCGCTCGACCATGCTCAATTGACATGGGTCGACGCCGAAGAACTGTTGTCGATGGATCTGGTGGACAACGATCGAGCCTGGATCCCCGAGTTACTCGCGGAATTGAGCGCGCTTACGCCGCACGAGCCTTCTTGAGACCCGCTTTCAGTTCCTTCTTGGATGCGCCCTCGTTCTCGAGCTTCTTCATCCGCATGATGACGACGGGACACTTGATGCACCGCGTCTTCTTGCGGCAGCACTTCTTCTTCGGCTTGAGCTGCGAGACCTTGCTTGCCTTGACTTTTCCCATGTGACGCTGCGGCTTTCCTGTTTCACTACGGCGGAGAGCCCGCTCTTGGAACGAGGTTAGCGTACCCTTAAATGACCTGTTTCTCCAGGTCGTAATCCTACGCGCATCGGCGTGGTGCAGATCACTATTCGCTGGTGGGGGCGGTGATAGAGGCCGCACAATGCAGGAGTATCAGCCCGGAGCGAGTAGTATTTACTAGGCCGCGGTGCCTTCTCAGGCGATTCGTGCCCTGATTCGGATCACACACTCGTGCAGCGGCCACCAGAAGAGCCGTGCGACTTGACTTTCGCGTGGCCGAATCAACTCAGCCAGGAGAGCCATCGCGTGACCATCACCAGCTTCCGTAACGTTGCCATCGTCGCACACGTCGACCACGGCAAGACCACCCTCGTCGACGCCATGCTTCGTCAGTCCGGCGCGTTCGAGGAGCGCGCCGAGCTGGTCGATCGCGTTATGGACTCCGGCGACCTCGAACGCGAGAAGGGCATCACCATTCTCGCGAAGAACACCGCAGTACATAAGGTCAACGAAGACGGTTCCATCACCGTCATCAACGTCATCGACACCCCCGGCCACGCCGACTTCGGTGGCGAGGTCGAGCGCGGCCTGTCCATGGTCGACGGCGTCGTCCTGCTCGTCGATGCTTCCGAGGGACCCCTGCCGCAGACGCGTTTCGTGCTGCGCAAGGCACTCGCCGCTTCGCTGCCCGTCATCCTGGTCGTCAACAAGACGGACCGCCCCGACGCCCGCATCGAAGAGGTTGTCACCGAGGCTCAGGACCTGCTCCTCGACCTCGCATCGGACCTGTCCGACGAGGCCGCCGAAGCCGCTGAGCTCGCACTCGAACTTCCCGTCCTCTACGCGTCCGGTCGCGAAGGCAAGGCATCGACCGTGCAGCCCGAGAACGGCAAGGCTCCCGACGCCGAGGACCTCACCGCACTCTTCCAGGTGCTGATGGAGTACGTCCCCGCGCCGAAGGGCTCGGTCGACGCACCGCTGCAGGCTCACGTCACCAACCTCGACGCATCCGCATTCCTCGGTCGCCTCGCACTCGTTCGCATCCACAACGGCGAGCTGCGCAAGGGCCAGACCGTGTCCTGGTGCCGCGAGGTCGACGGCGAGCCCGTCGTCACGAAGACCAAGATCACCGAACTCCTCACGACCATCGGTGTCGAGCGCGTTCCCGGTGAGGTCGCCGTCGCCGGTGACATCTGCGCCGTCGCAGGATTCCCGGACATCATGATCGGCGACACCCTCGCCGATCTGGAGAACCCGGTCGCACTGCCCCGCATCACCGTCGACCAGCCGGCAATCTCGGTCACGATCGGCACCAACACGTCACCGCTCGTCGGTCGCGTCAAGGGTCACAAGCTGACTGCACGCATGGTCAAGTCCCGCCTGGACCAGGAGCTCGTCGGTAACGTCTCGCTCAAGGTCCTCGACATCGGTCGCCCCGATGCGTGGGAGGTCCAGGGTCGTGGAGAGCTCGCGCTCGCCATCCTCGTCGAGCAGATGCGTCGTGAGGGCTTCGAACTCACCGTCGGTAAGCCGCAGGTTGTCACGCAGCTCGTCGACGGCAAGGTTCACGAGCCTTTCGAAGAGCTGACCATCGACAGCCCCGAGGAGTACCTCGGCGCCATCACGCAGCTCCTGGCCAACCGCAAGGGCAAGATGGTCCAGATGTCGAACCACGGCGCAGGCTGGGTTCGCATGGAGTTCATCGTTCCTTCGCGTGGCCTCATCGGCTTCCGCACGGACTTCCTCACGGAAACCCGCGGAACCGGTATCGCCAACGCCGTGTTCGACGGATACGGTCCGTGGGCCGGCGAGATCCGTGCGCGCCACACCGGCTCGCTCGTCTCGGACCGCTCCGGCACGGTGACGCCGTTCGCCATGATCCAGTTGGCCGACCGTGGAACCTTCTTCGTCGAGCCCGGCGCAGACACCTACGAGGGACACGTCGTCGGTATCAACCCGCGTCAGGAAGACCTCGACATCAACGTCACTCGCGAGAAGAAGCTGACCAACATGCGTCAGTCGTCCGCAGACGTGATGGAGACCCTCGCAAAGCCGATCAAGCTCGAACTCGAAGCAGCGATGGAGTTCTGCTCCAGCGACGAGTGCGTCGAGGTCACCCCGGAGGACGTCCGCGTCCGCAAGGTGCACCTCAACGCAACCGAGCGCGCTCGCGAGCGTTCACGTAGCAAGGCACGCGACAAGGCTGCTCTGTAGTCTTTCGTCGGTTGCAACCTGACAGGCGGATGTGCCTTTCAGCCGAGTTTTCGGCGGAAAGGTACATTCGCCTTCATGGTTTCCAGGCGAAAGATCTGCCAGGGAATCGAGTGCAAAGGGGCGACGCGGCCCCGTACGGAAGGAATTGTCTGTGGCCTCAGGACGTCGCTACCTGGCGTTGGCAGTGGCAGTGACGGCGTTGTCACTGACTGCATGTACAGCCGATCCGCCGCCTCCGGTCGAGAGCACCGAAACCGTCAAGCCCACACCGACTCCGGTCGTTCCGGCGATGAAGCAGGTCACTGTGGCAATCGACGAGGTGGGAGGCGGATTCAACCCGCACCTGCTCGCGGATCAGTCGCCGGTCAACTCCGCAGTCGGCAACCTCGTACTGCCCAGTGCGTTTCGCCCGATCAATTCGCCCACACAACCTGGCGCGACGGAGTGGGCGATCGACGATTCTTTCCTCGTTTCCGCTGAAGTGACGTCGGAGGCCCCGTTCACGATTCGCTACCAACTGCGCAACGAAGCCCAATGGTCGGACGGCGCTCCCATTGCGGCAGAAGACTTTCGCTACCTGTGGCAGCAGATGATCTCGGTTCCCGGTGTGGTCAATCCCGCGGGCTATCAGATGATCGACGACGTGAACTCGTCCGGCGGCGGCAAAACGGTCAACGTCGTGATGCGTGCGCCGTATCCGGCATGGCGAGAGTTGTTCACCGATATTCTTCCGTCCCACCTGATCAAGGACACTCCCGGCGGTTTCAGCACCGGCCTGAGTGAGGGGATTCCGGTGTCGGGAGCCCACTTTCACGTGCGCTCGGTCGACCGCGGCCGGGACGAAATCGTGCTCGAACGCAACGACCGATTCTGGGGCAAGCCTTCAGACCCGGATCAGATAGTTCTGCGACGCGGAGGAACGGCTGCGCAGTTGGCGGATGCGCTGCGTACCGACGATGCCCAAGTGGCGCAGGTTCATTCGGGTAGTGCCACGGATATTCAGCTGTCTGCAATCCCGGGTGTCAGGACGGCATTCTCCTACGTTCCGCGCACTCTCGACATCAACGTGAACGGGCGAAGCAAGAACTTCGCGGATGTTCGGGTGCGTAAAGGTGTTCTGGGACTGCTCGATCCGGACCTGCTCGCCGTGGTGGCGGCAGGGAGTGAATCGGCGTCGGCCCCGGTGAAAGCTCAGATTCTCGCTCCGTCGGATCCGGGATATGCGCCCACCGCGCCGCCGAAACCGACCAGGGAGCAAGCACTGGGCGAGCTGACCGCAGCCGGCTACCTGACGGCACCGCCCACCGGAATCGTCACGGGCACTGGAACGGTCGGATCGATCGTCCGTGACGGCGCCCAGTTGACACTGCTGATCGGCGCTCCCGAAAACGACGACATCGCGATCGCCGTGGCAAACACCGCTGCCGACGAATTGCGTGACGTGGGAATCCTGGCGACCGTCGAATCGGTGGCGCCGGAGGAACTCTACGGCGAGGACCTGACGACAGGACGCGTCGACATGATCGTCGGTTGGAGCCGGGCAGGCGCCGACACGGCCACTTCGCTGGCCTCGCGGTTCAGTTGCCCGAGCGCACCTTCCACTCCGGCAACAAGTTCGGCAGTGCCCGCACCGACGCCGTCGCAGACACCGGAGCCCATCCGAACGACAAGCGTCGAGGCTCCGAGCAACCTGTCCGGGCTGTGTGATCCGGCGTTGCAAGGTCGGATCGACGAAGCGCTCAGTGGCATCGGGGATCTCGGGTCGTTGATCGCCGATGCGGAACCCAAGCTGTGGGATCTTGCGGCGGTTTTGCCGATCGTGCAGAGCCGAGCGCTGGTCGCGGTCGGGACCGGAGTCGAGGGCGTGGTCCTCGACGGGCCGGTGCAGGTGGGGATATTCGGAAACGCTACGGACTGGGTGAGGGTGGAAAAGTGACCGCGTCGGCGAAGCGACTTCTGTTGGTACACGCACATCCGGACGACGAAACGATCACCACCGGTGGCACCATCGCGCGATACGCGTCCGAAGGCGTCGAGGTCACAGTCCTCACCTGCACGTTGGGGGAGGAAGGCGAAGTGATCGGTGATGCGTGGGCCGGGCTCGTGGCTTCCGAGGCCGATCAACTCGGTGGCTACCGGATCGCGGAACTGAGCGCTGCTTTGTCGGCTTTGGGCAGTGCCGCTCCTCGCTTCCTCGCCGGTGCCGGTCGGTATCGCGACTCCGGAATGATCGGCACACCTTCGGCCGCCAATCCCCGTGCTTTTGTCAATGCTCGACTCGACGAAGCAGTCGGCGCGGTGGTCGCCGTCATTCGTGAGATTCGGCCGCACGTCGTGATCACGTACGACCCCAACGGCGGCTACGGGCACCCGGACCACATCCAGGCGCACGCGATCACGACAGCGGCCGTCGAAGCTGCAGGAACGACCGCGTATCCCGAGACCGGCGAGCCGTGGTCGACTCCGAAGTTCTACTGGACCGTGACCGAGCGCAGCGGACTCGAACGCGGCATCGCGGCGATTTCCGAGTTCCCGGAGAACTGGCGTCTGCCCGAGCCCGGGGAATTGCCGAGCGTCGAGGACACAGACGTGACGACGGCAATCGACGTTCGAGGCGTCATCGATGCGAAGGCGAGGGCATTGAGCGCCCACGCCACTCAGGTGACGGTAGCCCCGAGCCGAGCCGAGTTCGCATTGTCGAACAACGTGGTCCAACCGATCCTGACGGTCGAGCATTTCGTATTGGCCGCCGGCGCGCTCGGTCCGGTGGGTGAGGACGGCCGCGAGCGCGATCTGTTCGGCGGGCTGCACAGCTGACCTGGGCGTCGGCTCACAGGCATTGCGATCGACGCCGTAGTGGTGTGTGATGCGTGTCACCGGATGGGTGGTCCTTTCGGTAACAGCAAAGCCTGGGGGCTGAAGAAATGTACAACTGGGACCTGCAGAACCAGATCGTCGCCTTCGTCGATTCGTTGCGTCCGATGGCTGGTTATTACCACGACTTGTATTACGGGTCGCTATACGCATTCGCAGATCAGCAGAGTCATTTGCTGACTCTGCTCGGGTTCCCGCCGGTTCCCTGATCAGCTTCGTGCTTTTCGGGCGCGAGCCGGGGTGCTTGTCGGGAGGGACCCCGCGCTCGCGCGATGACGACCGATAGACCACTATCAAAACCATGACGACCGTCGAGAACAACACGGACGCCTCGACAGGAACGTCGCTGTCGTGGCTCGACCCTGTCATCCTCGGCGTCCTGATTTTCGACGGATTTCTGTGCGCGGTGTTGTCCGTCCTGTTCTTGCCGACTCATCTCGGTACGACGGCATTTCCCATCAGCATTCTCGTAGCCGCGACCGCGAACCTCGTATTGGTGATCGCCGCCCGCACGGTTACGACGCCGGGTAGGGCCGCATTGCCGCTCGCCGGTTGGATCGTCGGGTTCTTGGTGTGCATGGTGGGCGGCCCCGGCGGCGACGTGCTCGTGCTTTCGTCCCCTCTGACCTTCCTGCTGCTGGTCGGTGCGATCGCTCCGGCCGCCGTTTTCCTCTTCAAGGTGGCGATCAACAGACTCGCCACCCTCAGCTCGCAATAGTTCTCGGCGCGCGCGTAGGAAACTGACCCGTGCATAAGGGACACTCAGCCTGTGGCTGAACATGATTTGGCGGGTGCGACTATCGCCTTGACCGCAGAACGGCGTGTCGAAGAATTTGCGACGCTCCTCGAACGTCGAGGCGCGGAGATCGTGCGGACACCGGTGATCCATGTGCTGCCGTTGGTGGACGATCGAGACCTGAGGACTCAGACGTCCGCTTTGATTGCCGATCCTCCGGAATTGGTCGTGATCAGTACCGGGATCGGCTTCAGGGGTTGGCTCGACGCCGTCGCCTCGTGGGGTTTGACCGAGGAGTTCCTCGGGGCTCTCGCCCACACGCGCATCATCGCCCGCGGCCCCAAGGCGACGGGTGCCATCCGAGGCGCCGGACTGCGCGAGGAATGGTCGCCTTCGGGTGAGTCGTCCGAGGAAGTTCTGGCACATCTCGGAAGCGAGGGAGTGGCAGGCTTGCGCATCGCAGTCCAGTTGCACGGCACCATCACCGAATGGGAGCCGTTGACGGACCTGAGCGCCTCCCTCGCCGACATCGGCGCGGTTGTCACTCCGGTATCGGTCTATCGGTGGATCCGGCCGCCGGATCAGTCGCCGGTCCGCGCGTTGGTCGCTGCAGTTCGTTCCGGTGCGATCGACGCGCTGACCTTCACCAGTGCCCCCGCGGTCTCCTCGATGCTCAGCACGGCAAAAGAAATGGGCGAGCTGGAGCGGTTCGTCGCAGCGATGCGCGGACCGGTACCGACCTACTGCGTCGGACCGGTGACGGCCGCCCCGCTGGAACTCCTCGGTGTTCCGACCATCCAGCCGGAGCGATCGCGTCTCGGTTCGCTGGCGCGGCTCATCATCGACGACCTGCCCACACGTCGCCACCGCCCGGAGTGACGGCTTCGATCAATGCCCACGCGTTCTCGGCGGGGAGATCGATCACCTCGTAGCTTCCGGTGCCGGCGGGCGTCGCGGCGACGACGGTTGCCACTCCCGCGCGTCGTTGGAAGAACGTCTCGCGCACCGTCCATCCGATGACACCTTCGGATTCGAGACTGTGACGCTGGCGATCGAGCGAGCCGTTTCGGGTGATCAACCATCCGGGTAGTACTGCGTGGCCGAGGCCGTTGTATCGGTCGAAGGCGAGGGCAGTGCCACCGATGGCGAGTACGGCGACCCCGAACCACGCGTAGATCGGTACATCGAGTCCAGAAGCCGCGCACGCCACACAGACCAGGAACGCCACCGCGGCGAGGAACAGTGCTCGGGTGTACCGGCGACGCCGCGCGGCCGGGCCGTGCGGGATCAGCGGGGCGGACGCCTGGCGTGAGTCACCGATCACGGTGGCCATCACTCGCTCGGCTTCCCTGCGTGGTCCCTGTGGGAGTAGTAGCGAAGATTCCTTCTTCTCGGCGCTGACCCCGGTCATGATGGCGTCGAGACGCGCGCCGCGGGCCAATCGCAGCAGGAGCGGTTCCTTGAGCGTCGTGCCACGGAGGCGGGCGCGGTCGAGTGTGGTTTGCCGAGTCTTCAACAGGCCGTGACTGACATGCAGGATGCGGCCGTTGTCGGTGAGTTTCATGTTGCCGAACGCGATCAGGTACTGGACGCAGGCGAGTGCACTCGACAGCACCAGCAGCACGACGAGTGCGATGACGACCATCAGTGCGATGCCGAGGCTCTCGAGTGAGTCGAAGCTGTCGCTCACTGCCGAGGATTTCGCGACGGCAGTGCCGATGCCGTATTGGAACGAGATGCCGATGATCGCTGCGATGATGGCGATTCCGGTGAACGAAAAGGGGGCGTAGCGAACCCAACTCGGTTCCCAGTGACCGATTTCGGTGTCGACCGGTTCGGTGATGCTTTCGACCGGCGTGCCCGGGGTTTCCAGTCGCCGTGCTTGCTGGGCGCCGGCCAACAGTGCGGCGCGTAGGTCCGGAACCAGGGCGGTCGACAGGGCGTTGAGCTCGAACTTGTTCGAATCGTGGCCGCTCCCGGCGCGCTGGCCGGTACCGATGCGCACGATCGACAGTCCGAGCAACCGGTGCATGACCCCGGCCTCGACGTCGACGGATCGGATGCGGCTACGCGGGACGGAGAGCAGCTTTTTCTGGAAGACCCCGGTGCGCAGTTGAACGTGGACGGGTCCGATTCGGTACGTGGTGGTGAAATACCGCAACAAACCGAAGATGACGAGCAGAGTGACGACGCCGAGTCCCCACCAGTGGTTTCCGGATTGGCTGCCGAGAACTACGGAGACGAGTAGGACCGGGAGCAGTTTGACGACTTCGTTGACGGGGTGGACCAGAAGCATGCGTCGGTCGAGGCGGAGCCAGGGCTGTTCCTCTTCCGCGGCCTCGGCAGCTGCCGTTTCCGCCTCTACCGGGATCTCGATCGCGGTCGGGTCGCCCAACTGTTTCTCGTTCACGTCGCGTCTCCCACGTTGGTACCCGCGATCTCCGTCAGTTGAGCCACCGTGCGGTCGGCGACTTCCTGGTCGAGTGCGGAGATCTTCACGGCCCCGGCCGACGACGCTGTCGTGACCGTGACGGTTGCCAGACCCAACATGCGGTCGATCGGTCCGCGCTCGGTGTCCACGGTCTGCACGCGCGAGATCGGTGCGATGCGTCGCTCCTGGGTGAACCAGCCGGTGCGGGTGTACACCGCGGTGTCACTGATCTCCCATCGGTGGACGCGATACCGCCACGCCGGGACCATCAGAATGTAGGTGGCAGCGAAGAGCACGGTGACTGCGAATACGGTGCCGACCACCCAGGACGGGATTCCGGGTATCAAGACGGCACAGACGATTTCGGCGACGATGACGGGTACCCAGAACAGTGAGGCAGTGATTGCCCACAGCCTCGGGGCTTTGGTGCTGGGTCGCCATAAGGGGTCGGCCATGGTCAGCGGTTGCGGCGCAGTCATGGGCACTACTTTGGTCGAGTGAGGGGCGATCTGTCGACATCGGCCCTATCGTGGAGTGTGGCGACCGCGAAGGGAGCACGTGATGACCGAACAAGATGCGACATTCGACCCGGAGGCTCCGGAATCAGATGCGCTCGAACAATCGACACCCGTAGATCCGAACGCCCCTGAAGAACCCGATCTGACCGACATTCCGCTCGACGCGCCAGTGGCTGACGTGGTGGATCAACGAGTCGAGGTTGCGGTCGACGACGACTACCGGCCGTCGTGATCGAGGCGGTGTCGGGGCGGTGAGGCCGCCTACTTCTGGCACCGGGTGGCACTAGTCGTCCCACATGGCGCATGATCGCTAGGTGAACCGAACTGGTGATGACTCCGGCAAACCCACCATGCTTCCGATGCCAGGTATTTCCGCGTCCGCCTCGTCCAGTCCGTCGCCCGGCCCGTCAGCGTCGGCGATGCGGCGAGTTCTCCGTCGTGCACGCGACGGAGCGACCCTGAACGTCGACGAGGCGGCAACGCTGCTGCAGGCACGGGGAACCGATCTGACCGATCTGTGTTCTTCGGCGGCCAAGGTTCGCGATGCCGGTCTGCTGGCAGCGGGTCGGCCGAACACCGTGACGTATTCGCGGAAAGTTTTCATTCCGCTGACCCGTCTGTGCCAGGACAAGTGCCACTACTGCACATTCGTCACGGTGCCGGGGAAGCTGCGTGCCGCTGGGCACGGCATGTTCCTGGAACCGGACGAGGTTTTGGACATTGCCCGGGCAGGCGCCGAATTGGGCTGCAAGGAAGCGTTGTTCACGCTGGGGGATCGCCCCGAGGCTCGCTGGCCGGAAGCCAAGCAATGGCTGGACGAACGCGGCTACGACTCCACCCTCGACTACGTGCGAGCGATGTCGATCCGGGTACTCGAGGAGACAGGCCTGCTCCCACACCTCAATCCCGGTGTGATGAGCTGGCAGGAACTCTCGCGGCTCAAGCCCGTTGCGCCGTCGATGGGCATGATGCTCGAGACGACCGCTACCCGGCTGTTCACCGACAAGGGTGAGTGCCACTACGGCAGCCCGGACAAGGACCCGGCGGTTCGGCTACGCACCCTGACCGACGCAGGCCGACTGAACATCCCCTTCACCACGGGAATTCTTGTGGGCATCGGGGAGAACTTCCTCGAACGTGCCGAGTCGATCATGGCGATACGCAAGTCGCAGAAGGCGTTCGGCCACATCCAGGAAGTGATCATTCAGAATTTCCTGGCCAAGCCCGATACCGCGATGCGCAATACGCCTGATGCTGGACTCGACGAGTTTCTCGCGGCCATCGCCGTCGCACGCCTGCTGCTCGGGCCGACGATGCGGATTCAGAGTCCGCCGAATCTCGTCTCGAACAGCGAGTGCCTCGCGCTGCTCGGCGCAGGCGTGGACGACTGGGGCGGGGTATCACCGTTGACCCCCGATCACGTCAACCCCGAGCGTCCCTGGCCGAATCTCGAGACCTTGGCCGAGATCAGCGCCGAGGGCGGCTTCACGCTGACCGAACGCACTGCGGCTCAGCCGGCATATGTCCTGGCCGGGGCTCCGTGGATCGATCCGCGTATTGCGGGTCACGTGCAGGCGCTGGCGGATCCCAAGACCGGTCTCGCCTTGCCCGACACCAAGCCGGTGGGCCGGCCGTGGCAGGAACCGGACGAGTCGTGGGAATCGAGCGGACGCGTCGATCTCAATACCGAGATCGACACGGACGGGCGCAACACCGAGACCCGCAGTGACCTGGGCAGTGCGTTCGGCGACTGGGAGACCGTGCGCGAACAGGTCCTCGAACTCAGTGCTCCGATTCGCGTCGACACCGATCTGCTGGCTGCGCTCCGCAGTGCCGAACGCGACCCGGCCGGATGTTCCGACGACGAGTACCTGGCCCTTGCCACGGCGGAGGGCCCGGGCCTGGAAGCCGTTGTGGCACTGGCGGATGCGCTGCGCAAGGATGCCGTCGGCGAGGACGTCACCTACGTGGTGAACCGGAACATCAACTTCACCAACATCTGCTACACGGGCTGCCGATTCTGTGCGTTCGCGCAGCGCAAGGGTGACGCCGACGCGTTCACGCTGTCGGCAGAGCAGGTCGCCGACCGTGCGTGGGAAGCGCACGTCGCCGGCGCAACCGAGGTGTGCATGCAGGGCGGTATCGATCCGGAACTTCCCGTCACCGGTTACGCCGACCTGGTCCGGGCCGTCAAGAAGCGCGTGCCGTCGATGCACGTCCACGCGTTCTCTCCGATGGAGATCGTGAACGGTGCATCGCGCAGTGGTGAGAGCATCAGGGATTGGCTGACGGCCCTTCGTGAGGCGGGCCTGGACACCATTCCCGGTACGGCAGCGGAGATCCTCGACGACGAGGTGCGCTGGATCCTCACCAAGGGCAAACTGCCGACGGCGGAATGGATCGAAGTGGTCACCACGGCGCACGAGGTGGGGCTGCGGTCGAGTTCGACGATGATGTACGGGCATGTCGATCAGCCGCACCATTGGGTCGGGCACCTGAACGTTCTTCGCGGAATCCAGGACCGTACAGGCGGATTCACGGAGTTCGTGCTGCTGCCGTTCGTTCACCAGAGCGCGCCCCTGTACCTGGCGGGCGCTTCCCGGCCAGGGCCGACCAATCGGGACAACCGCGCTGCACACGCGTTGGCACGCATCATGCTGCACGGCCGCATACCCAATATCCAGACCAGCTGGGTCAAACTTGGCATCACCGGAACGCAGATGATGCTCAACGGCGGCGCCAACGACCTCGGCGGAACGCTGATGGAGGAGACGATCTCGCGGATGGCCGGCTCCGAACACGGTTCCGAGAAGACCGTCGCAGAACTGCGCACCATCGCCGAGGGAATCGGACGTCCGGCACGCGAACGAACCACCACACATGCACGACGCGAAGGAGCGATTGCCTGATGGCTGACGTACTGGGGGACCGCAAGGTCGTCGAGGTTCTCGATCGAGCGGTGTGGGGGATCAACCCGGTTCTCGACCTCGCCTACAGCGATCCGCTCGGTATCAAGCGTCGGACGTTCGAGCCGACCGATCCCGAGCGAAACGCTGCTGCGATGGTGTTGGACGCGGCCGCTTGGGTCCTCGACGTCGTCAAGTTCCCCGGGACGGCGGCGTGGTCGGTGATGACCGACGAGCAGCGCTCGAAGTGGTGGACGACCCGGTTGGGTGCACTCAACACCGTCGCCGTCGCGTTTCCCGGCATCTTCGGCGTCCTCCTCAATCGGTTGCCGATCCAGGACCTGCTGGCCTTCGCGAATCAGGCCGTTGTGCTCGTTGCGGTTGCCCGTGAACACGGAGTGACCGAACGGGATCAGCAGGTGGACCTCCTGGCGTCGGTGCTGTGCCGGCGTGAGACCAAGTCCCGAGATCTGCTCGCCGGTGAGGATTTCGCCGAAAAGTCGGTCAGCGGCACCGACGAGACCTGGCGCCCGTTCGCGCTCATCGGCACCTTGTGGCGCACGTCGAAGACTTTTCGTGCCATCACGGACGAGCTGCACAAGCGGCCGTCGCGGACGAAACCGTACGAGATTTTCGGCAAGATTCCGGTGGTCGGCGTCGTGGCGGATTATCTCGGTGAGCGCGGCGCTTTGGTCCGCGCTGCTGCTGCGGGGGAGAAGTGGATTGCGATTCGGTCGAGGAACATCACCGCAGTAGGCTGAAATGTGTTACCCCCGCCTGCTCAGAGTCGGTTGGCAGGGGGATAATAGGCTGTTCCCGCGGTACGTGAGAGTCGTATCGGATTTTCGGCCCCTTGCAACTGCGTGTTGCGGCGGCGATGCACGACAGGAAGGCAGGGAGATCGGCAGTGACCTACACGATTGCTGAACCGTGTGTAGATGTGATGGACAAGGCGTGCATCGAAGAATGCCCTGTCGACTGCATCTACGAGGGTGGACGCATGCTTTACATCCACCCCGACGAGTGTGTCGACTGCGGCGCGTGTGAGCCTGTCTGTCCCGTCGAAGCCATCTTCTACGAAGACGACGTCCCGGACCAGTGGAACGCGTACATCAGCACCAACGTCGATTTCTTCGACGATCTCGGTTCGCCGGGTGGAGCGGCCAAGCTCGGCAAGGTCGACTACGACACGCCGTTCATCAAGGCGCTGCCTCCCATGGGTGAGGAATAGAGATCTTGTCTCGTACTCCGGTGGCCGCTGGGCTTCCTGATTTTCCGTGGGATTCGCTCGCCGACGTCACGGCGAAGGCGCACTCTCATCCCGACGGCATCGTGAACCTGTCCGTGGGAACGCCGGTTGATCCCGTTGATCCGGTGATACAGGAGGCTTTGTCCTCTGTTGCCGAGATACCCGGATATCCGACGACGCACGGCACGCTCGCACTTCGCGAGGCCGTAGCGGAGTCACTCGATCGCCGTTACAACATTCCCGACGTCGATCCGGCAGCGGTCCTGTCGGCGATCGGCACGAAGGAAATGATCGCGTGGCTGCCGACATTGCTCGGTCTCGGAGCCGACGATCTCGTGGTCATTCCGGAGTTGGCATACCCGACGTACGAGGTCGCGGCGAAGCTGGCAGGCGCTCGCGTCCTGCGCGCCGACGGCTTGAACAAGCTCGGTCCCGAGTCGGCGGCGATGATCTTCGTGAACTCGCCGTCGAACCCCACCGGCAAAGTGCTCGGCCTCGAGCACTTGCAGAAGGTCGTGGCCTGGGCGCGCGAGCGGGGCGCGATCGTCGTCTCCGACGAGTGCTACCTCGGATTGACGTGGGAAGCGGATGCGCTCTCCATTCTCGATCCCCGGGTCAACGACGGCGATCTGACCGGTTTGCTTGCGGTCCACTCGCTTTCGAAGACGTCCAATCTCGCGAGCTATCGCGCCGGGTTCGTCACCGGTGATCCGGCTCTGGTGTCGGAACTGCTCGAGGTGCGAAAGCACGCGGGCATGATCCTGCCGTTGCCGATCCAGGCGGCGATGACCGCAGCTTTGGGCGACGACCAACACGAGAACATCCAGCGCGAGCGGTACCGCGAGCGTCGCAGCGTGTTGATCGAAGCTGTTCGAGGCGCCGGATTCACCGTCGACAATTCCGAGGCGGGTCTGTACCTCTGGGCGACGCGCGGCGAGGAATGTCGAGCGACGGTCAGTTGGTTCGCCGATCGTGGGATTCTCGTTGCCCCCGGTGAGTTCTACGGTCCGAGCGGGAGCAAGCACGTGCGGATCGCGCTCACTGCAACAGACGAACGAATCGCCGCGGCAGCAAAGCGCCTCTCCGCCTGAACCGTGTGCTTTCCCAGGTGTCAGGTTCCCTGATGTCGGTATCGGTCCGATGTAAGGTCGCGCTGTGACCACCTCAGGGACCGGCGGCTTGGACGCGGTACTGATTTTTGCTGTCGTTGTCGCCTCGGTTGCGCTGATGCTCGTGTGGTTGAAAAGTCGTCGAGTTTTCGGAGAGTTCCCACTCTCGGCAGCTCTCCTCTGGCTGATGGTTGCAGTGCCGTCCATCCTGCAGGCGCTGATACCAGGACTACTCGAGATGTTTCGTCGTGATCCCGCATTGATTCGCGACGGTCAATGGTGGCGCATTCTGACTTCCGTGCTCGTCCAGGACGGAGGGGTCGCAGGAACCGTCACCAATCTCGTGACCCTGGCTGTGGTTGCACCGCCTGCGTTCCGGCTCTGGGGCGCCGCACGTGGCTGGGCTCTCTTCCTGTTCGGTCAACTGTTGTTCGGTTTGCTGACCACCGCAGTCTTTCCGTCGACCGGCGCAGGAAACTCCGGTGCCACACTTGCTCTGGCAGCGGCGGCCGCGGGGATCGGTGTTCTGGTGCGCCCGCGAATGCCTGAGATTGTTCTGACGGCCGTGATTGTCGTCGGCGGCGCAACCCTGGTGACGGTCGATGACGCGCACGGATTCGCCGTTCTTTCCGGGGCGCTCTTGGGGGCGGCGCTGGTGACGCTGTTCCCTCCGCACTCGATAGATGCGCGTCGGGCAGGAGAAAGTTTGCGACCATCGGCGCTGTGAGATGCTGTCGTGGTGCTGCTGAGATCACTGAACCCCCTTGCTGTCGCCCGCGGTGACGACCTCGACGCCGCCGTGACGATCGGTGACACGGTTCTCTCGCGGAGTGCCATTCTCGGTGCCGCGACCTCGGTCGCGGAACGAGTGGCGCAGGCCGATCGGGTTGCCGTATTGGCAACTCCCACAGCAAAAACGATCCTCGCCGTCGTCGGGGCATTGATTGCCGGTGTCACCGTTGTGCCGGTCCCGCCGGACTCGGGGAAGGCTGAGCGGGAGCACATTCTGCGTGACTCGGGTGCTCAGGCGTGGCTCGGTGAAACGGACGACCACTGCGACACTCTGCCGGTAGTTCCCGTCCGGTTGCACGCTCGCTCGTGGCACAGCTATCCCGAACCGGCACCGCAGTCCACAGCATTCGTCCTGTACACGTCCGGAACCACTGGCCCACCGAAGGGCGTTCTGCTCAGTCGCTCGGCCATCGCAGCCGGGATCGACGCGCTTGCCGAGGCCTGGGACTGGACGTGGCGAGACACGCTCGTGCACGGGCTTCCGCTCTTCCACGTGCACGGACTGATCCTCGGAATCCTCGGCCCCCTCCGGATCGGCAGCCGGGTGATCCACACCGTCAAGCCGACGCCGGAAAATTACGCCCGGGCGAAAGGCTCCCTCTACTTCGGTGTTCCCACCGTCTGGTCGCGTATCGCCGAGGACGAAGAAGCTGCCCGCGCGTTGTCCGGTGCCCGACTTCTGGTTTCCGGTAGTGCGCCGCTTCCTGTGCCTGTCTTCGAAAAGCTACGGGACCGAACAGGATTGACGCCCATCGAGCGATACGGCATGAGTGAGACGATGCTGACTCTGAGCACACGTTTCGACGGCGAGCGACGCCCAGGGTGGGTCGGCGTGCCGCTGCGCGGAGTCGAGACTCGTCTTCGTGACGAGAAGGGCAACGACGTGCCACACGACGGCGAGAGTATCGGCGGTCTACAGGTACGTGGGCCGATGCTTTTCGACGGCTACTTGAACCGTCCAGACGCAACCGCCGAGTCCTGGACGGAGGACGGCTACTTCAAGACCGGTGATGTCGCCGTCATCGACGAGGGTGGGTTCCACCGAATCGTCGGCCGCGAATCCATCGACTTGATCAAAACCGGTGGATTCAGAGTCGGCGCCGGCGAGATCGAGACCGCCATCCTCGGGCACCCTTCGGTGTCCGAAGTTGCGGTGATCGGTGTCCCCGACGCCGATCTGGGTCAGCGGATCATCGCCGTCGTAGTCCGTAAGCCCGGGAGCCCCGAGGTCACCGAAGCTGAATTGGTCGAGTTGGTCGGGGCTGAGTTGTCGGCGCACAAGCGTCCCCGTGAGGTTCGCTTCGCCGAGACTCTGCCGCGTAACGCGATGGGCAAGGTCCAGAAGCGCGAGCTCTTCTGAGAAGAGTAGTTTGCTGAAAAGTCGCTGTGACGCTTGAAGGTTCGTGACTTCGGTCGGACTGTCCCGGAATATGGGCTCGTCGGTTCTCCGACGATTTAGCGCTAGTTGGAATTTCTGTGTTCTTGGCTACACTACCGCCCGGTAGGGATAGCTCCAGTCGCACGCATGCCGTCGGTATGTCCTAGTGCGAGTGGCCTCGGAAGGGCAGATTTCATGGCGGGCGGACGGCATTCGAGTCCTGACAGCGGGCGATCGATCGGGTTCTACGCAGTGGGTGGGTTGGTTGCCGTCGCGGTAGTCGCTACCGGGGTGGTGGTCTTCAAGGCAACACAGTCCGATTCCTGCGAGAGCGTCGACGAGTACTCGCTGGCAGCAGATCCTGCGATCGCGCCTGCAGTCACGGAGATCCTCGCAGAATCGTCGCCGGAGCAGACAGGCTGTTCGCGGATCACAGTCACCTCTGCGTTGCCAGGCGACGTAGCGGGAACCCTGGGTAAGGGCGTGGACGCACCGGACATGTGGATACCGGATTCGACAGCGTGGGTCGGCAAAGCTGCACTGACGGCCAAGGGACCGGTTGCTGCCGCCGGCGGTTCGATCGCCACCTCGCCTGTCGTCCTCGCCTCCGGCGGTGGCGAGCAGTTTGCCAGTTGGCTCACGGCGCTTCAGGTTCCCGATCTCGCGCTGGGCAATCCGTTGTTCACCGGGGTTGCGTCGGCGCCCATTCTCGGAGCCCTCGCGGAGACCGGGGCCACCTCCGAATCGGTTCGAGCGGCCCTGGTACCCCATGCCCAAGCAGAGAGCGTTCGTACCGAAGATCAGCCGGTAGGGCAGAAGATGCTCACCGAATTGGTCAGCTCCGGCAAGGTCGGTGTTTCGACCGAGCAACAGGTCGTCGAGTTCACGAAAGCCGAGTCGAAGATTTCCGCGACAGTACCGGCGACTGGAACCATGATCATGGATTACCCCCTGGTGGTCAGTGCCTCGGCGCCGGATCGGCACTACGCGGCAGCGAAGAAGAGTGACGCCATCGCCGACCTGCTGCACAGTGAATCTGCTCAGGAAGTGCTGACACGCAGCGGTTTCCGTACTTCCGGCGGTGGAGCTGTCGAAGGTGGAGTTGGTGACGTGACGGCCTTGACGGTCTCCGAACAGTCGGTGGCCGATCAAACGCTGGGCGCTTGGGCTCTGATGGCCAAGCCGATCCGGACACTCGTTGCGATCGACGTGTCTGCGTCGATGGACTACCCGGCAGCAGGCGGCAAGACGCGCATGCAGTTGACCACTGCTGCCGCTCTCGCCGGCAATCAGGTCTTCCCGGACAGTGTCGCTGCCGGTCTCTGGGCGTTCTCCCAAGGTATGAACGGAACCCAGGACTTTCAGGAATTAGTGCCGATCAGGCGCTACGACACCATCGTCGACGGCATGACTCAGCGAAAGTTGATGGCTGATCAGGCGAACCGTCTCACCGAACTCAAGCGTGGCGCCACCGGTTTGTATGACACGACTCTGGCCGCCTTCCGTAAGGTGCAGGAATCGTACGATCCGCGAGCGGTCAACAGCGTCATCATCTTGACCGACGGTGCCAACGAAGATCCCGACAGCATCAGCCGTGAACAGCTGCTCGATGTTCTTGCACGCGAGCAGGATCCGGCGCGTCCGGTCATCATCGTCACCATCGGCATCACCGATGACGCCGATGCGGCGGCACTCGCCGATATCTCCCGCGTGACGGGCGGTTCGACGTACATCGCTCGAGACCCCTCGGAGATTTCCGAGGTGTTTGTGAACGCACTGGCTCACCGAGGATCGTGAGCCACGCCGAGGACCTCAGGCCGCGTCGGGACCGGCCCAGGGGGTCGGAAGTGGCGGAGCCTCAGACGAATATCGGTGCCCGGTAGGCGTCGTCGTGGTGAAGGTGTGCCGGGTACCTGGTACAGGTTCGGCAGACCAGTCCGAGCCCTGTTTCGCGTAGTTGCATGCCGCGCACAACCCGGCACCGTTGGCTGCGCTGGTGAGGCCACCCCTCGAGTGATCGCGAATGTGGTCGCGGTGGCGAACCGGCGCGTCGCACCACGGAGTGCGGCAGCTTCGATCCCGGAGTTCGATCAATCGTGCCAACCCCTTCGGGAAGGTTCTCGCGGTGGATTCCATTGCGGTCAGTGCGCCCGTATCGGGGCGTGCGTAGAGCTTTCGAACCGTTGTCATGGTTTCGGAGTCCTCGCCGGACAAGGTGATCCATTCACGTGCGATGGCTGCTGGAACAGGTCCGTACCCGTGGACGTGGGCAGGGTCGGTACCGTCGCCCAGTAGCGACTGGTCGGAGACAACGAGATTTACGGTGACGGGTGTCGGTGTGGCGCGGCCGATTCCGGTGACCCGCTCGACCAGGAGATCAGCCATGATTTGAGCTCGCGTGCGCTTGTCCCCGCCGGCAAGTACGGAATCTGCATCGCGGCCGAGCGTGGCATATACGGCGGTACCCGCGGCAGCGGGAAGTAACACATTGAGCCAGCACATCGTGTCGGGCGCAGGCCGTGACGTCACGCGTCTGTCTCTTACGGCTTTGCGTGCTCGTCTGGCAACACTGTCTGCGTCTATTTCCGCAGTGCGTGCGCGGATTCTTTCTGTCAGTTGGTGGGTGCCACATCCGTCCAAGATTGCAGCGTCGCAGCAGAACTCGCGATCCAATGCAGCGCGATCCTGGACTGTGAGACACGCAGTTTCACGCATGAGAATTGTTGCTTGATGCTCACTGATGGAGCCACGGACAAGTAGTCGAAGTGTGTGCGGCATCTCGTCGTTCAGTGCGCGGGCCAGGTTGAGATGCTGAGTTCCGAACCATGCCGACTCTCGCCGTGCGAGGGCAATCTGCGCGTTGATTCCACGGCCCTGGTACGAGCGCGGAACTCCCCGTTCGCCGCGGTCCTTGCGGGTTACCGTGTCGAGATCGGCAGCCAGCAATGCCTGGGCCCCAGCGCAACTGGCCTTCAGCTCTTCCAGTGCGCGTAGTAGATCCACGCGAGCTGCGTTGTCGATGGAACGATCCATGCTGACGAGTGACGCTCGGAATTGTCCGATCGTCTCTTCGGATATCGTCTGTTTGGATATCGCCTGTTCAGATACTTTCGTCGTCACTTTTACCCCCCGGTAGTGTCGAACATACATTCGATACTAGCGCCGACAATGAACGCACGCAACGGCTTTCTCTGTTGGCGTCCGAAAGTTCCGACAGTTCGGTTTTTCATGGTTGACTGGTCCTCATGATCGAGTTGAGGGGATTGACCAAGGTTTACGGACCGACGAAAGCGGTGGACGATTTGTCGTTCACGGTCAAGCCGGGCATCGTGACGGGCTTTCTGGGCCCCAACGGTGCGGGTAAGTCGACGACGATGCGGATGATTCTGGGTTTGGATCAGCCGACGTCGGGTGCGGCGTTGATCGACGGCAAGCCGTACCGCGAGCTCAAGACACCGCTGCGGACGGTGGGCGCGTTGTTGGATGCGAAGTGGGTGCACCCGAACCGCAGTGCGCGGGCGCATCTGCAGTGGATGGCCGCTTCGAACGGGATCCCGAAGTCCCGCGTCGACGAGGTGCTCGGGTTGGTCGGGTTGTCCGAGGTGGCGGGCAAGAAGGCCGGCGGGTTCTCGTTGGGTATGTCGCAGCGTCTCGGGTTGGCGGGTGCGTTGTTGGGTGATCCGAAGGTGTTGTTGTTCGACGAGCCGGTCAACGGTCTCGATCCGGAGGGCATCGTCTGGATTCGTAAGTTCATGCAGCGGTTGGCGGCCGAGGGTCGCACGGTGCTGGTGTCGAGTCACCTTCTCTCGGAGATGGCGTTGACGGCGGAGCAGTTGGTGGTGATCGGCCGGGGTCGGTTGATTTCGGATTCGACGGTGGCGGAGTTCGTGGATCGTTCGTCGGAGTCGACGGTGCGCGTGCGTAGTCCTCAGCTCGATGCGTTGCGCAGTGTGTTGCTCTCGCAGGGGTTGACGGTGCGTGAGGACGGTTCCGGTGTTGCGCCGGCGTTGGTGGTCGTGGATTCGACGACTGATGTGATCGGTGGTTTGGCTGGTTCGCAGGGAATCGTGTTGTACGAGTTGGCGTCCCAGCAGGGTTCGCTCGAGGATGCGTTCATGAAGTTGACCGGAGACGATGTCCAGTACCACGCGTCCGGTATCGATCCGGGTGCTGGTGCACACCATGCAAATACGCAGCAGGCAAACACACAGCAGGCTATGGGAGGTGCACTGTAATGGCTGTTCTCAGTGCTGAACGTATCAAGATCACCACGACCAAATCACCGTTGTGGTGCACGATCATCATCATCGTGCTCGGGTTGGGACTCGCTACGGTTTTCGGACTGAGCGCCAAGTCGTCGCTCAGTAGCCCCAATGGTGCAATGATGCCGACAGTGTCGGGGGCGCTCAGTGGAGTGACCGGCTTCGGTGTGTTGGTTCTGATGATCATGGCGGCTCTCGCGATCACCAGCGAATATCGCTTCGGGACCATCCGCACCACCTTCCAGGCAGTTCCGAACCGCGCTTCGGTGCTCATCGCCAAAGCGGGCCTCATCGGTGGTTTCGGAGCGGTACTGACTCTCGTATTGTCTTTCGGCGCTTTCGCTCTCACGAAGGCCACATCAGGTGACGCCGGAAGATTCCTGACTCTGTCTGGCGACGATAACTGGCGGGTCGTCTACGGAACACCGATCTACGCGTTCTTCTGCGTAGTTCTAGCCGTAGGAGTGGGTGCGTTGCTCCGGCAGTCTGCGGGTGCTATCGCATTACTGCTGTTGTGGCCCTTGCTGATCGAGAATCTGTTCAACCTGTTCGGAAGTATCGGCGAGAAGATCATGCCGTTCCTGCCGTTCATGAACGCCAACAACTTTCTCGGTTCCGGCGGTAGCGTCGACTTCCACTGGGGACCCTGGGGCAGCCTGGTCTACTTCGCCCTCTTCGTGCTCGTCGTATTCGGCCTCAGCATCGTCGTCGTGAACAGGCGGGATGCATAGGCGAACGGATCAGGCGGGCTGATTCTGCTTACGCCAACGGGCGTTCAGGAAACCCAATGCCGCGATCACGAGGAACAACACGGTGGTCGAGATCAACTGTGCACGGGCATCGGCGTCGAAGAGCATGAGGACGACGAAGACGCCAAGCATCGCGAGAGTCGCGTAGCTCAGATACGGGAACAGCCACATACGAACTGTCAGCTTGCCCGACGCTTCGAGTTGTTTACGCAGTCGCAGATGCGAGACGACGATGAAGATCCAGATGACGAGCAGCGCGGCGCCGACTGCGTTGAGCAGGATGCCGAGCAGGTCGTCGGGGAGCAGCCAGTTGAGCAGGACGCTGACGAAGCCGAAGAACACCGACAGCAGAACGGCATTGGTCGGAACTCCGGTGCTCGACAGTTTCGCCATGAAAGCGGGTCCGTCGCCGCGGCGCGAAAGTGAGAACGCCATCCGAGAGGTGCCGTAGATGTTGGCGTTGAACGCGGACAGCAAAGCCACTACGACGACCAGTTCCATGAACCCGGCAACGCCCGGAATGTTCGCCTTGTTCAAGACGGCCACAAACGGGCCGCTCTCGAGTTCGGGGTCGTTCCAGGGCAGCACCAGAACCATGATGGAGATGGCACCGATGTAGAAGACGCTGATGCGCCACACGACGCTTCGCACAGCGACGGCGATGGAGCGTTCCGGATTCTCGGATTCGGCTGCGGCGATGGTGACGATCTCGATCCCACCGAAGGCGAACGCCACGACGAGCAGTCCTGCGGCAATGCCAGACAACCCATTGGGCATGAAGCCGCCCTGCCCGAACAGATTGCTAGTACCGACCGGATCGGTATCGGGGAGGATGCCGAACACCAGCAGGACGCCGATGACGAGGAAGGCGATGATGACGGTGACTTTGATTGCGGCGAACCAGAACTCGAACTCACCGAAGTTGCTGACCTTCGCCAGGTTCACCACGGCGAAGAACACCACGAAGACCAGGGCGACAACCCATTGCGGGATCGACGGCACCCAGTCGTTCACGATCGCCGAGGCTCCGGTGATCTCGGCGCCCAGCACCATGATCAGCATGAACCACTAAAGCCGCGCTAGGGATGGTGTACCTTCGGCTCGTGCGCACATTTATCTACTGCCGGATCTCCGCTGACCGCGAAGGCGCCGGCCTCGGCGTCGAGCGTCAACGCGAAGACTGTGAACGACTTGCCGAAGCCCTCGGGTGGGAAGTGATCGAAACCTACGCCGATAACGACATCTCGGCGTACTCGGGTAAGCGGCGCCCGGACTACGAGGCGATGCTCGACGCTCTGAAGGACGGTCGCGCGTCAGCCGTCATCGCGTGGCATACCGATCGAATGCACCGTTCGCCCGCCGAGCTCGAAACGTTCATCGGGATCTGCGAGAAGCATTCAGTGATCGTTCGGACGGTGCAGGCAGGCGAACTCGACCTGTCGACCCCGACCGGACAGATGACGGCCCGAATCGTCGGCGCCGTCGCCCGACATGAGATCGACCATGCCCGTAAGCGGATGACTGCAGCGCACGCGCAGAGCGCTGTCAACGGGAAGGCACACGGCCGTGTGCCGTACGGATACCGAGGCGTCCTCGACGAGTCCGGCAGCAAGATCGTCAAGCGCGAACCCGACGAGAAGCAAGCGCCGGTAGTCCTCGAAATCGCCGACCGGATACTCGCGGGTGAGTCGATGTGGTCGATCGCTCGGGATCTGAACGATCGCGGTGTGCCACCGGGCGGCAAGTCGAAGGCGTGGCGGGCATCGCTCATGGTCGAAATGATTCAGCGGCCGACGTACGCGGGAATCCGTACACACAAGGGGGAGAAGACTCCGGGGCAGTGGCAGCCGATCATCACCGTCGAGCAGCACGACCGGATCGTTTCGATCCTGTCTGACCCGCGACGGAAGACGCACCAAGGCTCGGCACCGAAACATCTTCTGTCCGGTATCGCCACGTGCGGCGAGTGTCAGGCGCCGGTCATTCGGCTGAAGAACCACGGCTATTCGGCGTACTCGTGCGACGGCCCGACACGATGCGTCTCGCGGCGCCTCGATTGGGTGAACGGACTCGTCGAGCAGGCGATCATCGAATGGTGCGAAGCGCAAGATCCCGCAGACCTCGAACCCGTCGAAGGTGCACCGGACTATCGCGCCGAGGAACGCGCGCTTCAGGCACGGCTCGACGAAGCGACCGACGGGTACGCGAATCAGGTGCTGACGCTCGCGATGCTGACACGGATCAAAGCGACGATCGAGCCGCAGATCGCCGAGGCGCAACGCCGAGCGCGTGAGTCGTCGAAGAACCCGCTCGTGTCGTTTCTCGTCGGCGCTGGCGCGGCTGAACGATGGTCCGGAATGACGATCGTCGATCAGAGATCGGTCGTGCGCTCGCTGTGTACCGTTTCGATCAGAAAGTCAGGCAGAGGCAAGCGCCGTGATCCTGACGACATTGTCCTAGCGTGGCTGTAAATTCGGACATGCCCGGTATTAAACCGGTCATTCTTTCCGGCAGAGAAACGAGAACAACGACATGCCCGACGCTATTGCTGCCGCTATCGAACGCGCGATGAGGGACCGATCTGTCACCGCCGTCGATGTGGGTGAGGCCATCAATCAACCTGTGCGCACAGTCTTCGACTGGCTCGCCGACGCTTCGTCGATGACGCTGCCGACACTCGTCGATATCGCGAATTTCCTTCAGGTACTGCCGTCTTCGTTCTTTTAGAGTCCGAGCCGACGTTCAGCGCTCTGCATGACCTGCACCGCACTCAGCCCTAGTGCGGTGCAGATCGCGCGCAGTTCGGATAGGTCGATCGGCTGACCACCGGCAAGAATCTTCGAGATCGTCGAGCGGGGAATACCTGAAGTCTCTGCAAGCTGCATCTGTGTCATGCCTTGTTCGATCCTCGCGGCCCGCAGTTCATCCGCGACTGCTGCCGTGTATTCGTCCGCGCTACGCGCTCCCTGTGCCATATGGAACAACTTACCTGAAAGTTAGGACGTTCTGCCCCATATGGAACAGAGGAACGCTCTTCTGTTACCGAATCGTTACTGACAACCTTGGAATTCCCCATATAGAACACGTATGGTGTCCTATATGGAACACACCAACGCCCACACAGTTGCCGAGTCCATTCAGGAATTACTTGACGCACAGAAGATCTCGCGTCGGGAACTCTCACGAAGGGCCGCAATCGCAAACACGACCCTCGATCGCCACATGATCGACGACGCCTTCACCGTCCCTCAGCTCTTCGAGATCGCACGGGTACTCGGCGTCCTGCCGTCCATGCTGATGTCGAAGGCAGAGGCATCGCTCGCGGCATGACCCGCGAATTCACCGAAGCCGAGCGCGCATGGCTCGACAAGGTGGCAGCAGCTAGAAAGCCTGCAACGGCCCAACAGCTCGATCTGATCCGAGGCGCATACGCCCGATCGGTACCTCAGCAGCACAAGCAATCGGCATAGCGCCAACACAATTCGATTACGCCCACGGACGGCACGCGGCGAAAGCCAGCAGTGAAACAGTGTCCCGACGGTTCTATATAGGTCATCACGGCGAAGATATTGGCGATCATCACACTCGATCTCGGGTGGTCGCTTACACCGCAGAGAGGCCCGCAGGTCGGCGGGAGGTGCACACCTTTGCGAGGGAACGAAAACCGGGGTGGCTCGAAACCATATGTTCAACAACAACTATGGGAGAACAGTCATGAAACTGACAAAGGAAGACTTGAACGCCGTCGCATTCGCGCTCGGCATTCCCGCGAAAGAACTGCCCGCCGTAGCGCAGGCAGCTGCACGCGCAAAGGCGCAGCCTAAGCCTCGGACACGCAAATGATCGGGGTCGGGTACCTATTCGTCATAGGTGCCTACGCGCTCGCCGCTTATCTGTTCTGGCCTATTAAGTTTGAAACCGCCGACACCGCATTCGACGACGTGAAGCGAATGAGGCTCGCATGAACGAATCAGAGCTACTTCAGCATCTCGACGCGAGTATCGAACTACGTTGCGACATACCTCAAGTCGCAGGGCACGAATGCCCGACTATCGCCGAGTTCACCGCCGAATACCACGACTGCACAAACGGTTTCAAGCACGTCCTGATCTCGCGGCGCTGCATCGAATACATCGTGTACACGGCGAACACGCGAATGACGCACTGCCGAGACTGCCAAACGGACTTACTCGGGTGGGCGGCCTGGCTTCGCAACATTCGACCAATCAAGGAGACGAAATGACAGAGCAACCCGCACCCGAAGTAATCGACGTCGAGCCAGTATCGGACATGGTTAATCGGGCGGTACTCGTCGCCGCACTCGTGAAGTCGATCATGGGAATCAAGTCGATCTCTTCAACCGGACTCGACGAAGTGATGAGCAAAGGCGCGAAGGAAACTGCGACCCGAATCTACATCGAAGACGGTGAGCAGAAAGAGGAAAAGCTCGGCACCGTATCGAAGTCATTCCCCGATCCGATCTCGACGATCGTCGACCCCGAAGCGCTCGACGCATACCTACGGGAAACGCGCGCAGATCAACTCGAATGCCGATACGTCCTCGGGAACCTCGAAGAGGTATATGCCGTACTCATCGAGCACGCCGAGCATCTACTGACGATCGACGAAGTTGTGCCGCAGTGGATGGTGGACCTCGCGAAGAAAGAGGCACTGATCGTCGGCCGAAAGATCCCCGGCATAAAGGTCACCCGGCCGCCCGGTGTTGTAACCATCCGGCCTAACACGGCCGCGCAAGCGCTCGCCGAATCTGTACTCGCACAGTCCCAGATCCCGCTATTCGCGATCGAGGCAAAGAAATGAATTTTCAGATCAAAGTCGATCTTCTGAACGCCGCAAACATTCTCGAGTCCGGAGGGTGGGGGCAAGGTGGCTACATCATCTCGGGCGACCCCGAAGACTCGACGTACTGCTATTGCGCTGCCGGTTCGATCCTGCGTGCCGTCGGCATCCCTCCCGAAAACATCGACGCCGACGACTACACAGGGACCATCGAGCAAGAGGACAGGTACGAAAAAGCGATGGATGCGCTCGGCACATCGCTCGGACTGTACGAATCGGCTAACCCGTTCAGTTGGGCCGACTGGAATCGAATTGTTCCGACCTGGAATGACAGCCCGGATCAAACCGCAGAGAACGTCATCGCGAGCATGCGCAAAGTAGCCGGAGAACTGAAATGACACTGAACACAAGACAACCCACAGGCGCAGTGCCCTACCCGCTAGTGCTGCTCGAAGGCGAAGAGTTCGCCGGTAAGTCGTGGATGCTCGCCGAGCTGTCGGCATCCGACAAGGTCGGTCGCACATTCTGGCTCGACCTCGCTGAAGGTGCGGGCGACGAGTACGGGTCAATCGACGGCGCCCGGTACGAACTGATCGAACACGACGGCCGGTGGTCGACGATCCTCGGTCAGGTGGCAGCAGCTCGGGACGAAGCGCAACGCGCAGCCGACGCCGGTGAGAAGCCCGTGGTGCTCGGAATCGACACCGTCACCGCCGAATGGGACATACATAAGGCGTACGTCGATATGCGCGCCCGCCGACGAGACCTGAAGTCAGGCAAGCTCGTCGACAACCCTGACGCCGAAGTGGTCATCGGTTCGGACCTGTGGACGATCGCCAACGATCGGCACCGGGAACTCATGCAGATTCTGAAGACGTTCCCCGGCATCGCCGTCATGACAGCGCAGGGCACCGAGGTCGCAGTGAACGACGCGAGCGGTAACCCGACGGGTGAGAAAAAGTGGCGTGTCGACGCACAGAAGAAAGTCGGCTTTGACGCGACAGTGTGGGTTCGCATGAAGCGCTCGGAACCGCCGACCATCATCGGCGCCCGGTCCCGGCACATTCACGTTCGACCGGGTAGCGACGATCCGATCGTCATTCCCGATCTGACACTCGAAGCGCTCGTGTTCGACATCTTGAAGTGCGAACCGGCGAAGGCTCACGTACGCGACCTACCGAGTCAGCTCGACATCGCCGACATGGCCGCGATTGCATCCGTTGCGACGACACGCGAACTCGTGAATGAAGCATGGGAACTCGCACAAGACATCGAAGTGTTGGACTGCGTCACTGACAGCGGCGAGACCATCCGAACGATCCTGCAGACGCAGGCAAGCGTTATCACTGCTGCCGAGATCGAAGCCGCGAAAGTTGGTGCGTAGTGGGCAAACAGAAGACGGATGACGGGAACCTCGCATTCGAGTTCGACATTCATCTCACCTATCGGGCGCACGCCGAGGATGCACTGAACCGTGTGATCCTTCGCGGTAAACCGTTTTCGGTCGACGATGTGCGTGCACTGATCCCGACATCGGTGAAGCCGGGACCGAAGGAAGTCAACATTCTGCCGTCTGTGATGGGTTCCGCGAAGAATGCGGGCCGAATCACGCGAGTCGATTCGAAGGTGTCGAATCGCAAGACGCGCAACGGTTCACGCGTCGGCGTATGGATCAGGAAGGCGACACCATGAACTATCCAGTCGGTAGGCCGATGACTCGATTAGCCCTCGCGGGCACGCAAATGGAACTCGTCGACAAGCAGTCAACAGTCGACCACGTGAGCCGATTGCTGGCTGTCGGACTGTCGTTCGCCATGATCGCCCGAGCAGCTGGCATAACTGAAACGACCATCACGAATATGCTCGACGGTTCGAGTGCGCAAATACGGCGCGGTGTCGCAGATGCCCTCGCAAGTGTCGACGGTAAACCGCATCGACAGCAGTCATTCGTTTCGAGCGCTGGGACGCGCAGAAGGATCGAAGGGCTAGCGGTTCTCGGCTTCTCCGTGAACTATGTCGCAACAGAACTCGGAGTCGATAAGTCGAACTTCGCGAAGATACGTAAGCGTCAAACAGTCACGTACGAAACCTATTCCGCTGTAAAGGAGTTGTTCGACGGCGTCGGTGCCGACGGCGGGTGCACTCGCACGAAACGGTGGGCAGCATCGAACGGATTCGTTCACCCATTGCTTTGGGACGACATCGACGACCCGTTCGCTGAACCGCTGAAGCTCGGCAGAGATACCGGCCCGCAGCTCGTCGACGATGTCGTGGTGCAGCGACTCGTATCAGGACGGGTCACCGACGCGACGATCACCGAACGTCGAGCGGCATTCGCACGGCTCGACGCACAAGGGCTGTCATGCCAACAGATCGCGTCGATCCTTCGCACCACCGTGCGCACCATCGACCGCTACCGCGCACAAACACGCGCAGCATAGGAGAGCACAGCAATGGAACTCAGAATTACGAAATCGGAACTCACGTCGGCGGTGCTCGATGTGTTGCGAGTGCTACCGGCGAAAGCTGTGACACCGATCCTCGGCGGCATCCTCATCGAAGCTGACTTCGCTTCAGTATCGTTCTCTGCCTTCGACTATGAACGATCCCTGACAGTGAGCGCGTCGGCTGATGTGTCGACCCCTGATCGGGTGCTCGTCTCCGGAAAACTACTTGCGGGCATCGCGAAGGTACTGCCCGCGAAACCTGTCACGCTGAAGGTCGACGGTCAGGCACTCGTCATAACCGCAGGCGCTACGCGGTTCACGCTGCCGCTGATGCCCGTCGAGGACTTTCCGCACCTGCCGAAGCCTGACGAGCCGTCGGGAACGATCGACGCTCGTGTGTTGATCGACGCAATCGAACGCGCAGCGTCAGCGGCCGGCAAAGACGAGACGCTGCCGATGCTGTCGGGAATCAAGATCGAAACCGTCGGCACTGCAATCACGTTCGCGTCAACTGACCGCTTTCGCATGTCCTGCCACACAACCGAATGGGCGCCCGGTGTCGCCGACTCGGAACTGTCGGTGCTGGTCGGCGCTGCCGAGATGAGCGACCTCGCGAAAGCGCTGACCGAAACGGATGAGGTGACACTGCACTTCGGTGACGGCACACTCAGCGTCACGACGGCCCGATCGACCGCAACGATTCGACTTCTCGACTGCGAGTTCCCGAAGTTCCGACAACTCTTTCCAGCCGAATACGGCACCGTCGTATCCGTCGAAACTTCGCAGCTATCGGATGCCCTAAATAGAACAACGGTCATGCAAGGGGGTGCGCCGCACGTCCTACTTGACATGTCTGAGAAAGGGATTCGCGTACACCTCGAATCGGAGGGCACGGGCACAGTAGCCGAGTGGATCGAAGCGAACGTCTACGGCGACGACGTTGAGATCAAGACGAATGCGCAGTACCTACGGCAAGCGCTCGCCGCGACCCGTGACGACATGGTGACGCTCGGCATCGTCAAAGACAACAGGCCCTTTCTCGTGCATCCCGGCACGCTCACATCGCCCGATATGCACATGCCGTTCTCGGCACCCGAATCGGAATACAGGCATCTCGTAATGCCAGTCAGGAAGTAGTGACATGAGCGAGTCAACTGCCCGCATCGTTTCGATCGGGCAAACCGAGGTAGTGCTCGAAGGCGACTTCGACGGCACCGACCAACTGCAGTTCCGGCCGGGACGCGAAATCAGATTCGTGTCAGCGCAAGAGTTCGAAGATCTGCAGGCGTCGGCAAATGAGGCGTATTTCTGTGGGTGTGAAGACGCCGGGGTGCACAAGGTCGCACGCAAGCGCGCCGAGGATGAACGCGACAAGGCACGCAAAGATCTGCAGGACGAAGAGGATTCGCACCGCGACACGATCCGGCAGCTGAACGAAGCGACACAGGAGATCCTGACGCTACGAGCACGTGCATCGTGAGATCGGACGAAAAGAACGGTCGGCGCATCGTCAGAGAACGATCGGGCGGCGACTGTGAGGCCCGTATCCAAGGCATCTGCACGGGTCGGGCCGAATCGGTACATCACCGTAAGAACCGCTCGCAGGGTGGCAGCTGGGCGCCGTCGAATCTGCTGCATCTGTGCGGCGACGGTGTACGCGGCTGTCACGGCTGGATCACCGAGCATCCGGCCGCGTCGTACGCGAACGGGTGGGCTGTCCGTGGCTGCTGGAATCCCGAATGGATCGACGTACACCTCGGTCGCGAAGTCGTCCGTCTGGACGATGCAGGCAACTACCAACGAAGACAAGAGGAGGGCTGACCGATGGCGTGGGGACTGACCGACGACAAGCTTCACAGTCATCGGAAAACGCTTCGGATTCCGAGAGCGAATCGGTGCGAAGCGATGGGTTTGTGGACGCTCGTCAACAGCTGGTGCAACGACCACGGGACAGACGGCAATGTCCCACGGGACATTTGGGACGAGTTCGGGACAACGCTCGGGACAGCCGAATTACTCGTCGCTGCAGGGTTCTGGGAGACCACCGAAGACGGTTACCAGGTCGTTAATTGGGCCGAATACAACAAGACTTCAGCGCAACTCGCCGAGAAGAGGCAAGCCGAAGCCGACCGCAAAGCGAAGTGGCGGGCAACGAAGAAAGGGCAAATGAGCAGCTCAGAGGATAGTCCCGCCGATGTCCCACGGGACAGTCACGTCAGTCCCGAGACTGTCACACCCGCGTCCGCTCTTACCCATACCCATACCCATACCCCTAAAGATGAAGAACTACTACGTAGTTCTTCTACGTCGGCAGAGCCGCCGAGGCCGGATATCGAAGAACTCTGCGAACGACTTCAGCAACGAATCACCGAGACCGGATCGAAGACGCCGACGATCACCGCGAAGTGGCGCACCGAGGCCCGATTACTGCTCGACCGCGACAAGCGAGATCTCGGCAAGGCACTCGCCCTCATCGACTGGGCACTCGCCGATGACTTCTGGCGAGGGAACATCGCGTCGATGCCGACGTTCCGAAAGCAGTACGACCGCCTCCGGATCAAAGCCAACGCCGAAGCCGGATACGGCCCCGCGTCGTCGACCTCGGCGAGCGCGAAGGTCGCCGGATGGGGAGAGATCGCGCAGCAAGCCGACGCGATCGAGGCTGCAGCGCTCACCGAGAAAGAAACCATCATCGAACTAGGAGAAGCCGACAATGACTGACGTCCAAGCCGCTGCACGCGTACTCGCCGAGGCAGCCGCGATCGACCCCACGATGCCGAAGCCCGATCCGGTCATCGCCGTCAACTGGGCAAAGGCGCTCTCGAAGTACGACCTGCCGCTGCCGCTCATGATCGAAGCCGTCATCGACCACTACGCCGACGAGACTCGGCGCATCATGCCCGCCGATGTGACTCGACTCGGTCGCAAGATTCGGGCCGACAGGTCAGCCCGCGAATCCTCGGTCGATCGTGACCGTCGGGCACTGCACAACGATCGGCGACTCGAACTGACATCGGGCCGTCGACCGGCGACCCCGCCCGGTCCCGCATCGCCGACCCGTCGAGCCGAGGTTATGGCCGCTATTCGATCGTTCGCCGACCGTAAGGCCGTTCGCGACTAGTCAGGCACCGAATGTTCCAAATAGGGAAGTGTGGTCGATCTGGACCGCAGCAACCGCTATCGCAAGTCATCCCCAACTCACAGAATCGAGCTACATCGTGAAGTTCTCACTCTCGACAATTGTGTTCATCGTCTTCGTGATCCTCAAACTGACCGACACGGTCGCTTGGTCGTGGTGGTGGGTCGCCTCGCCGCTCTGGATCTCATTCGGACTCTGGCTGCTGGCACTTTTCGCCGTCGGATTCATCGGCGCAGTGGTCAAGACTCTGCAGGAAAGCACGGGGCGCCGCGCAAGGGATGCGAAGCGTGCGCACCTCGCGAAGTTTCGTGCCGAGCAGCGCCGCGACTACCGATGAACGCAATCGCTGAAGGCGACGCCGTCAGTGTGTGCGCCGTGAACGGCATCTATCGCGTCGACCACATCAGGTCCGGGTGGGCGCAGACACATCGCATCGACGAGCCAAACACAACGCCTCGCGCGTTCTTCCTCTCACGACTTACGAAGGTGGACAACACATGACGAAGCACATTATCGACGCACTGCGAGAGCGCATCGAATTCCTGTCACCGCTGGCCCGCACTGAGTACGACCACGGCACAGTCGACGGACTGAAGGAAGCCCTGACGATGCTCGAGCAGGTGCACGCATGACGCAACGCGGTAAGCCTCGCGCCGAGATCGACCTGCAGAAGATCATGGATCAGCTGCCCGAACCGCCTCACCCGAAGCACACATCGGAAAGCGTGAAACCGCTCGCCGAATTCCTGTTCATGCCGATGTGCGAGACAGGTCGACCAATCCCGTTGCGTCAGTTCGCATCACTACTCGCACAGTCAATTCTGAATTGGCAGGCCGGATGGATCTTCGACCCGCAGAACCGGGCATGGGTGCAGGAAAGCGCCGGGACTGTCCTGCCGTCGCATGAGTACGTCGCACCGCTGAACGACCCGAAGTTCGACGCGCTCGACCAAGAGACGAAAGACAAAGCGCTGAACGCGATGCAGGCATTCATCGACGCGAGGAGAGCAGGGCAATGACTCGGCGTCAGGTGATGAACCTCGGTTTGATCTATCTGATCGTCGGCAACGGCCTCGGAATCCTCGGTTTCCGCAATGTCGAGGAAGTCTTTGTGTCGTGCGGATTCGCGATCGTCGTCGTCGGGTGGCACCTATGACGAACTGTGTACTGACACACCGTCGTATCGGCGACGACGGTGTGCCGGTGTGGGATCACGAAGTAGCTCGGGCTGGTGTCTTCGAGGGCGCATGCCTCTGCAAGGGGCACCTAGCTCGACTACGTGAAGTCATCGCCGGTACACCCGAGGCGATCTGCTGGATGCGGGAACAGCTCGAACCGGCAGCAGGGTTCGACGGGGACGGCAGCAAGCAAGCCAACAAGGCCGGTTCAAAGATGCCAATCTCGGCTGCCGCCGTCGACTCTGCCGACGAGACGATCGGCTTACTGTTTTCGTGGGCGCAGCTCGCCGCCGAAGAGCTGCGCACCAACCCGCCCGACATGACCGGCACGTGGAAGATTCTTGCGTCGAGATGGGCGACCGACGGCACGATGCAGGTGCAGGGGATACGCAGCGGCATGCTGCACGTCGTCGACCGCGTCACCCGGTGGCTGCTCAATCGACTCGACGAGATCATTCGGTTTCCGTGGATCGAAGAGATGGTCGCCGAGATCGTCAGCCAACGCGAAACAGCCCTCGCCCGTTGGCCGTACACCGATCGTGTGCGGCATGTCCCGACGATCGAGTGTGAAGGGTGCGGGAAGCGCACGGTCGTCATCTACCCGCCGTCGACACCGCCGATGTACGAAGTCGTCCCGGTGCTCGACGAGTACGGCGAACCGACGTACCTTGTCGAACCTGTCGGCTTCGGGATGCAGGGACCGGCGAAGGTACGGCGCTACACCGACGGTCGTCCCGCCGTCGCGACTGAACGGCTACTGATTCAGTCGATGCCGGTACTCGTGCAATGCTCCGACATCAATTGCGGGGAAGTGGTTCCCGAGTCGAAGTGGGGCACGCTCCGTCGGCTGTCGTTCATGGGAACACGAATCCGATGAGCGAGTGCACGTGTTCCGGCCCGGTCCCCGGCTGGCCGCAACACGAAGGGTTCTGCAGGACTCTGCTGGGATCTCGCCCCGACCCGGATAAGTGGCGATTCTGGCCCACCCCCAAACCAACAGGAGATAACTCGGATGAGCGCTGAAGTGTTCAACCCGGTTCAGATCGAGACCCGGATACATGCGATCTCGAACCGAATCGCAGAGGGCGTCAACATGTGCGACGAAAAGTACCTCGCATATCTCAATGCTGATCGCGAATACGACCAGGCATATGCCAAGGCGTACATGAACTATTCGGGAGCTGCACACGCAAAGAAATATCAGGCCGAACTCGACACGGCTACCGAACGTGCAGCCCGTGACGTTGCCGATGCGGCATACCGATACGTCGATCGGCGCACGAAGGCATATCAGGACGAACTGCGTGCATTCCAGTCGATCGGCGCATCAGTTCGTCAGGCGTACGGCGTAGCAGGAAGAGGCGAAGGCGCATGACTGAATCGAATTGGGCGCGAATCGGGTACGAGGCAGACACGGGCGCCGTCGTATACGCCCGGCCTGTCGCGTCGCCGATGCCGTCGAAGACAGTGAACGTGAAGATGACCGACGAAATGCTCGACGAGGCACGGCTCGAGTCGGCTCGGCGCGCGGCTGCCGAGATGCGAGGGATGAAGACTCACGTCGTCATCTTTGACGAGTGCTATCAACCGATCTGGGATAGCCGAAACCCGAACGGCGTAGCGCTCGCCGACGTAATCACCGTCGAGCCTCACCCGTGCACGGTCGAATTCAGAAATGGGTTCAGGTGGTCCGGTATCGTACGTCGTCGCGGCGACGGATTCGAGTATGAGAGCGACCTCGATCTTATCGAGAAGATGACAGCTTGGCCGGACCCCTTCGGTGATGTAAGTCAGACAATGACCGCGATCCGCGAAGGATACAAAGCGATCGGCGAAGCCGCTGAAAGTGTCTGGAATGCAATGCAACCCATCGTTAAAGCTGTCCACGCCGAGAAGCGAAAACGCCCGCCGTTCTGGGCTGTCGACGTGAACCGTGGGCACCGGCCGAAGCGGATCGGGAATCAACCGGCAAGGCAGGGGCGACGATGAGCGCGCTCGATTGGGAAGAGCTACGGCGAATCGCGTCATTCCTCGAGGAACGCTATCGGGAAGAGGAATCGTGGGCGCATGAGCGTCAGGCGCAGGACAAACGTGACGCTGAAGAGCATCCACTGAGAATCAAGGTGCATCTGTGGGCATCGGGGATTCCGGCAGGCGCCGAGCATCCCATCGTTCCGGCGTCACCTTGGCCGGCCATCGACGACCCGGCGCGCATTCTCGCCGAGGTCGCGGCGAAACGTGCCGCCGTCGCAGCACTCACACAAGGCGGCTGCTCGTGGTGCGACGTGAACGACAACCTGTTCGCCGACGAGCTGCGTGCGTTCGCTGCCGTCTACGTCGGGCATCGCCTGTATCGAGAGGAATGGAAATGATCTGGCCTATCAAGACGGTTCGCGAGCTGGAAACCCTGCAGCTTGTGCACTTGGTGAGTTCGGAAGTGCCCGCGCAATCCCTGCCGTATCACCTCAGTTGGGCGGCAAAGGAACTCGAAAAGGCAGCGAAGGAACGTCTCGGTGTCGACATCGACATTCGCAACTGCGAGCACAAACTGATCGAAGAGGACCACGACGATCACACCCGCAAGTACGTTTCACGGTGGCGCCCTCTGTGGATGAACACTGATGTCGAGTTCGTCGACGGCCCGCTCGACGGAAAGCTGTACGCCGTCCCCGACGTTCACCACCCGATCGTTGCGGCGATCGAATCGCCGCTTGACGCATTCCGCGACCTCGACGATGCAACCGGACCGTGTCAGTTCGATCTCGCGGTACCGAAGCGGATCACCTACAACCGTGCAGGGTGGAATGACCGCACCCGCAGATGGGTGTTCAGCCCTGAAGGGTCGGCGTCATGAAACTACTCGGCGTAACGGTATTCGGGGTCAGCACTGTCAAGTGGCATTCGCGGCATCACACGACCCGGCGAGAGTCAGCCGGTCTCGGTTCGCAGTGGTACATCATTTGCTCGTGCGGGAAGGCGTGGTTAGTCCGATGACGGGACTGATGGACATCGACGGGCCGGTGCCGGTGACCCTGAAAGAGGCTGCAGCGCTCGTCGGCATCTCGTACTCGGGTATCAAGCATTGGACTTCGAGAGGACTGCTGACGCCGATCGCCGTGGACGAAAGAGGTTATGTCGTGGATCGAAACGACGTGTTTGCGTTGGCTGAAAAGATGCGCCGACGACGCCGTTTGCGTTCGTGATCTCTATATGGAACCATGATTGCCAGCGGCACCCCTGTATCACTACAGCGGGTGCCGCTCGCATTTCCCCTGAATTGTCCCCGCTCTCAGTGGGGTACGCGGCGACTCGCAGATCAGCCTCGCCGCAACAACTGAATAACAACTGAATAGCGACCTCGGCAGCCAGCGCACGGCCCGAGGTGCACGGGTGTGAAGCTCAAAGACAGAGCGGCCGAGCGAAACCTCGGCAGGTGCGAGTTGGAATCTCGTCACACCCGCCCCAAACTTTTGCTATCCGCGACCTTCGGCGATGAGCTGATGTGCTCGCTGAAACGACACGTGAAGCAATTCGCCGATGTCGCGAATCGGTACACCTTGATCTGCGAGTTCCGTTGCAAGGCTTCGTGATTCGATCATTGCTTTCGCTTCAGCTTCAGCGGCCTTCGCACGGTACTCGGCGATCGACGTCACCTTTGCCGAGACATCGTCGATGTCGCCGACTCGACTGATGTCGATCGTCACGTCGATGTCCTCGAGTGCCTGATCGGTGTGCAATGCGATTACCTCGCGTGCCATTAGTTCCGCTTCGCCGAGGCGTCGAGCCTGCGTGAGTTCGTCGAGCTCGGGAATGGCGACCATCCACCACCGGCCCTCTCGGGTGACGGTGGCGGTGTAGTGGCTGCTCATCGGTTTGCCTCCTTGATTACTTTCTGGATCTTGCGGTAAACGCCGGGGGTGATGGTGCGGTGTCCGTCCGGGACTGACACCTGGTGCTTGCCGTCGGCCGTGATCCACATTGTGTGGCTGCCTTTGGTGCGGTCGGGGTGAAAGCCTGCATCTCGCAGTTCCTTCTGCACTTTGCGGGTGGGCTGCTCTGCGATCATGAGATTAGTCTATCCCGCTAGACATTCTCTAGTCAAGCCGACTAGACAACTTTATTAGGTGCTTACCCGACGGTGAGCGAACCTGCCTGACCTGCACATATTTTCAACCCTCGCACATTCGGGGGCGCGACCGAATCGGACCGAAAGACAGCTCAGAGCCGAAACCAACGCGCACACACACTTCCCAGCAGTCCCGAGGTCACAAACTGTCGCCCCGACATGGTGCAGAAGCGCGTCACCGATCCCGTCTGCTCTCCACGGGTGGACGCGCTGCCTCGGACTGCTGGGAATCACTACTTCCCGATGGGGGCGTCATGCGCATTCTCGGAACACTCGTCGTCGTCGCTGCCTGCGCAATCATCCCGATCGCTGCAGCGACCAACGCATCAGCCCGCAACGTCATCGTTGTCGACGGCACCGGCAATTCCGGCGCGATCTACCACGCCCCAGACATTCATCCCGGCGACACCGTCACCTATGTGACCTATCCGGCTACCGTCCTCTGGCCGTCCTACGACGAGTCGGTGCAAGCCGGTGAGCAAGCGCTTCGCGCCGATCTCGCTGCCGCACCGCCCGACTCACTCGTCATCGGTTATTCGCAGGGCGCCCGCATCGTCGGCGATGTCCTCACCGAACCGCAGCAACCGGGCGTCACCGGCGTCGTCTACGCCGATCCCCGTCAGGCCGGTTCCGGCGTCGAAACGCAGATCGAGCTGCCCGGTGTCCTCGGCGCAACGATGTCCGGTGAGCGTGCACCGTTCACTGTCCCCGTCGAATCTCATTGCATCCCCGGCGACGGTGTCTGCGATTGGCATGCAGGCGATCCCGTCGGCAGCATCGTCGGCTACCTCGAACTGCACACCCGATATTTCAACTGATCTAGGAGACGCAGCTATGCCCGAAGACACTGCCCCGCAGCTCACCGAATTCGAGGTTCTCGTCGAGGATCTGATTCTGACCGCCGTTCACAAGGTGTTCGACGCATCAGGCATCGACGACGACGTTCTCGCAACGGTCGAAGCAAACGCGGATCTCGCGCTCGACCTGACCGGCGAGATCCTGCAGCAACTCATCGGCGGGGCATACCTGGCGAAGCAGGCCGGTGTCGACGCTCTCGTGCCGATCCCCGGCAACCTGACCAACGTCGAGAAACTGATTTGCGACGAGATCGACGCCGACATACCGAAAGCCGAATACGCCGGAAAGCCAGTCTCTGCGAGGCTCGCTCGCCGGATCTCAAACAAGCTCATCGACTCGGGCATCGTCGACGCGATCGTGGCACCCGATGCGCCTAGTCCCGCTAATCAGCCGTTCTTTCGTGGGGGTGTGTTCCCGCCGCCGTCGCCGAAGCCGATCATGCGGCCGGTGCCGCCGACTGTCGGTCGGATCGTGCACTACACCGAGCATCCGAGTCGCCCACCGTTGGCGGCGATCATCACGGCTGTCGATCCTTACGTCGAAAGCACCTACCCCGACGAAGGCAGGGCATTCCTGCATCTCTTCGACCCCTCAGCGATACGCAATCCCGTCCCGCTGTCTCGTATCCCGTTCTCAGAGACCCCGAAGCCGTACCACTGGTCATGGCCTCCGAGAACGTAGGGACATCGCATGCATGACTGGAAGAACTGGGAGTCGTGCCAGTGCGGCGAACGTGGCTGCCGGTCGTATCGGCAGAGAGTGAGGCGACCTGATGGGAAGGTTCAGCAACCCGAAACCGGCCCCACTGACCCTCACTCAAATTGACGCATCACTGCGCATAGAGGCAGGCATATGGGGGAGTGCTACCGGGGGAGTACGTGACCGGTCCCTATCCCGCATCGACGCACTGCTCGATCGCCGGTATGCGCTGCAGCCTGTGGGACACATTGCGGGGACTCTTCCCCAGGGGTATTACCCCGGCCTCAATTTGCCCCCTATGCCGAGGCCCTGACACCGCCCCAATTTGCCCACCGTGCACCACCCACCCACATACACCCGAGGGGGCGTCATGGCCGCATACCGAGCGTTCAGGCCGTGCAGTAGACCAGGATGCGGCAAGGCAGCAGTAACCAGGCACAGCAACTGTGCACAGCATCTGCAGCAGGCACGTGCACACAGTGACCGTAAGCGTGAGCGTGAAGGCAGACGCTTCAACTACAGCGACAGTGGACACCGCACGTTCAGGCAGGCAGTGCTCGACCGTGACAGTGACTGCGTGCTGTGTGGTGCAGAGGCAACGATCGCCGACCATCACCCATTGAGTCGACGTGAACTCATCGTGCAAGGACTCGACCCCAACGACCCGCACCACGGTCGCGGCCTGTGCAAGAGATGCCATGACAGCCACACAGCGAAAGACGAGTCACAGCTAGGTCGACAAGGCCCCAGACACTGACCGTCATGAAACCCGCACGCCCTGAACCAGTCCCGTCACCATGACTTGACAAACCCGCCGACCCCACACTCACCGCCCCGACCGGGGTGGGGGGGTCGCAATCACGACAAAGTGCCTGGCGAAGCCGCTCTGTTCGGGGGGCGTACGCCTTGCCATATTTCAAAAAAATTCCCAAACCGGGGTGCGACCAGCATTTTCCCGGCACTTTCCGGTGTCCACACGCCGAAATCACACACTTTCTCGGATGAATCGAGGGCAACCATGTCGTTCATTTTCGCCTCCGCACGGTCGATTCTGGGTGCTGCCGCTGACGCGCTGTATGCCGTCGTCGGCGCAGTGCTTTTCAGGATCGTCATCGGCAGCTGGCGCGCATCATGAGAGACCTGAAATTTACGATCACGAGCGCCGACGACGCCACTCTGCAGCGGCTCTTCGAGGCGATCGAGAAGTGTGAGTGTCCCGGCAGCTGGACGGTGCACTTCTACCCAGAAGGTTCATCCCGTGTCCGGCAGATCGAGATATCGATTCAAGGCGCAGACGATGCCACTGTCGACCGATTCCAAAGTGCCCTGGATCTCGTCGACGAAGAGGCGTTCGATGCCGCCGATTGGACACTGACGCTCGGGCCACGCATCGCGGTTGCCGACCTCAAAGTCGATCTGACAAATCTGTTCGCGACTGCGTTCAACCTTCCGCTCGATCACGCCATATTCATGGGCAAGGACTTCGACGAAGCGTGTGCGCCGATCATCAATCGCGATTGGCTGAAGTCCCGATGAGCGCCGAGGCCGAATACCCGCTCGGCGCCGAGTGCGATGTCGACGCGATCGTTCAGAACGTGACCGTTCCGGCGCTCTGTATGCCGACGCTGCAGGCGCTTCTCGATCTACTCGTGCCCGGTGTGATCCCGGCGTCGAAGGTTCGCGAAATGCTCGGCATCCCCGGCGATATCGGTGCCGACATCGCGCACGGGTGGTTCAGCGCCTACGAGAGCGTGAGCCAACCGAAACCCGGACTCGGGTCGTACTCGTACGGCGAGCAGCTGCCGCAGGTCGATCAGATGGCCTTTCCGGTTCTGCCCGCAGTCGGCCGGTACGGGTACACCGAGACTTGGGGGCACCAACATGGCTAAGCGTGGCCCGAAGTCGCGGCCGAATCACCTCAAGATCGCCGAGGGCGTCCGAGAAGATCGCGTCAACCGTGACGAGCCGATACCGGCTGAGACGCCCGAGGTGCGATCGGGAATCCTCGAACCACCCATCGACCTCAGTGAGAACGCCCGCGAAGTCTGGGATCGTCTCGTGCCCGACCTGGTGGCACAGAAAGTCATGACGGCATGGGACATCGACCAGTTCGCGATGTTCTGCGTATCCGTGGCGACGTACTGGGATGCGCTCGACGCGATGGGCAGTTCGATGGTCACCGAGGGCGCCTCTGGCAGCCCGATCAAGTCCCCGTATTGGCAGATCATGCGAGACGCCGAGGCCGCTGCATCTCGCATCGGCGCCCGCTTCGGACTGTCCCCGTCCGACCGCGCAAGCCTGAAGGTCGGCGGCGACGAGGGCGACAAAAAGGCAGGCGCTGAAAGGCTTCTCGGATGAGATTTTTCGACATCGAACAGGCTGCCGAGTTCCTTGTAACCGGCTCTGTCCGAACACATCACGAACAGCCCGTACCTATCTGGGCGGGATTCATCATCGAACAACTAGCCGAAATCGCTCGGCAGAACAGGATCATCATGTCCAATCAGGATCATCTGAACGCTGACGTTGCACTGCTGATCGAAGCGAACACGCGCACCGTGGCTCTGCTCGCCGAGCAGGGCGCCGAAATCGCATCCCTGAAGGCGCAGGCGCCCGAGTCGCTGGACTTCGGCCCGCTCGACGAGGTGACCGCGAAGCTCACACAGCTCGCGTCGGCAGTGCCGAGCAACCCGGTTCCCGCCGTCGACCCATCGGCCGGCGTCGACACCGCGCCGGTCGTCTCCGAACCCGTCGACACCACGGCACCCGTCGAACCTGTCACCGCAGATCACGAAGTTCAGGCGCCGATCGTCTCCGAAACTCCGATCGCCGACCAGGTGTCGAGCGACGAGACCGACGGCACTCACAGCTTCTGATCTGTCCCGCACTTCGGAGGTGGCCGTAAATGACACCTCTGAAGTGCGGGCATGTCTTCATCGACTCGGACGGCGACAGTTTCGAGTGCGAAGAGGTCGGCGACCACTTCTGCGAGACTCGCGCCGATCGGGCGCAGGACTTCATCGAGACCTTGTGCGTGCACACCAAAGGCAAGTACGCACGTAAGCCGTTCATCCTCGAGGATTGGCAACGCGACGACATCGTGCGGCCGATCTTCGGCACTGTCGTGTGGTCCGACGAGCACGAAGACTACGTACGCAAATACGAGATCGTGTGGATCGAGCTAGCTCGAAAGAACGGTAAGACCGAGCTGCTGGCCGCGATCATGCTCGTGTTGCTGCTCGGCGACGGCGAAGAGTCGGCCGAGCTGTACGGCATCGCGCTCGACAAAGAGCAAGCCGGTCTGTGCTTCGACGTTGCAGCGCAAATGATTCGCCTGTCGCCGCCCCTCGCGAAGCTCATCAAGATCACGCCACACAATCGGCGCGCGAACTACATTCGCAAAAACTCGATCTATCGCGTCATCGCGTCCGACGCTGGCGGTGCGCTCGGCTCGAACCCGTCCGGTGTCGCGGCCGACGAAATTCTCGCGTGGAAAAACGGCGATATGTGGACGGCGCTACGAACCGGCATGGGTTCCGGCGCGCGTAAACAGCCGATGTTCATCGCGGCGACGACGGCCGGTAACGACTCCGAGTCGTTCGGTGGGCTGCAGCACGCCGAGATGGTCAGGATCGCCGACGACCCGACCCGGTCACCTCACATCTTCGTCTATCTGCGTAACACGCCGAAAGACGCTGACCCGTGGGATGAAAAGAACTGGTACTTCGCGAATCCGGCTCTCGGTTCGTTCCTCTCGCTCGACGGAATGCGCAAGCAGGCCAACGAAGCTCGGAACGATCCGACGAAAGAAAACGCATTCCGTCAGTTCAAGCTGAATCAGTGGGTGAATCAGGCTTTCCGGTGGATGCCGTTGCATCTCTACGACGAGAACATCGGCGACGTGTACGAGACAGCCAAGGAAGCCCGCGAAGTGTTCGCAGGCCGCGAATGCTGGCTCGGAATGGACCTCGCCGCCCGTCAAGACCTCACCGCTTGGTGCCTGATCTTCCCGATCGACGAGAACTCGTGTGATGTCCTATGGCGGTTCTGGCTGCCCGAGAGCGCATTCGAGCGACTGAATCAGCTGAACGACGGGAAACTCACCGACTGGGTCAAAAACGGGTGGCTGACCGTCACCGAGGGTGACGTACTGGACTTCGAGAAAGTCTATGAGGACATCGAAGCCGACGCCGACCTGTTCACGATCCTCGGCGGCGATGCCGATCAGTGGTCGTCCGACCCCGTCATTCAGCAGGTGCAGAACCGCACCGACATTCAAGAGATATTCACCTACAAGAACGACTTTTCACACATGTCACCCGGCATGAAACGAATTATGGATCTGGTGAAGCTCAAAGGCTTCAACCATCACGGAAACCCTGTCGCGCGTTGGTGCTTCGACTCCGTCGAGGCGAAGTCAGCAGCCTACGACCCCGACATCATCCGTCCGATGAAGCCGAACCGTCAGACACAAGCAAAACGAATCGACGGCGTACCCGCCGCGATCATGGCCGTCAACGCGTGGGAACAACGCGGCGATGAGGCGGTCTCTTACTACGAGGACAACGACCTTCTAGTTCTCTGACCGAAAGGACTCACGATGTTCGGTCGAAAGACTCTTCTGCAGCGTTCGATTCGCCGCAGATTCGCAGTCACCCTCGCGCAAGGCGAAGGCGAATTCATTGGCGTACTAGTCGAATCCGACGCAGATATGTACGTATTCGATGACTGCTACCTGATCGAACGCGAAGGCCGATCGAAGATCAGCGGCCGAGTGTACGTCGACCGAATCTCGGTCGCCTACTTACAGGAACTGGCAGGGGGCTAAGCGATGCTGCTTTCGGATGGTCGAACAACATCGCTTGCACCGCAGGCTTATTCAGAAACCTCGCCGGTCTCGAATCAGGGCTACTTCGTCGCCAAAGGCGGCCTGTCCCTCGAAATGCAGTACGCGACTTACGCTCACCTGTACAAGGTGCAGCCGTGGGTCGCCGTCGTCGTCAACAAGATCGCGAATCTGATTGCCCGACTCGGTGTCGGCGTCTGGAATGAACCTGACGAAGGCGGCAAGTCGGTCGACACTGCAGGCCCGTACGCGAAACTGATCGCGAAGCCGTGCCCGACGATGGACCCCTATTCGTTCTGGCTTTGGGTAGCAGCGACATTCGAGATCTACGGCGAAGCATTCGTACTGAAGCAGCGCGACGACAACGGACGCACGACCGGCCTGATCCCGATGCATCCCTCGCTCACCGAGATCATTCGGGACACTGACGGTCGTCTGAAGTACCGATTTATGGGTCAGCCGAACGAAACCTTCGACGAGTCCGAGGTAATCCCCTTCCGCTCATACAATCCCGACGGCTCGACTCGTGGATGGTCGCGGCTCGAACCGCTGCGCTCGACGCTGATGAACGAAGACTCGTCGCGGCGAGCTACGTCGTCGTGGTGGAAGAACATGGGCCGTCCGTCGATGGTTCTGTCGACCGACAAAAAGCTCGAAAAGCCTGCAAAGGATCGACTGAGGGAATCGTTCGACTCGGTTCACGCGGGATCAGGCAAAGTCGGCGGCACCGTCGTACTCTCCGACGGCGTCACAGCTACTCAGATGCAGCTGAACGCCGAAGAGATGCAGTACATCGAATCGCGCAAGCTGAACCGCGAAGAGGTCTGCGCCGTCTACGACATCTCGCCGTCGGCGGTTCATATCCTCGACAACGCAACGTATTCCAACATCACTGAGGGACTGCGAAGCGTCTACCGCGACACAATGATGCCGCGGCTCGAGTTCATCGAATCGGTACTCGACACGTACCTCGGGTCGGAGTTCAACGGCGCACGGTATGCCCGGTTCAACGTCGCCGCCGTCCTGCGTGGCGACTTCGAGGCTCGGGCCGTCGCGATTGCACCGCTGGTGCAGTCCGGTGTATTCAAGCCGTCCGAGGCGCGCGAACTCTTCGATCTGAACGATGCCGGTGAGGTCGCCGACCGACTGTACGCAAACGCGGCGATCCAGCCGCTCGGAAATCCGGCCGAACGACTGTCGGGAACATTCGCGGTCGGTGGCACCACAACACCCGACGGCGTGCCGATCACGCAGGTTCCGTCGACGATCCCCGGAGCCCCGCCGACGGCCGTCCCTGCAGCTCTCCCGACCGCCCTGCCGGTGCACGGCGCCCCGCTCCCTGACCCGAAGGTGCAGAAGCACATTCGGTCGCTGAACGGCGCGATCGGCAGCGGCAAGACCATGCAAGACGCCGGATTTGCGCTCGCGCAGAAGTACCCCGACGAACTCGAACAGATCCAAGCGGCCTGCCTGCAGGTTCTGGGAAGGAAACTCTGATGCCTGACATCATCCGCAAGGCGCTCGCCGAGGTCTCGCCCGTCGCCGACACCGACGACGAGCCGAACGGTTCATTCGACGTAATTCTGTCGGCGCAAACCCTCGACCGCGACGGCGACACACTCACCACCGACGGGTGGCAGCTGCCGCTACCGGATCACATCACGTTCGATTCCGACCACGGCATGTCCGTCGAGACGACCGTCGGCAGCGGTAAGCCGTTCATCAACGACGACGGCGACCTGCAGGTGCGGGGCACCTACGCATCTACCCCGCACGCGCAGAACGTGCGCACGCTCGTCAAAGAGGGACACATTCGTACGACCTCGGTTGCGTTCATGCCTGCCCCGAATACCGAGAAGGATGCAAGCCCGAAACGCGAACTGCTGAACGGCGCGTTCGTGGCGATCCCGTCGAATCGAGATGCCGTCGTTCTCTCATCGAAAGCTTTTGGCGCCCAAGGGTTCCATATAGATCAGAAGCTCGGCGCTCGGACCAACGAAGACGACGCATCAATGATTCAGGCGATCCACGATGCCGCACATCACCTCGGCGCCTCATGCGCTGGCGCGGCGCCGGCCGAAGCGGCTGCCGACGAGAAAAAGTCGTTCACCGTCGTCGCAAAAGGGTTGACCGGCAGCGTCGAAGATCTCCGCGAACGGGTCTCGTGTGCACTGCGTGCAACGACCGGCCCGAACGAATATCCGTGGATTCGCGCAACTTTCCTGACCTCCGATACGGCCGGTTCGATCGTCTATGAACTCAACGACGACAACCTGTCGCGATCGTTCACCGACGACGGCACGACCGTCACTCTCGGCGCCGAAGTCACAGCCGTTCGGCTCGTGACAAGCGTTGCCCCGGTATCGAAATCGGTCGAACCGACCGATCTGCGTACCCGCTTCGAGGACTTCCTGAAGTCCCTCGACACCACTACCACCGGCAGCACTGCCGGTCAGTCGCAAGATTCCGCGACCACTTCTGCCACGACCGCCGCCCCAACAGGGACCGCCGCCGTGACCGACGCGACCGCCGATGACGTGGCACTGCGAGCGAAAGCGCTCGAAATCCAGCTTGGCGCAACGGCGCTCGGCACACCATCGACGAAGGATCACGAATGACCACCGAAAACGAACTCAAGTCCCGCGCGCTCTCGCTGCAGGCTGAAGTGTCGGCGAAAATGGCCGACCCGAACCTGACCGGCGCACAGAAGGCCGAGTTCCTCGACAAGGCCGAGAAGGAAAACGGCGAGATCGCAACGGGGATGAAGAACCTCGAGCGTGCCCGTCACTTCGCGGCCGGTAACGACCTCACCCGAGGCGACGGCACGCCCGTCGAGACCCGCGACAACGGCGAAGCGCACTACGCGCAGCTGAACGACACCTTCGCACAGATGAAGGCGCACGCTGCAGGAAAGAAGCAGGGTAACTTCACCTTCGAGCTGAAGGCGCAGGGAACGACCGGCCTGATGGGTGAGGCCGCTGCAGGCACCACGGCGCCCGGTGCGCTCGGCGCCGGTAACTACTTCCTCGGCGGCGCAGCTGGCGCGTCGATCGCCCCGCAGTTCCTTCCCGGCATCGTCGAGCAGCAGTTCTATCAGCTGACCGTTGCGGATCTCTTCTCTTCGACTCCGGTCGATTCCCCGGTCGTGACCTACGTCCGTGAAACGGCGTGGGCGAACGGCGCGAAGGCGACCAACGAAGGCGAGACCTACGGTCAGTCGACCAACGGTGTCGGTCGCCTCACCGAGCAGGTCGGCAAGGTCACGAACTCGGCGAAGGTCACCGACGAAATGATCCAGGATGCTCCCTACTTCTGGTCGCTCGTGCAGCGTCGTCTGCCCGAGGGTCTGAAGCGTCAGGAAGAGGTGCAGCTGATCGCCGGTTCGGGCATGCCCGGTGTCAACGGCCTCCTGAACCGCACTGCTGGCTTCACACAGGGGACGGCTGGACTCACCGCAGTCACGAACGTCGCCTTCCCCGCTGCAGCGACCGCAGGGGCCGGTACCAACTCGGGCACCGTTGCGAGCCTGACGCCCGGTCGTCAGATCAAGGGCACCGGAACCACGGGCACCGCCCCGACCGGCGTACAGATCGCCGAAGGAATCTTCGCCGGTCTGAACGACATCCGGTTCAAGACGTTCTTCGAGCCTGACGCGATCCTGATGAACCCGCTCGACTGGGCGACGATCCGGCTCGCGAAGGACTCGAACGGTCAGTACCTCGGCGGTTCGTTCTTCGGCACCAACTACGGCAACTCGCAGAGCATCGCCTCGGGCGGCGCCGTCGACACCGGCCTCACCCTGTGGGGCAAGCGCGTACTGACGACTCCGGTCATCCCGCAGAGCTTCATCCTGCCCGGTGCCTTCCACACAGGTGGAACCGTCCTGCGTCGTGGTGGCCTCACCGTCAGCTCGACCAACACGAACGGCACCGAGTTCGATCAGGGCATCTGGAGCGTCAAGGCAGATGAGCGTATCGGTCTGCTCGTCGAGCGCCCGGAACTGTTCGAGCTGATCCAGCTCGCCAACTCCTGACCCGCCCCGAGGGCGCCCCCAATTCCACGGGGGCGCCCTCGGTTCGACCGAAAGGATCGACATGTACGTCAGCTATTGCAACCCGTACGACTTCGAGCGCGCGCACGGATACAAGCCCGGCGAAGAGCCGAACACAGATATCCCGCAGGCGGTCGACGACGGCACACGGCAAGTCATGACCACCGACGGCGACGGCGGCTCGAAGGTTGTCACCGCGAAGGTCGTGACTCCCGACGACACGGGCGTGAAGACGAAGTGACCGGCTTCGCGACACCGGCCGAACTCGACGAGTTCACCTCGGGATCGCCCGATGCCGCGATTGCCTGGGCGACCGGATTCATTCGGGACTACACGCACCAAACACTCACACTCGTCGAAGACGATGTTGAGATCTGTACGGCGCGGCCCGACAACACGATTCAGCTGCGAGAAATGCCCGTCGGCAATATCTCGCTCGTCGAAGCGTGGACCGTCGACGGGTACATGCCCGTCACCGGCTACCGATGGAACCCTCACGGGATGCTCGACTGCCTCGGCTGGCACGTGCACGGCAATCAATTCCGAGTGACCTACACGCACGGCTATGCCGACCTTCCCGACGGTCTGAAGCAGGTCGCCCTCGAACTCGCCGCGATCGAGCAGTCGAACCCGACTGGCCTCGCATCGCGGCGAGTAGGGGAGAAGCAACAGACCTACGTCACGCGGGGCGCAGGGATCGGACTCACTGAGTTTCAGAAAGCAGTGCTCGATCGGTACGCAATCGAGGAGGTCTCGTGAGTCGGCTCGGCGGCGACACCGTCACCGTTGTGTCCGAGCTGCCGGTGCTCGACGATGCCGGTGACCCGGTCGTCGACGGCCTCGGCATCGCCGTCACCGCCGAGCATCGTGTGCTGTACGAAAAGCGCTGCTCGTGGGAATACACGGGCGGCACCGAGACGAACTCGAACGTGAATCCGACGGAGATCGACGGCCGAGTGTTCATGCCGCCGGATGCCGTTGTAACCGAGTCGGACCGGATCGAATACCGCGGCCTGTCTCACGCGGTGCAGACACCGCCGAGGCTGTGGACGGACGAACTCGGGCGCCCTGATTATCTGCACGTGGTCGTCCGATACTCGAAGGGCTAATCATGGTTGGACTCGACCCTATGCAGGTTCGTACGCAACTCGAACTGCAGGCAGAAGGATTCCTTGCAACTTCGCTGACCACACAGGCCGCTGCGCTCGCATACGCCAAAGAGGGCGCAGAGTACGCGAAAGGCATTGCGCCGGTCGCTAAAGCACCTCACACGCTCCCATCTGGCTATGTCGACAATCCCGGCGACTATCGAGATTCGATCGAAGGTGTCGCGATGTTCAAAAACGGTCGGTGGATCGGCCGAGTCATCGCCCGCGACTACAAGGCATTTTGGATCGAGTTCGGCACGAAGCGATGGGCGAAACACGCTGTGCTGCGTCGTACCCGTGAATATGTCGACGGTCGGACGGTCTGATGACAACGCACTACGCATCAGCCGAGCAGGTTCTCGTCGCCTACCTGTCGACCGTTCCCGGTGTGGGCGGCTGCAGCGTCGAGATGCCGGCCAATCCGGCGTATCCGTTCATCCTGGTCACGAAGGTGCCGGGTACGGGAACGGACAACGGAATCACACAGTCGGCGATGGTCGACATCGAAGTGTTTCACCCCAATCGGGCTGCAGCAGAAGCATTTACCCGCCCGGTGCATCACTTCATGCTTCACCTTCGGCACACACACATAGGCGGTGTGCTGATCGACAACGTGCGCCCGAACGGTGCCGGTTTCGGCTGGCTCGACTACCAGGACGCAGACGTAAACCGCTACCTCGCGATTTACACCATCGACTCCCGCATCACCGCCCAACCACTCTGAAAGGCTTGACAATGCCCACGACACAGACATGGGATTCCATGTTCGGCGGCAACCCGCAGAACATCTTCAAAGGGCTGTACGGTTCGTTCCTGGTCAAGGATTACGACCCGAATTTCTCCCTCGCGAACTACACCCCGTTCGACTCGCTGACGGGTCAGCTGAAGTCGACGATCCTCACGACCGACGGGTGGATCGACACGGGATATCTCGACGAGAACGGCGTCGAGTTCTCGCCGAACTTCGCGACCGCCGACACGAAGGCATGGCAGTCCCGTCAGTCGCTTCGCACCGACTGCACCGACGACAGCGAATCTTGCTCGCTGACGGCCCTCGAATCGAAGCCGCTGATCGACGCGCTCGAGAACAACCTGCCGATTGCTTCGATGGGCGGTATCGGACAGGTCGGATACCAGTTCACGAAGTCTCGTGTGCCGGTCGTTCGTGATCGTCAGATCCTGTTCATCGGCGTCGATTACACACTCGGACAGCCGAACATGATCTCGAAGATCTATTCGCGTGCGCAGATGACGAAGCCTGATAAGAAGGCTTTCCAGGCGAAGACCGAGGTGCAGTCAAAGCTCATGTTCAACGCGCTGCCCGATGCACTTTCCGGCTTCGCTGTCCGCACCTTCCGTGAGGGCGCCGGTTGGCGCGCGCTCGGTGGTACCACCTCGGCACCCGGCACCCCGGTCGCAACGGCGCTCGCGGGCGCAAAGGCGACCCTCGCCTTCACGGCACCCGATTCCCCGAACGGTCCGTTCACGTACAACGTCTTCCAGAACGGTTCTGTCGTTCCCGTCGTGTCGTCGAACGTCACCGTCGGCGGCACCTCTGCCGCACCTGTCCTGACCATCTCGGGACTGACAGCGTCCACTGCCTACACGTTCACCGTGCAGGCAGTCGGCGGCAACCTGTCCGGTTCCGTCCCCTCGGCTGTGTCGAACTCCGTCACAGCCATCGCGTAACACCCTCTGAACGCCCGCTCGCGTGTCTGGGCTGGACACGCGAGCGGGATTCCAGCCCACCGGCCCAATCACATCGAAGGAAAAACCATGACTGCAGCATTGCCTACTACACCGATGTCCCTCGAAGCTCTGCGTGCGCAGGGCGTCGAATCGCTCGGCGGCGAGCCTGGCATCGAAATCCAGATCGTCGAGGGCGGCGAGATCTTCACCGTCCCGAATCCGCTTCTCGTCGACGACACCGTGCAGGAAGCTCTTCCCGACGCGAAGACTGCGATTCAGATCGCTACCGCGATCCTCGGCGAAGAGACTCACGCCCGATTCATCGCTGCCGGTGGTCATTCCAACGATGTGATGCTCGCGTGGCGCATGCTCACCGAGCACATGAATTCCCCAAAACTTCCGAGGTAGCTCATGTGCTGCGTCGAGTGTGCAACAAGCTCGAGGCAGATCTTCAGCACTATTACCCCGGTCGCCGGATAGCCGAGTATTGGCGAACGATGTTTCGCGGTACTCGCGAGATGACATCTCGTGAGCTTTGGGTCTTGTTCGACGAGCTACCCGAGGACTCTCGATCCAAGGCTGCGCTATCTGGCGACCCGTGGGGAATCGACCGGCATCTGCTGGCGACCGTTGTCGACACCATCAACGCGCACCGTTACGACGGCAGCGAAGAGTCGGCGCCGCAGATCGAACGGCCCGGTCGTACAACGGCAAAGGCTCAGGCTCGTGAAATGAGCAGGCGCGCACACGATGCCGTCATGTCGCTGCTACGCGGCGATGTTCAGCTCGAAGGTTTGGAGCTGATCGAAACAACTGAATAAGGGGTACATCTATGTCCGGTACCGGTCCCGTCTGGTTCGATATTCTGCCCCGAATCGTCGGTATGGGCGAAGCCTCGGGCAACATCGTCCGCGAATCCGTCAAGGCCGGTGAACAATCGGGCAAGGGGTTCGCTGACGCTTTCGCTCAGATGGTTACCGGCTCGACGGGTGAAGTCACGGGCGCCGCTGAAGCGCAGATCAAGTCCCTGCAGGCGGTGCTCGAAAAATCGTCGATGCAAATCGCTGCAGCGAAAGACAAAGTCGCTGCAGCATCGGGCCGAGTGCTCGTCGCCGAAACGAAAGAGGCTGAGGCGCGCGCGAAGTACGCGGCCGAATCCTCTCAGGTCGTCGCAGCGTCTGTCCGCACCGAGGAAGCGAAGCGTCGTGAGGCTGCAGCGTCTGCTGCAGTCACAGCGGCCGTCGCCGACGAGACAGCAGCGCAGGAAGCTCTCGCAACTGCGCAGACACGGGTCGCCGAAACCTCGGTGACCTCTGGCGCGAAGCTCGGCAAGGCTGCCGGTCTCATGACGGCAGGTTACGTCGTCGCGATCGGCGCAGCAGTGAACGCTGCCGGTGACTTCGAGCAGACACAGGAACGTCTCGTCACGACGGCCGGTGAGTCTCGGGACAACCTCGACATGGTTTCCGAGGGAATCCTGAACATGGCCGGTCAGGTCGGCTATTCGGCCGGTGAGATGTCGAAAGGCATGTACACGATCGAATCGGCCGGCTACCACGGCGCCGACGGTCTGAAAGTCATGCAGGCAGCTGCACAGGGCGCACGCGCTGAAGGTGCTGATCTCACCGAGGTCACCGACGCCGTCACGACCGCCCTGCACGACTACCACCTAGAGGCCGATCAATCGGGTCTCATCACATCGAAGATGGTCACCGCAGTCGGTGAGGGCAAGACGACGTTCGGCGAGTTCGCATCGTCGCTGTCGTCCGTTCAGCCTCTCGCGGGTGCGGCCGGTATCTCGATCGACGATCTGTACGGATCTCTCGCGGCTATGACCGCGTCGGGCATGTCGGCAGACCAGGCAACACAGAACATGGCTGACGCGATCCGACACCTGATGTCGCCCACGCAGACGATGACTACAGAACTCGCGCAGCTCGGCATCAACTCAGCGGATCTCTCGGCGAACCTCGGGAAGAACGGCCTCGCGGGGTCGATGCAGGAAATCTCCGAGGCGATTCTGAAGCAGATGGACCCGTCGGGTAAGGCGCTGCTCGGCACATTCAACGAGTCGAAGCAGGCAACTGAAGCCGCTACCAAGATGTTTCAGAATCTGTCACCCGAGGTGCAGAAGGTGGCGGCACAGTACCGCGACGGCTCGATCACGTCGAAGCAGTGGACCTCGGCGATTCGAGGGATGACTCAGGAAAACAAGACTCAGGCCGGTCAGTGGGCGACCACGCAGGCAAAAACCGAGTCGTTCAACAACGCCCTGAAGTCGGGATCGACTGACGCGCAGACCTTTACGCAAGCTCTGTACAAGGCAACCGGCGACAGTGCATCACTCGGTGTCGCACTGATGCTCACGGGTGAGAACGCCGAGAAGACAAACGACAACATTGCCAACGTCGCCAACACGACGACCGAAGCCGACGGCTCGGTGAAGGGCTGGCACGACACACAGGAAACCTTCAATCAGAAGCTGAACGAATTCAAAGACGGCCTCGGTGCAATCGGCATCAAGATCGGAACTGACTTCCTTCCCGCGGTTTCCGACCTCATGGGTGGACTCGTCAGCGTCGGAACGTGGCTGACGGATAACAAGTGGGCGCTCGACGCAATCGTGATCTCGATCGGCGCCATCGCAACAGGATTCGTCGCATGGAAGATCGCAAGCGGCGTCATGGCGGTCATCAATATCAGCACGCTCGCCGCATCGGCAGCGATGGGAATGTTCGCCGTCGCAGAGGAAGGCGCAACGGTCGCAGCCGACGAGCTGGCTGTCGCTATGGCAGCTACGGGATTCTCCGAGATCGTCATCGGCATCACGGCGATCATCGTCGGACTGGCGGCACTCGTCGCGGGCGTCATGTACGCCTACAACCATTGGGCATGGTTCCACGACTCGGTTCAAGCCGTGTGGGAAACCATGAAGAGCTTCGGCTCATGGGTCGCCACGACCGCATCGAATATCTGGGAAAAGCTCACGCACGCCTTCGGCAACGTCGAGCATGCGATGGGCAATGTCGGGCATGCCTTCGGCAACGTCGGGCATGCCTTCGAGAACGTCGGTCACGCGATCGGCAACGTCCTCAATTTCATCGACAAACTGATTCGTGTTGTCACGGCCGTCATTCTTACGGTGCTGATCGCGCCGATCGTCATCGCCCTTCACCTGATGGGCGATACGTGGAACTGGCTGTACGAGCACGCAGTTAAGCCGGTCATCGACCTGATTAAGCTCGAGATTCAGGCGCTCGGCGTCGTCGTCCGGTGGATCAACGACGAGATCTTCCAGCCTGTTCTACATGCGATCGGCGATATCTGGAATTGGATATGGGCGGCAATCATTCAGCCCGTCATCGACCTGATCAAGCTGGAAATTCAAGGTCTGGGCATCGTCGTTCGCTGGCTGAACGACGAGATCTTCCAGCCGGTCATACACGCGATCGGTGACATCTGGAATTGGATATGGGATCATGTCATCTCGCCCGTGATCGAGTCGATCAAGTCCGGCATTCAGTCGTGGGGCGACAAGATGAATTGGATTCACGAGCATGTGATCCAACCCGTTTCCGACGGAATTCACACGGCGATGTCGAGCATCAGTGACGCCTTCAAAAACACTGTCGATTGGATCGAAAAGCAGTGGGGGCGTGTCGAAGGGATCGTCAAGACTCCCGCAAAGTTCATCATCGACACGGTCTATAACCAAGGGATCGCGCCGGTATGGAACGGGATAGCCGGTGTCTTCGGACTCGGCGACATCAAGACGGTCGACGTGTCGAACTGGGCTGGTGGCGGTATCTACTCCGGTCCCGGCATCATCCCCGGTTACGCGCCGGGGCAGGACACCGTCAACGCGAAACTGTCGCCGGGTGAGTCGGTTCTGACTCCCGAAGCGACACGCTTACTCGGTCCCGAGTTCATTCTCGGAATCAACGGCATGTCTGGTCGGCCGGGCGGCAACATCACCAACGGTATGCCGATACATGCATCCGGTGGATTCTTCGGTGACATCGGCAATGCCGTCTCGGGTGTGTGGTCGGACTTGAAAGACATCGGCAGTGTCATGGTCAAGATCCTCAAAGATCCTGCAGCTGCGCTGAAAGATCTCTTCTCGAACGCCACCGGACAGGCTGAAGGTTCGCCGGGCGATCCGTCGCTCTGGCGAACTGCATTGGTCGATGTTCCGGGAAAGTTCGTGGATTCTGCGATTGACAAAGTCAAGTCGTGGGTTACCGGTCATTCGGGTTCCGGTAGTAAGGGTTTCGGTATTCCATACGTCGGATCTCCGGATCTTGACGCCTGGATTATGGCGGCAATTGTTGATACGGGCGTCGATCCAGATCATTGGTCGCCTGGGCTGCATACGCTCATCGGTAGGGAATCGGGTGGAAACCCGAATGCCATCAACCTGACTGATAGCAACGCGCAGGCCGGGTACCCGTCGCAGGGTCTGATGCAGACGATTCCGCAGACCTTTGAGGCATACCGAGATCCGGGACTGCCGGACAACATCACGGACCCCGTGGCGAACATCGTCGCCGGAATCAACTACATCAAGGCCACCTACGGGGACATCTCGAATGTTCAACAGGCCGATGCGAATGCGGCCCCGATGGGCTACGCGGGCGGCGTCGTCAATTACGGCTTGTACGACGGCGGCGGCACGATCGTTCCCGGGACGACACTCGTGCAGAACGACACCGGACAAAACGAGTACACGCTCGATGCCGGGGCAACTCAAGCGCTGAAGACGATCGTCGCGGCGATCACCGGCAGCTCGCAAGGGATCTCCGATCAGGTGTCGTTCTCGCCGCCGAGCATGCAGGCGCCGGGAACGCAGGCGGTCGTCGATTCGGGCGGTGCGGCGACGATCACGAAGCCTCGCACGCTCGACGACGTGAACAACGAATATGCGGGCAAGTTCGCACAGTTCTTCCAGGACAACGCGAAGGACATATTCGGTTCTGCTGCAGCAGGGTTCGGTGGTCTGTTCATCAAGGACTACCACGACAACACGGGTCGTAACGGCCTGGAAAACGCGCGCAACATCGTTCGCGAAATGAATGCTCACGCGGGAAGCGGGTCACGATGACAGAACTCGCTCTGACGGCTGCTGCGTCCGTATGGGCGCAGCAGTCGCTGCTGCATGACGGCCTCTCGGTCGTCACGTGGGTCGGGTCGGATGGGGTGCGTTGGCCGCTTTCGGGTGGCCTCGCTCCCATCCCGCCCGCCTCGGGCGTACTGCTTCAGACAATCAAAGGACTCGGTGCGCCGTTCACGCACATCGACCAACAGGGCGCACATCAGGACGGTGTCGACTATCTCGACACTGCCTTCGACAAAGCAATGATCGACATGAAGATCAGCGTGCAGGCGTCCGACCCGAAGGGCTACCGGCGTACGTTCCGTCAGTGGCTCGCCGGATGGGACCCGCACAAGCAGGGCAAGCTGTCGTGGTACACGCAAGAGTGCGGCGAATGGTGGATCAAACTGCGTGCAGCGCAGGACGTATCCGATTCGCTGTCGGCCGGTGCAGTGTCTGCAGCGGAATTCAATTGGTCTGCACGCGCCGACTTTCCGTTCTGGTCTAGCTTCGACTCGACCTCGAAGACGTTCATCGCGTCGGCATCGACCGACCAAGGATTCCTGTCACTGTGGAATCGCGGCACCGAGGACGGTTGGCCCCGGTACATCTTGCAAGGTCCGGGGATCTTCACCTTCGGCGACAACGGCGGTCCCCGAGTCCTGAAAATGACTCTGCTCGCCGGTCAGAAGGTGCTGATGACATCACTCCCGAACCGTCGCACGGTTCGCGAGCTCAACACCAACACCAACCTGTATCCGAATCTCGTCGGCAGGTTCTCGACGCCCGTGCACGCGGGCAAAGAGGTTCACGTGCCGGTCACCATTACCGGCGCAACTCCCGGTGTCTCGTCGATCGCTGCTGCTCTCACACCGCTTCGGAGGTGGCCTGAATGACAACTCTTGCACCGGATCTCACCACAACCGACCCGTGGGAAGCGTTCGTACTCGCCGATCAATTGCTCGAAGAGGAAAAGAACGCGCTCGCGTTGCCTCTCTTCAACGTGACGATGTTCAACCCGATCTATGGTGCGATCGGCGAAGCGAACGACTACGTGTCGGCGACAGTGACGTTCAAGCGCAATGCAGTCGGCACAGGGACGCTCGTGTTTAAGGGTTCCGACGATCTCGCCAACTACGCGGCGCAGAACTGTAAAGACACCGTCGTCGGCATCACCGTCGAAGCGAACGGCACCCGATGGTCCGGCCGCGTCGACACTGCCGACGATGACACAGTCGACGGCGTCAACACGATTACGTTGCAACTCGTTTCGGACTGGAACTGGTTCAACAAGATCATGGTTTGGCCGACATGGTGGGCACCTATTCAATTCCAGCCGATCAAGGAAGCGATCTACATCGGACCGGCGAAGACGGTCATCCTGACCATGATCGCCGAGCAGCTGATCCGGCTGCAAACAGGCATGTGGGAACTCGTCAACAACATCACCGACCCGACAGCATGGTTCGGAACGATGCTACAGAAAGAGGGGCTACTCACCCCGTGTGCGATAGTGCCGCCCGACTGGCTGCACGACACATCGAAATGGGTCGCGATCACCGGTCGCATGGATTCCGTTGCGGCACTGACGCAGCAGATCCTGAAAGACGAAGGTCTCGTACTCTCTGCCGAACTCTGGCTACCCGGCGACCCGCAACCGGCACCGAATCACTACACGCTCACCGAACCGACGATCGTCATGGACGTCAAGGATTACTCGACGGTCGCAGGACTGACGGGCACATTCCTCGACGGCCTGATCCACGATGTCGTCGACATCGCCGACACGGTGATCGGTGAGATCGTCGGCGCGATCAATCACGCCGACTCAGGGTCGAACCTGACCCTGTCGAGTTTGCTCGGATTCGACTCGAAACCGTCGTGGGTACTGTTCGAGGACGGTCCGAAGTCGGGCATCCGCGAATCGCACCTTTCGGCGCATCATCCGTTGGCGTACACCGTGATCGGTGGCGGCAAGAGCCCCCAATGGGTGAACAAACTGATCGACCTCAGTGTGGAATATCTACTCTCCGCGATACTGACGGCGATCGGCGGCTCGGGCATCGCGAGCACGCTACTCGACGGAATGTTCGACGACATCGTTCTAGCGTTCCAACTCGTCGAGAACTATCCGAGACGCGCCAAACTGGGCCGGTTCGGGTACCCGGAGTTCTTCGCCGCGACCGGCTCGGCGGCATACACCGTCGACGAACTCATGGCACTCGAATCGGCGATGTGGGACTCACGCGGCTATCTGGCGTATTCGCTTGTCGTACAAGACGGTTACCCGTACTCGTATGGCCGTGACTACGTCATCGGATCGGCTGTGTCGTGGATCTACAAGGGCAAGTTGTACACCGACTACTGCACCGAGGCGACACTCGTCGACGACCGCACGAACCGCATCACCTGCACGCCGAAGATCGGCGACGGTTCGGCGCAAGAGTCCCCGTTCGCGAAGCTCGCCCGCAAAGAGCAGCAGTTCGCGAACGCATTCAAAGCCGCGTCAATGCGGTCGAACTGAGAGGCCCAAAGTGGCAACGTATCTCGTCAATACCGACGGCTCGATCACGTGGACCGGAACGGTCACGTTCTCGGGCGCAACCGATGCACTGGCGACGGGTGTCGCAACACTCACGCTCACACCCTCGGGCGGTGTCTCGTCGCTGCCCGCACTGGTGACCGGCGACCCCGGTCTGCCGCCTGTATTCCGAAACGTCACAGTCACCGAGGTCGCGGCCGGGGCGGCACTACCCGCCCCGGCCTGGACTCTCGTCTCACCCGGTGGCCCCGGTGTCGCATCGGTGTACGACCTGACGGTCTCGGTGCACGCCGGGGCGAAAGGCGATCCCGGCACGAACGCGTCGATCTCTGCCGCGTCCGACGTGTCGGGCACCCTCGCCGACGGCACGGTGCTCGTGTACAACGCGAGCACATCGAAGTGGGCGGTATCGGCGCCGAAACGAACCATCGGCCCGTACACGATCGCGTCAGCATCGTTCACCGCTTACTCGGGCACAGCAGCTCGGGCGCAACTCGCCGCGATGACGATGCCTGCGCAGCCGTGGGACTGGCGCCCTCGGGTCTCAGGTCACTTCTACGCGATCGGATCGGCGTCTGCGCACATCGACGCCGAAGTACGCATCGGCGATGCAGCGACGGGCGATCTCGTCGGGTACGGCCTGGGACTCACGTCCCCGACTGCCTTCCCGATCTCGATCGACCCGCACTTCGGTTCGGCTGTCCCGTCGAGCGCGACGTACGGCAAGGTCGCGGCCGGGGCGACGGCGACGATCACACTGTCGGCGGTGCGTACGACGGCGTCGATCGACGCATGGCAGACGCTCGCGGATAACGGTCAGTTCGTCGTCGAGATCGTCCCGGTCTGATGGCACTCGATCCCCGACTCATCAAGGGTTTCAGTACCGCGATCTTCGACACCGTCCTCGCGAATCTCGGTGACACCATTACCGGCGTCTCAGGTGGACTCATCAACCTGTCTGCGTGGTCGGCGAGCTTGCGTGCCGATGCGACTGCAGCGCTGAACAACGCTGCTGCAGCGACCGCGCAAGCCGTCACCGCACAGACCACGGCGTCGACCGCGTACGGCATCGCCACATCGGCGACGACGCTCGCGACGACAGCTCAGGCGACCGGCACGAATGCGCAAGCATCGGCCGACACGGCGGCGAGCCAAGCGGCGGCGAATGAGTCAGCGATCATCGCCGCACAGAATCAGCTGTCGACGACGGCGCTCGCACTCATCACGAAGGCGAACGCGTCCGATGTCCCGAAGAACGTGCCGTCGTGGTTCAGTCTGAATCCGCTCGAAGATGTGTCGTTTCCGCGCATGGACATCGACAACGCGATCGCCAACGTCAAAGTGGGAACTTACGCGGCGGCTGGCGGCGATTTGTTCGGCGGGGCACTGCAATCCGGTGCGGGTGGTCAGGACGGTTACGACACATACATGGGTTTCTATGCCGGTGGCACGTTCACGCCGGCCTCTGGCGCTCAACAGTTCGTTTTCATCAATGCCACCCGTGACCGGATTTACAACACGGTGGGCGTACTGACCGGTGTCGGTAGCGTTGCATCGCCTGCAGCGCTTTATATCTCAGTTTTCAAGATGGACAAAGACGCAACGACGGGACTGCCGAACGGGAACCTGACTCGGCTGTATCTCTCGCCCGATCAGTCGTCGCTCGTCACCTCGGCGGCGCAGGACGTACGAATCAACCTGCCGTCCGACATCGTTGCGAAGGCAGGCGATTGGTTCGCGGTGGGAATCCTTCAGGTCACTGCCGCAGGCAAGACACTGCGATCACTCAGCTGCAAGGTGACGAAGGCCCTGTCGGCAGTGCCCGGCCTCAACCCGTCGAAGCCTGTCATGACGATCACCGGCCTGACGAGCACGCCCTCGACGGTGGCGAAGGCTTCACTCGACACATCGTCGACGACGGTGCCGTGGGTATGCCTCGGTCAGACATCGGGTCTCGTCAAGGCTGACTATCCGGATCTGTTCGATCGCGCCGACGGTGCGACTCTCGGGCCGAACTGGGCGAACTACGGTCCCGGCACAATCGGCATCAAGTCGAATGATGCCGCACCGGGCGTCAACCCGCCGTCGACTGGGGGCGGGTCGACAAACGTGTGGCCTGAAGGTGCGATCTGGTCGACACCGCTCGCAACGGATTCGATGTCGGTCGCGTCGTCGCTGGCAGGTCTCACGAACCCGCAAGCCTCGTACCTCGTCGCGCGCTGTAACGGCGCGATGACGAGCTATGTCGCGGTCGGGATCGCGCCGAGCACACTGACGATCGTCACGGGTGCCGGTATCAACGACAGCGATCGAACCGTGAGGGCGACCCTGTCGACGACAATCCTGACCGGCGATCTGATCGACCTGCACGCCGTCGGCAACACATACACCGTCTACCAGAACGGCACACCCGTTCTCACGTGGACGGACAGCGGTGGCATCGTCCCCATCGGCGCATCGAACCGATACGCCGGAATGGTCATAAACGCCGTCTGCTACGACCCCAATTTCTTTAGGCCCTACCAATATTGGTCGTCGGTCTGGTTCCGCGACTGGGAAGCGAAGGATCTGTAATGACACTCTTCGGAATTGACATCTCCAACAACAACGGCCCGAATCTGAACCTCGCGCAGGTGAAGGCCGAAGACTTCGACTTCGTGTTCTGCAAGGTCACCGAAGGCTCGTACTTCCGAGATCAGACGTGGCCCGCCTACCGCGATGCCGCGAAGTCTGCAGGGCTGATCGTCGCCGGATACCACTACCTCACAACTGATCCCATCGACGCGCAGGCCGATCTCTTTCTCGACCAGCTCGGCGACCCGAACGGCGAAGTCGGCATCATGGTCGACTTCGAGATGAACGGTGGCGGGCAAGAAAACTACTGGGCATTCGTCCGAGCGATCAACGCCCGAGGCCGCGAAGTGAACCTGTCGTACGAACCTCGGTGGTACTGGCAACGCATCGGCTCGCCGCAGCTCGGCGACCTGCCCGGACTCATCCAATCGTCATACGTCAGCGGGGGCGGCTACGCATCGGCTCTCTACCCCGGCGATGACTCGACGTACTGGGCTGGCTTCGGCGGCGACAACGTCGACATTCTGCAGTTCTCCGACCAAGGCAGCGTTGCGGGAAATTCCCTCGACGTGAACGCATTCCGTGGCACACGCGACGAACTCGCCGCACTCGTGTACGGAAAAACTGAAGGGGCGAAAGTGGCTGTACCGGAAGAACAAACACCCGTTGCGACTGAGAAATTTGTCGCTGACTTCATCAAAGGCTTCGACGGTCCGATCTACGCGACCGCAGCTGCCGTCCTGAAAGAGCTGACCGGCTCGACGATCGTCGGCGAATTCCCCGGCTTCGAGAACGAACTCGGCGGTCGCACCGTCGTCGGTTTCCTCGGCGCCCTCGGCGAAAAGCTCGGCATCGAAGGCTGCCATGACCCGAAGGCTGGTGCCTGATGGTCAAGCTCGCACCCTACGCGAAAGCAGTATCGGCCGGGGTCGGCGAAGCCGTCACCGTCGGCACGGTAGCCGTGTCGCTTATCAGCCTCGCACCGCCCAACCTCAAGCCCGTCGCCGTGGCACTGTCCGGTCTCGTGTTTCTCCTCGGAATCCTGAAGACGTTTCACATCTGGCTCGTGAAGAACGAACCCGTCATCGAATCGGCTGCAGCGGCCGTCGACGAACTGATACCCGAGATCGAAGAGAGCATCGGAAAGCACGAACGTCTCAGTGTCGAACCGATCGGCGGTAGCAGCTCGACGACTGCGACTGTCGCGACCCCATCGCAAGGCGCAGGCTTCGTCCCCGGCCCGTTCTCCCAATCGACAGTATCTGCAGTGCAGTCAGCGATCACAGCGGCGACAGGCGTCGTATCCGACGCCGAGCGGGCAGGGGCAGAGGCGGCACGGGAGTGGCGTGGATGAGCGCACAGGACATCGCGTCAGAGATCGGTGCCGGAGTCCTCATCCTCGGCGCGCTCGTCGGCGCCTACACGGCACTTACAACGAGATGGAAGGCGATGCTCGACGCGCAACGTGAAGCTTTCGAGGCGATCACCCGGCCGATGCAGGATCGACTGCACGAGTTGGAATTACAGGTAGCTGAAGTGAAAATCGAAGCGCGTACCGAGCGGCATCAGAAGCTGTCTGCGTTCGAATACATTCGCCAACTCTTCACCTGGGGTCGAAGCCTCGACCCGGCCGCGATACCACCTCCACCACCACCCATCATCGCTCAAGAACTATGACAGGGGTCGAGTCGTGACTGATGTTCTGATCGTTCAAGACCTGATCGACTCACTCGGCCGGGCATATGTCTCACAAGGGCACTTCGTCGACTCGGCTGACCTTCCGGCGTGGCTCGCACGCGGCTACAGGCTCGACCTCGGCACAGCCGTCCCGAGGCAGATCGCGCCGTACATTCTCCCTGCCGGGGGAGTGCCCCGAAACGATCTGTCGGCCGACGTGCAAGCGACTCTCGCCGCTGCCGACCACAATGCAGCAGTGTCGGTCGTGTCGGTGGCCGGCCGAATCGGCGCCGTCACCCTTGCCGTCACCGATGTCGCCGGGGCGGCACCAACGGCGTCACCGACATTCACGGGTGTCGTCACGGTCCCCGGCCTGACATTGGCCGGTGCAACACCCGCGACGGGGCAGGTACTCACTGCCGACTCATCGGGTGTCGGACGGTGGGCATCGCCTGCAGCGGCGACGACCGTGACGTTCGGCGCCGTGCAGCTGGCGGGGGATCTCGGCGGCACCGCAGCAGCGCCGACCGTCCCCGGCCTCGCGAGTAAGGCGCCGACCGCATCGCCGACATTCACCGGCACAGCGACATTCGCAGTCGTGAAGGTGACGACGGGTGCAGCGGCCGGAAAGGTGCTCACGTCCGACTCGTCGGGTGTCGCGTCGTGGGCCAACCCGGCGACTGCGACATCGTCGACACCGGGCACCGTGCAGCTGGCGGGGGATCTCGGCGGCACAGCGACGGCACCGACCGTTCCCGCGCTCGCCACGAAGGCAGATCTCGTCGGCGGCATAATCCCGCAGGCGCAGCTGCCTGCGATCGCCGTGACTGACTTCCTCGGCGCACCCGCGACACAGACTGCGATGCTTGCGCTCGTCGGACAACGCGGCGATTGGTGCACGCGCACCGACAAAGGCACCGACTGGCAAGTCATCGCCGAACCATCATCGGTCCTCGCGAACTGGCGAGAGAAGACGTACCCGGCGAGTCCGGTGTCGAGCGTGGCGGGCCGCGTCGGTGCCGTCACTCTGTCCGTCGCCGACGTATCCGGCGCCGCGCCGACCGCATCGCCGACGTTCACGGGCGTCGTCACCACCCCGGCCGTGAAGGTCACAGGCGGCACACCCGCCGTGGGCAGTGTCCTCACCTCGGACGCTTCGGGCAATGGCACGTGGACCGCACCGGCTGCCGGAACCTCCGACGCCACCACGACATCGAAGGGCGTCGTGCAGCTGGCGGGCGACCTCGGCGGCACAGCAGCAGCGCCGACCGTTCCAGGCCTCGCGGGTAAAGCGCCGACCGCATCGCCGACATTCACGGGCGTAGTCACCACCCCGGCGGTGAAGGTCACGGGCGGTACACCGGCAGTCGGCAGTGTCCTCACCTCGGACGCTTCAGGAAACGGCACGTGGGCAGCACCTTCGTTAGCTGTGCCAGTCACAAGAATTCTCGCCTACACAAACGGCGGGCAAGGGGGGAACGGGGTCTTCACCACGCCCACATCGGGCACGATCACCCAACTCGGGCTACGGCACGTCGTTCACATTCCCGTCGCAACCAATCGCTGGCGAATCAAGATTCGGAACTACTCGACCTTTGACGCTGCAGCAGGCGCGCAGCCGCTCACGGGCCAAGGGATCATTTTCGGGGATCATGCGCCCGACTCGCTCGGACAAAACACGGGGAACTTCGCCGGAAGTACCGCGAGCACGATCGTTTCGGGCACATTCACGGTCCCTAACTCGACTTCGTTTTATGTCGGGCCGTGGGTCACCGATCCGGCACTGCAGTTCACTCCTACTCGGACCGCCGTCGTCGGTTGGGGATTCACGTGTACCGCACAAACGCTGACAGGTGGCGTGGGTGAAGTCTTCCAACTCTCCACCTCCGCAGCGGGCATTAACCCGGCAACCACGGGCGGCGCCTCCGGTTCAGGCTCCAGCTACAAAGGTTGCCCGGTCGACTTTCAGATCGAATACGAATCGACCTCGACGAAAGGCGCATGGCTGGTCATCGCGGATTCAATCGGGGAGGGCGGAACCGGCGTCAAAGGGACGAGCTATTCGACGACGTGCCGTCCATGTCCACCGCACCTCACCTACCCCGCACGATGGGCGGCGAGCGCAGGCACTTTGGTGCACAACATTGCACAGTTCAACACCACGACCGCCCAATGGGCTGCCACGTCGGACGACAGATGGACGCGAACGGACATGTCGAACGCGAATTTCACGGGCGCGATCATCGCCCTCGGATCAAACGACATGGCAAACGGTTCAGGTGTTTCACTCGCGACATATCAAACGAACATGGCAACAATCGTTGCGAAGGTCCGCACGATCATCGGGTCGACGGCACCGATCTACGGCGTCAACGTCATGGGCCGAGTGTCGCTCGGTACCGCGAATCAGACACTGAGGCAGGCATACAACGATTGGTTGGGGTCAGTGCCACTCGGAATGACGGACGTAATCGACATGGATTCGGCGATGACGAACGCTGGAACGTACACACTCGATGCCAACCTGACGATGGACGGCGTGCACCCGTCGTACACGGGCATTAGCGCTATGGCGTCGAAGCTCCGATCGGTGATCCAAACCTGACCGACCGACGGCGCAAATAGATTCCCCCACACTCATTCGTGAGTGTGGGGGAATTTTCTCGTTTACGGGGTAAGAACAGGCGCCCCACCTTCCTGCGAGTGACCAGCGAGCCGATGGGCGCCTGTCCTGCGACTCACCCGAACCGTTCGCCGCGCACTGTTCATACCTCGGCGGCGACGGCGCCAAACATCAGTCAGCCGAGAGCGGCTCGGTTCACTTCCTTGCAGAACTCTTGAACCGTGCGTACGTGCGAATCCGAGTACCCGGCGAGCACTGTGCCGTCGGCGAGCGTCACCGTCACGACATAGCCTTTCGAGTTCGGCATGCCGACGATCGCCGCGACGGGGCCAACCGGCAAAACGATCGCCCCGGCCCTCGCGCGCGCAACTGGCACGTAGGTCGCATGAGCGCCGCGCACGTCATGCACAGTCGGGCGCATGTAGTCAGCTTTTTGCTCGGCAGTGACCAGCACGGCATAGTCGGGCGAAGCGGCCGATCGGTGCGTCGTCAGCACGCCGTCTGTGATGCGTAGGCCGGTCACTCGGCGGTTCCGGCTGACCGCTTTCACATTGCTGAAGAATCCCATCGCACCATCATCGCACCGCGCCGACCGTGTGACCAGGGGAGACCTGACCATGTGTATTGCGGATTAAGCAGTAGAGCCAGCCCATCACGAAGCCGGCCCACTCGCCGATCCCCAGGCGCGCGTAGTGAGAGAAGGAACCGCTCGCCGGGATCGCAGCTCCCATCTCACCGAGCATGCGCATCACGAACACCACGACGGCGCCCGCAAGGATGTAGGAGATCAGGACGGCCGGGCCGGCCTTGGCGATACCGACGCCGGTTCCGAGGAACAGGCCGGCGCCGATGGCCGAGCCCAGGCCCATCATCGTCAGATGGCGGACCTTGAGACCGTGGCCGAGAGCAGTGGTTGTTCCGTCGGAGACGTCGGTGTCAGTCATCAGTCGTTGGCGTGCAAAGCAGCGTTCAGTTCGACGCCGGTGCCCTTCCACGGCACGACCTCGACGGCACCCGAGACCGAGTTACGACGGAAGAGAAGGTTCGACTTGCCGCTGAGTTCCTTGGCCTTGACGACGGTGCCGTCCGGGCCGGTGACCTTGGTGCCCGCGGTGACATAGAGGCCCGCTTCGAGGACGCAGTCGTCGCCGAGCGAAATGCCGAGGCCGGCGTTTGCGCCGAGGAGGCAGCGCTTGCCGAGGGAGATGGTTTCCTTGCCGCCGCCGGAGAGGGTGCCCATGATCGAGGCGCCGCCGCCAACATCGGATCCGTCGTCGACGACGACGCCCGCGGAGATGCGGCCTTCGACCATGGAGTTACCGAGGGTGCCGGCGTTGAAGTTGACGAAGCCTTCGTGCATGACGGTCGTTCCGCTGGCGAGGTGCGCACCGAGTCGGACACGGTCCGCGTCACCGATACGCACTCCGGACGGCACGACGTAGTCGACCATGCGGGGGAACTTGTCGACGCTGAACACGGTCACGACGCCGCGGATGCGCAGACGTGAGCGAACTTGCTCGAAGCCTTCGACGGCGCACGGGCCGAAGTTGGTCCACACGACGTTGCTGAGCAGGCCGAACTGGCCGTCGAGGTTGACGCCGTGGGGTGCGACGAGACGGTGCGAGAGGAGGTGGAGGCGCAGGTAGACGTCGTGTGCGTCGACCGGTGCCTTGGAGAGATCGGCGATGGTGGTGCGGACGACGACCTGCGAGACCTCGCGAGCGTCGTCAGTGCCTGCCAGCAGTGCAAGATCGGAAGGAATGTCTGTTCCCTCGACGTTCTCGGTACCGGTCTTGTCGAATGTTCCCAGCTCCGGTGCCGGGAACCAGGTGTCGAGGACGGTTCCGTCCGCGGTCACGTTGGCGATACCTACTGCTGTTGCTCCCTGTGCGCTCACGGGACTAGAGATTACTGGGTGGTGGGTGCACCGGCCTAGGCTGGTGCGTGTGAGCATCCTCGATCTTGCTTCGGACCCCATCGACTTGACGGCCGCCCTGGTCGACATCCCCAGCGTCTCGCACGACGAATCCGTCATCGCGCAGGCCGTCGAGGATGCGCTGCGTGAGCAGACTTCGGGCTTCGAGATCATCCGCAACGGCAATGCCGTGTTGGCGCGTACGTCGCGTGGTTTGCCCAGTCGCGTCATGCTCGCCGGACATCTGGATACGGTGCCCATCGCGGACAACGTTCCTTCGCGGCGTGACGGCGACATCCTGCACGGCTGCGGGACCGTCGACATGAAGTCGGGCGATGCGGTCTTTCTGCACCTGGCGGCCACCATCGAGAACCTGGCCCACGATCTGACCCTGGTTTTCTACGACTGCGAAGAGATCGCCGCAACCTTCAACGGCCTGGGACGGATCGAACGCGAGATCCCGGAATGGCTCGCGGCCGACGTCGCAATTCTCGGTGAGCCGACGGCCGGTTTCATCGAGGCCGGGTGCCAGGGCACGATGCGGGTTCGGTTGACGGCTTCGGGAACTCGCGCACATTCGGCCAGGTCCTGGCTGGGGGACAACGCCATTCACAAGTTCGGCGGTGCGTTGGAGCGGTTGTCGAGTTACCAGCCGCGCTCGGTCGACATCGACGGTTGCGGCTACCGCGAAGGTTTGTCGGCGGTGCGGATTTCTGGCGGGGTCGCCGGAAACGTCGTCCCGGACGAAGCCGAGATGGACGTCAACTTCCGATTCGCGCCCGATCGCAGCGAGGCGCAAGCCGAGGCGCATGTGCGCGAAGTGTTCGACGGTCTGGGCCTCGGATTCGAGGTCACCGACTCCTCACCCGGCGCGCTGCCTGGCTTGGCGAACCCGTCCGCTGCCGCCCTGATCGAGGCGGCCGGTGGTCAGTTCCGCGCGAAGTACGGGTGGACCGACGTGTCCAGGTTCTCGGCGCTCGGCATTCCTGCCGTGAACTACGGACCGGGTGATCCGAACCTCGCACACAAGCGCGACGAGCACGTTCCGGTGCAGCAGATCACCGACGTCGCGGCCGTGCTGAGGAAGTATCTGTCGGCCTGACCGTTAGCCTTGCCGCATGGCACCAGAGAAGAATTCGGCTTCGAAGAAGCAGAGCTCGTCGATCAAGCACCGCGGGCCCGTTCAGCTTCGACGCAAGCGCAAAGACGAGAAGACCACGACCGATCAGCGCTTGCTCGACAAGCGCGGACCCACGGACTGGGTACACACCGATCCGTGGCGTGTGCTGCGTATCCAGAGCGAATTCATCGAAGGTTTCGGCGCACTCGCCGAGGTTCCGCGTGCGGTGACAGTGTTCGGTTCGGCACGCACCACGGTCGATCATCCCGAGTACCAATCCGGCCGTGAGCTGGGAACGGCGTTGGCCGAAGCCGGATACGCCGTCATCACCGGCGGTGGACCGGGAGTCATGGAAGCTGCCAACCGCGGTTGCAGCGAGGCCGGCGGATACTCGATCGGTCTCGGCATCGAGCTGCCGTTCGAGCAGGGTCTCAACGAGTGGGTGGATCTCGGAATCAACTTCCGGTACTTCTTCGCACGCAAGACGATGTTCGTGAAGTACTCCCAGGCATTCATCTGCCTGCCGGGTGGCTTCGGAACACTCGACGAGCTGTTCGAGGCACTGACCCTGGTGCAGACCCACAAGGTCACGCGCTTCCCGATCGTCCTGTTCGGTACCGAGTACTGGTCCGGACTCGTCGACTGGATTCGCGGCACCCTCGAGCGTGACGGCAAGATTTCCGAGGGCGACGTGAACTTGCTGCACGTCACCGACAGTGTGGAAGAAGCAGTACGAATCGTCCTCAACGCCGACAAGGGCGTCGACGAGGCCGCAGATCTGGGGAAAGAAGAAGAATGGTGACCGATTCCGACAAGAAGTACTCGATCTGCGTCTACTGCGCGTCGGGTCCGGTGGACGAATCGTTCCTGGCATTGGCTGCCGAGGTGGGAACCGCGATCGGTCGACGCGGATGGCAGTTGGTCTCGGGCGGTGGCAACGTCTCGATGATGGGCGCTGTCGCCGAGTCCGCTCGCGCGGCGGGCGCCTGGACCGTCGGCGTCATTCCGAAGGCCCTGGTGCACAAGGAAGTAGCCGACGTCGATGCCGACGAGCTGATCGTCACGGACACCATGCGCGAGCGCAAGAAGCTGATGGAAGATCACGCCGACGCGTTCATCACGCTGCCGGGCGGAATCGGGACGCTGGAGGAGCTGTTCGAGACGTGGACCGCCGGCTACCTCGGAATGCACGAGAAGCCAGTGGTGATGCTCGATCCCGTCGGGCACTTCACCGGCCTGCTCGAGTGGTTGAACAAGCTCGACGGGACCGGCTTCGTCGGGCGTCAGGCTTTGGACACTCTGTTGGTGCGGACGGACGTCGAGGCTGCGCTCGACGCGTGCGTCAGATCCTGATCAGACGCCTGCGTGAAACCCTGACCTGGGGCATGGCGGGCTTTATTACCGTGCAGTAAGGTGGCCGCAGACTGGGCGGCCGAATGGGCGCCGGATACGTGTTAGGGGAGCCATGAGTTCGGAAGCCCGTTCGACCGTCGGCCTGCTGGATCTGGCGGCAAAACTGCCGTCGATGATCACCGAGGTGCCGATCCTGGCGCGGGGGGCCGCCGGGCTCACCCGCAAGCCTTCGGCCAAGGAATCGATCGGGTTGATCTTCCAGAAGGCCGCGCACGCGCACCCGTCGCGCCCGTTCATCCGGTTCGAGGGCCACGCGACCAGTTACGCGGAGGCCAACGAACTGGTGAACCGCTACGCCGACGTCCTCCGCGGACGAGGAGTCGATCGCGGAGACGTCGTCGGAGTGCTGGCAAAGAACACCCCCGAAGCCCTGCTGATCGCGTTGGCCGCCGTCAAACTCGGCGCGGCTGCGGGCATGTTGAACTACAACCAGCGCGACGACGTTCTGGCACACAGCCTTACGCTGCTCGACGCGCGCGTCCTGGTGGTCGCCGACGAGTGCGAAGAGGCCCTCGAATCCTTGCCGGCGGGGTTTACCGGACCGAAGCAACTTCTCGTCAGTGAACTCGCGGATCTGGCGAAGACGGCTGATGCCGCCAACCCCGCGGTCACCGCCGAGGTGCTCGCGAAGGAGAAGGCGTTCTACATCTTCACCTCGGGTACCACGGGAATGCCCAAGGCCAGCTTGATGACTCACTTCCGTTGGCTGAAGTCGATGTCGGGCCTCGGGTTGATGGGCGTGCGCTTGCGCGGCTCGGACACTCTGTACTGCTGCCTGCCGCTCTACCACAACAACGCGTTGACGGTCTCGTTGTCCTCGGTGCTCGCGTCCGGTGCGACAATCGCGATCGGACGTCAGTTCTCCGCCTCGCGGTTCTGGGACGACATCGCACTCAACAAGGCGACCGCGTTCACCTACATCGGCGAACTGTGCCGCTATCTGCTCAACCAACCGGTCAAGCCGACCGACAGCGACAATGCTGTTCGGCTGATGGTGGGTAACGGTCTGCGCCCGGAGATCTGGGCCGAATTCACCCAGCGCTTCGGCATTCCCCGCGTCGCCGAGTTCTACGGTGCGAGCGAATGCAACATCGCGTTCGTCAACGCACTCAACGTCGACAAGACGGCCGGCATCTGTCCGTTGCCGCACGCCGTCGTGGAGTTCGACGAGGACACCGGAAAAGCGTTGCGTGGAGCCGACGGTCGCCTTCGCAAGGTGTCCACGGGTCAGGTCGGGCTCCTGCTGTCGAAGGTCACCGACCGAGCGCCTTTCGACGGTTACACCGACGAAGCCGCGAGCAACAGCAAGCTGGTGCGCGGCGGATTCAAGGACGACGACACCTGGTTCGATACCGGAGACCTGGTGCGCAAGCAGGGATGGGGCCACGTCGCCTTCGTCGACCGTCTCGGCGACACCTTCCGTTGGAAGGGCGAGAACGTTGCCACCACGGAGGTCGAGGGCGCGCTGAGTTCGCACCCGGCCGTCGAGGAAGCAGTTGTCTACGGCGTCGAGATCCCGGGCACCGACGGTCGCGCGGGAATGGCGGCGGTCAAGCTGCGGGACGGGCAGAGCTTCGAGGGAAGCGAAGTTGCAGCTCACCTCTACGGCAAGCTCCCCAACTACGCGGTCCCGCTGTTCATCCGCATCGTCGACTCACTCGAACACACCAGCACTTTCAAGTCGCGCAAGGTGGAATTGCGCAACGAGGGTTACGACGTCGGCGCCGACACTCTGCACGTTCTCGAAGGCCGCGAGGGTGGTTACGTGGACTCGTACGACGAATACGTCGGAAAGGTCGCGGCGGGCTCGGTACCCAAGGGCTAGACCGAGTTCCGTCATGCCAGTATGAGTGGCATGTCTTCACTCTCCGGTTCGACCGCGCAGCCAGGTCCGGCGCCCACCCTGTGTGGGCGTCCGGTCGCGGTCGACCGTGCATTGGTGATGGCGATCGTCAACCGCACTCCCGATTCCTTCTACGACCAGGGCGCGACGTTCTCGGATTCGGCAGCGATGGCCGCCGTCGACAGGGCCGTCGACGAGGGCGCCGATCTGGTGGACATCGGGGGAGTGAAAGCCGGGCCAGGTGACCTCGTCGACGCCGACGAAGAGGTCAGGCGGGTGGTTCCGTTTGTCGCCGCGATCAGAGCCAAGTACCCCGAGCTGATCATCAGCGTCGACACCTGGCGGAGCGGCGTCGCGCGGTTGGCACGCGGCGAAGGCGCCGACCTGATCAACGACACGTGGGCGGGTGCGGATCCCGACCTCGTTGTGGTTGCCGCCGAGACTGGTGCCGGCATCGTCTGCTCGCACACGGGTGGCGCGGTTCCGCGCACCCGCCCGCACCGTGTCCGCTACGACGACGTCGTCGCAGATGTGGTCACCGAGGTCGTGTCGGCGGCAGAACGCGCCCTGGCACTCGGAGTGCCGCGTGACGCGATTCTGATCGATCCCACTCACGATTTCGGTAAGAACACCTTCCACGGGCTCGAGTTGTTGCGAAAAGTGGACGTTCTTGTAAACACCGGGTGGCCAGTGCTGATGGCGCTGAGCAATAAGGACTTCATCGGGGAGACTCTTGGTGTGGAGCTTTCCGAGAGGTTGGAGGGAACATTGGCAGCGACAGCAATGGCCGCGGCTGGCGGCGCCCGGGTGTTCCGTGTTCACGAGGTGGCGTCCACCCGTCGAGTAATCGACATGGTGGCCGCGATCCAAGGACGCCGTGCCCCGGTACGTACGGTTCGAGGTCTGGCATGAGCATCACCGGTGCGGGCCCGACCCGCGTATGGGCAGAAGCCAACAGTTGGGACCATCCGAGTTGGACGGTCGCCGAACTCGAACGGGCGAAGGGTGGCCGAACCGTCTCGGTGGTGTTGCCCGCGCTCAACGAAGAGGACACCGTTGCTGCGGTGGTCGACACCATTCATCCGTTGCTCGGTGGTTTGGTCGACGAGTTGATCGTTCTCGATTCCGGTTCGACCGACCGTACCGCCGAGCGTGCTCGCGCGGCGGGGGCGACGGTGATCAGTCGTGAGAGCGCAGTCCCGTCCATCCCGCCGACCGCGGGCAAGGGTGAGGTGCTGTGGCGTTCGGTCGCCGCAACGACCGGCGATCTGATCGCATTCGTCGACTCCGATCTCATCAATCCCGATCCGGCGTTCGTGCCCAAACTGCTGGGGCCGCTGCTCACGGTGGACGGCATCCATCTGGTGAAGGGCTACTACCGCCGTCCGCTGCGCGTGAGCGGCACGGAGGACGCCAACGGCGGCGGACGAGTCACGGAATTGGTTGCGCGGCCCATGTTGGCTGCGCTGCGGCCCGAACTCACGTCGGTACTGCAACCATTGGGCGGTGAATACGCGGGCACCCGTGAGCTGCTGTCGGCTGTTCCGTTTGCGCCCGGCTACGGCGTCGAGATCGGCCTTCTGCTCGACACGTACGACACGTTGGGGCTGGCGGCGATCGGTCAGGTCAATCTCGGTGTGCGCAAGCATCGCAACCGGCCGCTCGCCGACCTCGGCGTGATGAGCCGGCAGATCATCGGAACGATGCTCCGGCGGTGCGGGATCGAGGATTCGGGTGCCGGGTTGACCCAATTCCTGGTCGACGGCGATTCTTTCGTGCCCGAGACCACTGAGGTTTCGCTACTCGATCGACCCCCGATGAATTCGATAGTGCGCACCGCGGGGGTCTGACCGCTCACACTCGGGTATGGGAGTATCGGTTCATGATGACGATCCTCCTGTACCTGATTGTCATGGCACTGGTCGGCGCGATGATCTTCCTCGCCGCCAGCGCTGTGTTCGGGCGCTCGGAAGAGCTGCCGCCGCTGCCTCCTGGCACGACGGCGACCGTACTCCCGGCAGAGGACGTCACCGGGGCGGATGTCGACGCTCTGCGTTTTCAGCAGGTGTTGCGTGGATACAAGGCGAGTGAAGTGGATTGGGCCCTGCATCGCCTCGGGTTGGAAATCGATTCTCTGCGTGCGCAACTGGGCCGTGACGAGAAGTCCGAGGTTCTGGTGAAGGCGGATGCTCCGGCCAAGGCCGAAGCAACGCAGGAGGCGCCTGAGACCGAATCCGAAGCGAAGGATTCCCAGGGCTGATGGCAGACGGACTGGTTCGGTGCGGCTGGGTGGTCGAGACGCCCGGTGACTCGCTGTACCGCGACTATCACGACGAGGAGTGGGGGCGTCCGCTGCACGGGCGCGACGAACTGTTCGAGCGGCTCGCCCTCGAAGCATTCCAATCGGGGCTTTCTTGGATCACGATTCTGCGCAAACGCGAGGCGTTCCGCGAAGCCTTCGACGGGTTCGATCCGGACAAGGTCGCAGCGTACGGAGTTGCGGATGTGGAGAGATTGCTCTCCGATGCCGCGATCGTCCGCAATCGCGCGAAGATCGAGGCGACGATTTCCAACGCCCGAGTGCTCGTGAATTCACCCGATCTGGACCTCGATTCGTTACTCTGGTCGTTCTCGCCGCCTCGACGCACCAGACGACTGACATCAATTGCAGAGGTTCCGGCGGTCACTCCCGAGTCGACTGCCATGGCTAAGGAACTCAAGCGACGCGGGTTCAAGTTTGTGGGTCCTACCACGGCTTATGCGCTCATGCAGGCTACCGGAATGGTCGACGATCACGTGGCTGATTGCTGGGTTCCGGCGCAGGTGTGACGGTCGACTGAACACCCCTAAATGTGACTCAGATTCCCGGTTCCTGCATCCATAGGGAACAATGGAGGGTACGAGCCTCGCTGATTGTTGGCGGGGCGCACCGTTAGTCGAGGCGCAGAGCAATGCAGCGCAGATCTGGAGGGAGCAGAGGATGGCGGCCATGAAGCCCCGGACCGGGGACGGTCCCCTCGAAGCAACCAAAGAGGGACGAGGAATCGTCATGCGGGTTCCACTCGAGGGTGGCGGACGCCTCGTCGTCGAGCTGACCCCGGATGAAGCTGCAGCGCTCGGTGTGGAACTCACGAACGTCACCAGCTAGTCGGGTCCAGGTTGTAGCAGTACGAACAACAGCACGTGATTGCACGCAGGCTCCGTATCCGTTTCGGTACGGGGCCTGAAGTGTGCGCACCGCCGGTAGCCGAAAGGACGGATCAATGCTTGCCGCCGTGGTCGATCTACTGTCCTGCCCGCAGTGCGCCGCAGAGCTGGAATTGGTGGACGGCGCCGCCGAGTGCGATCGCGGACATCGATTCGACGTCGCTCGCCAGGGTTACGTGAGCCTGATCAGTGGCGGTGCCACGAAGTTCACCGGCGACAGTGCCGAGATGATCGCCGCGCGTGCACGACTTCTCGGCGCCGGCCACTTCGGCCCGCTGATGGATGCCGTTTCCCGGGCCTGCGCGACGACGGCAGGGGCGGATCCTGCGCGGATCGTCGAAATCGGTGCAGGCACAGGACAATACCTCGCACACATCGTGGATTCGCTGCCTGATTCTCGGGCAATAGCCTTGGACGTGTCCAAGTTCGCGGCACGGCGAGCGGCGAAGATCCACGAAAGGATCGGCTCGATCGTCGCGGACGTCTGGCAACCACTTCCGATTCGAGACGGAGTGCTCTCCCACGTGCTCTGTGTGTTCGCTCCACGCAACGGTCCGCAGTCCCATCGAGTTCTCGCCGATGACGGCGTTCTGGTGGTCCTGACGCCCACCGACAGGCATCTGCGCGAGCTGATCGACATTCTCGAGATGGTCAAGGTCGACGATCGCAAGGTGGAACGTCTCGAATCGTCGATGGCCGGCTTGTTCGAGCGCGTGAGCAGCGACGAGGTCGAGTTCACGATGTCACTCTCACACCAGGACGTCCTCGACTTGGTGGGGATGGGACCGTCGGCGAGGCACCTGACGCCCGCCGATCTGGCTGCCGCCGTGGCGAAGCTGCCGCAGCCGAGCACCGTCACTGCGTCGGCGACGGTCTCGACCTATCGCAAGATCTGACGCGGATCAGCGTCTCGTGACGGCGTCCGCGTAGACCTCGAGCGTCTGCTTGGCGATTTCGGCCCAGGAGAACTCGTCGATAGCACGGATTCTGCCCGCACGACCCATCGCGTCGGCGCCTTCTCGGTCGGCGACAACGGCATTGACGGTGGCAGCGAGTGATTCCTCGAATGCGTTCGGCTCGTAGGCGTTGTAGTGCACGAGTCGTCCGGTGACGCCGTCGGCGACCACCTCGGGGATACCGCCGACATCGGAAGCGACCACGGCGGTCTCACACGCCATGGCTTCGAGATTGACGATTCCGAGGGGCTCGTACACCGAAGGGCAGACGAATACCGTTGCTGCCGAGAGTATTTCCCTGATCTGCTCGGTCGGGAGCATCTCGCGTACCCAGTAGACATTGCCCCGATGTCCGGCGAGTTCGGCCACTGCCTTCTCCGTTTCGGCGGCGATCTCCGGCGTATCGGGAGCGCCGGCGCACAGCACGAGCTGAATCTCCGGGTCGAAGTGGTGTGCTGCCGCGACGAGGTGCCCGACGCCCTTCTGCCTCGTGATCCGTCCGACAAAGGCCACGATGGGTTTTGCGGGGTCGACGCCGATCGACGCGAGTGCGGACGGCGCTCCCGGCGCAGATCCCCCGGGATGCCATACCTCGGTGTCGATTCCGTTGCGCACTACGTGAACGCGACTCGGATCGACGGCGGGGTACGCGTCGAGGACGTCGAGTCGCATACCTGAACTGACGGCGATGATCGCGTCTGCGTGCTCGACGGCGTTGCGTTCGGACCACGACGAGATCCGATAGCCGCCGCCTAGCTGTTCGGCCTTCCACGGGCGTCTGGGCTCGAGTGAGTGCGCGGTGAGGATGTGCGGCACGTCGTAGAGAGCCGACGCGAGATGCCCGGCCAGTCCGGTGTACCAGGTGTGGGAGTGGACGATGTCGACACCGGCCGCGGCGTCCGCCATCCGCAGCTCGGTGGAGAGCGTCGTCAAGGCTGGGTTGGATCCGGCGAGAGCGGGGTCGGGAGAGTGGACGATCGCGCCTTCGCGCGGGGCGCCCATGCAGTGCACGTCGACTTCGCACAACCGCTTCATCTGAGCGACGAGCTCGGTTACGTGTACTCCTGCGCCGCCGTAGATCTCCGGCGGGTATTCCTTGGTCATCATTGCGACTCGCACGCGCTAAACCTAACCGCCCGTGGTCGATCCGGCTACCGATCGCGTCATCCCCGACCGTTCGGAGGGGGACACGATCGGACCTCTCGGACTGCTTCGCTAGCGGGAGTTCACCAGTGCGGATAGGTTAGCGGTGTGAGAAGCCAGCCGCATGTGCTTGGAATCGTGCTCGCCGGGGGCGAGGGCAAACGCTTGTATCCGCTGACCGCGGACAGAGCGAAGCCCGCAGTGCCCTTCGGAGGTGCATATCGACTTATCGACTTCGTGTTGAGCAACCTTGTCAACGCGGGATATCTGCGTATTTGTGTGTTGACGCAATACAAGTCACATTCACTCGACCGTCACATTTCGCAGACGTGGCGATTGTCCGGGTTCGCGGGTGAGTACATCACTCCGGTCCCGGCCCAGCAGCGGCTCGGGCCGCGCTGGTACACCGGCAGCGCCGACGCAATCCTGCAGTCGCTCAATCTCGTTTACGACGAGGACCCCGAGTACATCGTGGTTTTCGGTGCCGACCACGTGTACCGGATGGATCCGGAACAGATGGTGCAGCACCACATCGAATCCGGGGCAGGCGTGACGGTCGCGGGTATTCGTGTACCGCGAAGTGAGGCTTTCGCTTTCGGCTGCATCGACAGTGACGAGTCCGGACGCATCACGCAGTTCCTGGAAAAGCCCGCCCATCCTCCCGGCACACCGGACGACCCAAATTCCACGTTCGCGTCCATGGGTAACTATGTGTTCACCACCAAGGTGCTCGTGGACGCCATCCGCGCTGATTCCGAGAACTCCGATTCCGACCACGACATGGGCGGAGACATCATTCCCGCCTTGGTCGCGGCGGGTGAGGCGTCGGTCTACGACTTCAAGGACAACGTCGTTCCCGGCGCTACCGATCGAGACCGCGGTTACTGGCGTGACGTCGGTACCCTGGACGCCTTCTACGACGCTCACATGGACCTCGTGTCGGTGCACCCGATTTTCAATCTCTACAACCGTCGCTGGCCCATCCGCGGCGCCACCGAGAATCTCGCGCCCGCCAAGTTCGTGAAGGGCGGACTCGCTCAGGAATCAGTGGTCGGTGCGGGGTCGATCCTGTCCGCGGCGACCGTGCGCAATTCGGTACTCAGTTCCAACGTGATGATCGAGGACGGTGCGACCGTCGAGGGCAGCGTGCTGATGCCGGGTGTGCGCATCGGCAAGGGCGCCGTCGTGCGGCGCGCGATCCTCGACAAGAACGTCGTGGTCGGTGACGGCGAAATCATCGGCGTCGATCTCGAACGTGACCGCGAACGATTTGCCGTCAGTCAGGGTGGCGTCGTCGCCATCGGTAAGGGCGTCTGGATCTAGAGCTTGCTCGCGCAGAGGAGGCCGTCGCCGAGGGGGAGGAGGACTCGAATGAGTCGCTCGTCCTCGGTCACGGCCTTTGCTGCTTCTCGGACCGCAACCGTTGTCGCGTCGCGAGCGGAGCTGTCGGCAACGCGGCCGTCGGCCAGGGCGTTGTGCAGAACGATGACACCGCCGGAGCGCAGCAGGCGGACACCTTCGCGGACGTAGTGGGGGTGGTCGATCGCGGCGCAGTCGACGAACACCAGGTCGTAGCCGCCGTCTGCGAGCCGGGGAAGTACGTCGAGAGCCCGTCCGTTGATCAGGCGAGTGCGTGCCGGAGCGATTCCGCTTTCGCGGAAGGTCAGCTTGGCCGCCCGCTGGTGTTCGGGTTCACTGTCGATCGTGGTGAGGACGCCGTCGTCGCGCATTCCGTGCAGAAGCCACAGGCTGCTCACGCCGGCTCCGGTACCCACCTCGACGGCCGTCTTCGCGTCGAGCATCCTCGCGAACATCGCGAGCGTCGCACCGACGGCGGGCGTCACCGGATGGGCTCCGAGATCCAGCGCTCGATCGCGCGCCGCGGTCAAAATCTCGTCCTCGGAAACTACGTCCTCGACGTGGCGGAGTATCTGTTCGGCGTGGGTCACGCTCATGAGGTTATCGGGCGGTTCGGATTGTCGCTGCAAGGCGCGCAGTCACCAGGATTCTCAGGAATCCCTCAGGCTCCTCATATGGCGTGCACACCGCGATGAGAAAAGGTGTATACATCGCCGGATCGAAGATCGCACGGCGGTATCGATTTTTACCAAGTTGGTCTTTCGCAGCTCGGTGATCGGGAACAAATCACAGCAACGGCTGGTTCTCCCGAATATCGCGCACTACGTGATTCGGACAACGCGGTGATCGAACTACGCGATCCCGAGCAGGAGGATCAACTTATTTACCAGGTCAACGACGAGCCTCGCCCTCGAGAGTCGGAAGTTTTGACGACGGAATCGGCTGTGGATTCCGAATTGATCGGCACTGCTGTGTTCGATGCAACTGGTGAGAAGTCCTCCATGCCGTCTTGGGACGAACTCGTGCGTCAGCACGGTGACCGGGTGTACCGCCTGGCCTACCGGTTGTCAGGCGATGCCCAGGACGCCGAGGACTTGACGCAGGACACATTCATTCGGGTGTTCCGCTCGCTCTCCGATTATCAGCCCGGAACTTTCGAGGGCTGGCTGCACCGCATCACCACAAACCTGTTCCTCGACATGGTTCGCCGACGCAACCGTATCCGTATGGAAGCGCTGCCCGAGGACTACGACCGCGTTCCCTCGCCCGGTCCGGACCCCGAGCAGATCTACCACGACGCGCGCCTCGACGCAGGTCTGCAGGCCGCACTTGACTCACTCGCACCTGAATTTCGCGCCGCTGTTGTGCTCTGTGACATCGAAGGTCTGTCGTACGAGGAAATCGGTGCCACACTGGGAGTGAAGCTCGGAACGGTTCGTAGCCGTATCCATCGTGGGCGACAGGCGATTCGTGATCATCTGGCAGCGCAGCGCGCAGCCGAATCCGAACTCGTCGGTTTCTGACGGTCGGGTTCGAGCTACAGAGCGGGACGTGGTCAATCACCTGGAGGGACGAATGACGGAGGCGCGGGCACATCGCCAGTTCGGTTCGACCGAACATCTGGCCAGCGAGGCAATCGCTGCCTACGTCGACGGAGAACTCCGAATGCAGGCCTACTTGCGGGCCTCGCATCACATCTCGATCTGCGCCGAGTGCGCTGCGGCCGTCGATGCTCAGCAGCAGGCACGTGGTGCGCTGCGTCGAAGCGGCGAGATGATGATGCCGTTGTCCCTGGTTGGACTTCTCAGTCAGATTCCCTCGTGCAACAGTCCGACCACCGGACCCAATTCGGAAAACGCCGACGGTTCCGTCGGCAATCAGCCCGCAGGCTTTTCCACCATCAGCAAGCGGTTGTCCCGTCGCTGGCGCAAATGACGCCGCGCGCCAGCTTCCCGGCACGGATCAGTGATACTGGACAACGTGACTGACGGAAAGAGGGGGCATTCCGGAGTGAGCTCGGATTCTTCGGCAAGCGGTTCGGCGGATCGACCGGCAGATGCGCCGGTGCTCGACCCCCGGCCGGTGTACCGACCTCAGATCGATCCGGCCTCGCGCCAGGTGTTCGGTCGACCGAGTGGAGTCGAGGGCTCGTTCACTCCGATTGCCACGCGATCGACCCCGTCTTCCGATGTCGTGATCGGGAATCCGGACCCAGTTCTGGCCGAAGCGTTCGGTCGACCCGCTGACGCCACCGAGTCGATCGGTCGCGATCCCGAGGCGTCGGCGAACAACACACCCGACGAAGAACCCCCGCGTGATCCGTGGCGCGATCCTGAATCCGAGGTTTCGCTGGGCAAGCCTGCAGAGTCCGAGGCGCCGGTGCAGTTGCCTCCCGCCCAGAAGCTCGACGTGCGTGAGCTGCTGTTCGGTCGCAAGGTCGCCCCCTCGGCACTGGCCGCGCTCGCGGGCATGGCACTTGTCATCGCTCTTGTCGGCGGCTTGCTCGCCACTGTCATCACCGCCGATCGCAGTTCACTCACCAGCTCACGTGTCACGCTCGTTCAATCCGGCGGCGGTGAACAGCCGGAGTCGCAGGTGGCGAAGGTCGCCGACGCAGTGTTGCCTTCCGTGGTGTCGATTCAGGTCGCCGTCGGTGACCAGGGCAGTACGGGTTCCGGTGTGGTCATCGACGGCGCCGGATACATCGTCACCAACAACCACGTGATCTCCTCGGCCGTACCGCCTGCTCAGGACGCGAAGATCCAGGTGATCTTCTCCGACGGAACCAAGACCGACGCCCAGATCGTCGGACGTGACGTCAAGACAGACCTCGCGGTGCTCAAGGTGTCGGCCAACAATCTGACGGTCGCTCAGCTCGGAAAATCCGAGGATGTTCAGGTCGGCGACGACGTCGTCGCCGTCGGCTCACCGCTCGGATTGAGCAAGACCGTCACCCGCGGGATCGTCAGTGCGCTGAACCGGCCTCTGCGTTTGTCGGGTGAAGGCACCGACACCAACGCCGTCATCGACGCCGTCCAGACCGATGCGGCGATCAACCACGGCAACTCGGGTGGTGCACTCGTCGACGACGAAGCCCGCGTCATCGGTATCAACACGGCCATGCTCAGCGAGTCCGGTGGTTCGGTCGGGCTCGGCTTCGCGATTCCGATCGATACGGTCACCGAGGTGGCGCAGACCATCATTCGCGACGGCAAGGTTCATCACCCCGACATCGGCGTGAATGCCCGCACCGCGGTCAACGACGCGACCAGCGGTGCTGCGGTGGCCAACGTCCGCGACGGCAGCCCAGCTCAACGTGCGGGGATCGTCGAGGGTGACGTCATCGTCAAGGTCGGTGACCGACCGGTGACGAGTGCCGACGAACTGGTGGTTGCGGTCAACGCGACGACCGTCGATCAGCCGGTCAACGTCCAGTTGATCCGCGACGGACGGCAGGTCGACATTTCGGTCACGCCGGTGTCCGACTGATCGGACCCTGCGATCTTCCTGTGAGGTTGATCCGGACATGCGCGCACCGAGCGAGCACACAGTAGGCTGACCCTGTGTTTGGCAACATCGGTTGGGGCGAGTTCATGATCCTCCTCGTAGCGGCTCTGGTCATCTTGGGACCTGAGCGGCTTCCTGGTGCGGTCTCCTGGGTCACGAAGTCCCTGAGGCAGGTGCGCGAATATGCTTCGGGCGCTTCCAATCAGCTCAAGGAAGAACTGGGCACCGATTTCGAGGATCTGCGTAAACCACTCGCAGATCTGAACAAGCTGCGCGGAATGACGCCGCGCGCTGTGATCACCCAGCACCTTCTCGACGGCGACGACTCCATCTTCACGGGCAACTTCGACAAGAAGCCGCAGAGCGGAGTGCAGGAGCCGAAGACGCTGTCGAAGGACAAGCCACTCACCGCGGGCGAACGTCCTCCTGTGGACTTCGACGCAACCTAGATTCGACATACGAAAGGGCGCCTGTCACCGATCGGTGACAGGCGCCCTTTCGCATGCGGGGTTCTACAAGTTGCGAACCGTATTGATACCGAGCGACATTCCGGCCAGACCGCGCTGACGGACGGCCAACTTGTCGGCGATGTCCTTGAGTGCGATGGCCGCGGGTGAATCGGGAGCGCTGAGGACGATCGGCGTCCCGGCGTCGCCTGCCTCGCGGACGGACGGGTCCAGCGGAATCTGTCCGAGAAGCGGAACCTTGGCGCCGACGGCCTTCGTGAGGCGATCGGAGACGGTCTGCCCGCCGCCTTCGCCGAAGACGTCCATGCGGGTGCCGTCGGGAAGTTCGAGCCACGACATGTTCTCGACGACGCCGGCGACGCGCTGGCGGGTCTGCAGGGCGATGGCGCCCGCTCGCTCGGCGACCTCGGCAGCGGCCTGCTGCGGTGTGGTGACGACCAGGATCTCGGCGCTCGGGATGAGCTGAGCCACCGAGATGGCGATGTCACCGGTGCCTGGCGGCAGATCGAGCAGCAGCACGTCCAGATCGCCCCAGAACACGTCGGCGAGGAACTGCTGGAGTGCGCGGTGAAGCATCGGTCCGCGCCAGACGACAGGAGTGTTGCCCTGGGTGAACTGCGCGATGGAGATCATCTTCACGTCGTGTGCAACCGGCGGCATGATCATGCGCTCGACCTGAGTGGGCTTGGCGTCGGTGCCGAGCATGCGGGGGATCGAGTGACCGTAGATATCCGCGTCGAGTACGCCGACAGACAGTCCGCGCGCGGCCATTGCTGCCGCGAGATTGACTGTCACACTGGACTTTCCGACGCCACCCTTGCCGGAGGCTACGGCGTAGACGCGGGTGAGTGAACCCGGCTGGGCGAACGGGATGACGGGTTCGGCGGAATCGCCGCGAAGCGACTTGCGGAGCTCGGTCCGCTGGGCGTCGTCCATGACGTCGAGTTCGACGCGGATCGCACCGACCCCGGCGACGTCGGCGACGGCCTTGGTGACGCGTTCGGTGATCTCGGTGCGCATCGGGCAACCGGCGGTCGTGAGATAGATGCCGATGTCGACGCTGTTGTCACTGGAGAGGGAGATCCCCTTGACCATCCCCAGCTCGGTGATGGGTTTGCGGATCTCTGGGTCCAGAACTCGCGCGAGCGCGGAGCGAACGTCGGACTCGGTCAGTACAGACATGACTCCATGGTAAGTCCAGGTAGGTCAGTGGATGCGCGGCAGGTCCGATGCGGCGGGCACGATGCCGGTGGAGTACCCGAGCGACCAGGCCAGAACATTGGCAACGTAGGCGGCCGAGTTGTTGTAGCGGTGGATCGCGGAGGCAACCTGGGTGACGTCCTGCATGTTGAGTCCGCCGTCGCACAGGTACTTGCCGGTGGTCAGTGCGGAGTCGAAAAGGTTCTGGGGGTCGGCGATTCCGTCACCGTTGCCGTCGCCGGCGTACTGGTTCCAGGTGGACGGGATGAACTGCATCGGGCCGACCGCGCGGTCGTAGACGGTGTCGCCGTCGAGGGCGCCGCCGTCGGTGTCCATAATGACGGCCTGGCCGGGAAGGCTGCCGTTGAGTGGCAGGCCGATCACGGGCTTGTAGAGGTTGCCGTTCGCGTCGGCGTCCTTGCCGTCGTTGGCGTGGCCGGATTCGACGCGGCCGATACCGGCCAGGAGTGTCCAGTGCATGTTGCAGTTGGGCTTCTCGACGGCGAGGATCCGCTCGGCGTTCTGGTATGCGGCGACGCTCACGCTCGGGATTCCGAGTGCGCCCTCGGCCATGGAGGCTGGGAGCGGGGGAGTCGCCTGCACGGGAGCCAACGGCGCGGGTTCCGGCGCGGGGGCGGGAGCGGGCTCGGCGATTGCTTCGACGGCGGGCAGAATCTGCGCTTGCGGTTCCTGCGTGGCTTGCGCGGCAGTGTCCACCGTTTCGGCGGAGCTGGTGTTGAAGAACGGAACCTTGGGAGCGGCGCCGGCCGTGTTGGCTGCGGTGACGAGTCCGATAGGGATGAGTCCGGTGAGCGCGATGACCGAATTTCGACGGATGTGCGAATCTGTCTTCTTGCTGTGCCGACCCACTGTGTATGCCTCCTGAACCTCCGCGAGGAGGTTTTCCGTTCAACTGACGGAGTCGAGGCTACCTGATTTGTTGCGTTTCCGTTATTCAACCGTGATCTAGAAGGGCAGTTTGGGGCATATGCACTGTTCTTTCGTGATTTTTTGGTTACAGAGCGGGCATGCCGGGCAGGCCCGGGAAGAACGGCGCGAATGCCGGAGCCGGGGCCGGGGCAGGTTCCGGTGCGGGGGCCGGTGCGGGTGACGGAGCGGGCTCAGGCGACGGGGCAGCCGGCGGCGAAGATTCCGCGGGCGCTGCGTCGGTGGTGGCGGGTGCCGTGGCGGCTACTGCCATTCCTGGGACCGTGCACGGCAGAAGGATGCCGTCCTGCAAGGCGTCGAGTGCTGCTGGATCCGGAAGGATCACGCACATGTCGTCGGGCCAGCGCCATCCCTCAGCCGTCAGAATCGGCCAGACGAGACCCCGTGAGGTGAGGACGGGGAGCGGGATGATCGGACCGGGAGTCGCGTTCCGGGCGGCGTTGGGTCCCGGAGTGGGGCTGGTCGGCGTTACTCCCGGCGGGATCAGTGCCTGGATCTCGGGTGAGAGCGCGGGCATGTCGGGCAGACCTGGGAAGAGAGGGGTGGTGGTCGGAGCCGGCGTCGTCGACGCAGATTCCTTGTCGCCTGCCGCCGGGTCGGTAGCTGCAGCAGCGGCGAGAACGGCCGAAGCGGCGGAGTCTGCCGAGGCGGCGGCGTTGATCGCCGAGCTGCCGGTGTTGATGCCGGTGGTGTACGGGAGCTGGCCGGAAGGAATGACACCGTTCTTGTATGCCGTCGACCACATGATCACGTTTGCCGCGTAGGCGGCCGAGTTGTTGTACCGCAGAACAGCTTTGGTCTCCTGGGCGACATCGCGCAGGTTGAGGCCGCCGCTGCAGAGGTACTTCGCTGCCGAGAGCGCCGCATCGAAGACGTTGTTGGGGTCCTTGATTCCGTCCCCGTTGCCGTCGCTGGCATAACCGGCCCAGGTGGCCGGAATGAACTGCATCGGCCCGACAGCGCGGTCGTGGGTCGGGTCTCCGTCGATCGCGCCCTTGTCGGTGTCCCGAATGACTTCGTTGCCTGCCAGCCGTCCGTCGAGGACAGGGCCGAGGATCGGGGTGACCGTCGTACCCACCGACGTCGTCTTGCCGCCGTTGGCGTGACCGGATTCGATGCGTCCGATGCCGGCCAGGAGATGCCAGGGGATGCCGCAACCTGGCGCCTCGGTCATCATCACCAGTTCTGCGGAGCGGTACGCGTTCAGAACGATCTCGGGGATGCCCAGAGAGGTGAGGACGACGGCCGCAGCGTTGGGCGCTGCCGGAGCGCCGGCGACCGTATCGCTGGGTGGGGCCGATCGTTGCGTTCGGACGGTGCGGGGCGTCGGGAGGAAGTCGACAGAGTCCGGCTGCGCAACGGAGGCGGAGCCTGCGAGGGCGATGGGGACCTGCGACCCGCCGGATGGTGCGCTTCCGGCCGTGAGGGCTGCTGGACCTGTTACGACAAGCAGTCCCCCCACCAGTGTGGATGCTGCAATCATTCCGCGTACTCGCACGATTCCCCTTTGCTGGTGCTCCCGCCTCGGAGTACCCACCGTGATAATCCATCCTGCTGTGACTTACGTTACATATCGGTCACGGTGCGTGCAGCAAAACTCAGCGAACGCTCAGCTAGTTGTGACTTTGTTTCGCAGTATTCGAGTCACGGTGCTTCTTCTTCGGGGTCGGTTCGCCGTCGGCGGCAAGGATCGACTTGATCTCCTCGAGCTCCCGCCGCAGGTAGTCGCGGGTGGCGACCTCGCCGACGGCGATGCGCAACGCTGCGAGTTCGCGAGCGAGGAATTCAGTGTCCGCTTTGGTTTGCTCGGCGCGTGAGCGGTCCTCCTCGAGCGAGACCCGGTCGCGATTCTCCTGACGATTCTGGGCCAGGAGGATCAGCGGCGCCGCGTAGGCAGCCTGGGTGGAGAAGGCGAGGTTGAGCAGGATGAACGGATACGGGTCCCACTGCAGAGCCACCGCGAACACGTTGATCAGGATCCAGACGATCACGATGATCGTCTGGATCGCGAGATAACGCCCGGTACCGAGGAAGCGGGCGATGCGTTCACTGACGCGTCCGACAGCTTCGACGTCGAAATCGAGATTGAACCGGCGGCTTCCGCGAGGCGTTTCCAGTCGTTGCCGTGCGGTCGTGCTCGACGCCCGTTCGCTCATCGGAGTAGTTCCTCGTCGTCGGAGTAATCCTCACGCCAGTCTTCCGGCAGGAGGTGATCGAGCACGTCGTCGACTGTCACGGCCCCGATCAGGTGGTTCTCGTCGTCCACGACCGGCCCGCACACCAAGTTGTAGGTCGCGAAGTATCGGGTGACCGACGCCAGCGAGTCGTCCGGCGCCAACCGGGGCATGTCGGTGTCGAGTATTCCGCCCACCAGGCTGGCGGGAGGCTCGCGGAGAAGCTTCTGCAAGTGGACGCAGCCGAGATACCGCCCGGTCGGAGTCGCCGTCGGCGGACGTACGACGAAGACCATGCTCGACAGCGCCGGGGTCACGTCGTAGTTGCGGGCGCGGGCAAGGGCCTCGGCGACGGTCGTCGAGGCCGTCAGTACCACCGGTTCGGGCGTCATCAGACCACCGGCAGTGTCCGGGGAGTGCTCGAGCAGGCGTCGAACAGGTTCGGAATCCTGCGGGTCCATCAACTGCAACAGTGATTCGGCTTCGGTCTCGGGCAGCTCGCCCAACAGGTCGGCGGCGTCGTCGGGATCCATCGCTTCGAGTAGATCGGCGGCACGTTCGACTTCCAGGTGCATCAGCAGATCGGTCTGGTCGTCCGCCGGCAGTTCCTGCACGACGTCGGCGAGGCGTTCGTCGTCGAGCGCCACGGCCAGTTCGTGGCGGCGCTTCTCCGGCAGTTCGCGCATGGCGTTGGCCACATCGGCGGGTCGCATCCCTTCGTACTGCAGAAGGAGGTGAGCTACGCCCTGGCCGGGGAGCGAGAGATCGCTCTGGGTGAGGCCGGCGACGTGCTGCCAGTCGACGATGTGAATCGCCGCGCGTCGACCGAGGCGTCCGCGATGGCCGCGAACCGCGACCTTCGAGACGACCCAGTCTCGCGTTCGCGTCGATTCGATCCCGAGGTCGACGACTATCGTGTCGACGCCGTGAAGTTCCTCGAGTTCCGGGTCGTCCACGCGCACATGCGAATCGAGTACCTGCGCCAGCGCGAGTACTTCACCCGGCCGCTGGTTGAAGCGCCGCAAACTGACGTTGCCCGTGGTCAGGGTGACCGCACTCGGCTCGATGGCTGTCACGCGGAGCATCGGAACGAAAATGCGTTTGCGCGTGAACATTTCGATCACCAGACCGAGAACCCGCGGTTGCTGGCGTCCGATACGGACCGTGATGACGACGTCGCGCACACGACCGATCGATTCGCCGTCCGGGCCGAGTACAACCAGGCCGGCAAGCCTGGCTGCAAATACCTTGCCTGCTGCTGCCATGATTGCAAGGCTAATTCGTCCAGCGTCAAAATCTGCAACGGCGCCACCGAAAATCGAGAAGGGCAGTCCGCAATGACTTCACGCAACCGTTCCCGTCGATCGGTATTGGCAGTTCCCGGCAGCAGTCGGAAGATGATCGACAAGGCGAAGGGATTGCCCGCCGACGAGATCTTCCTCGACCTCGAAGACGCGGTGGCGCCGTTGGCGAAGCAGGCGGCACGAGAGTCGATCGGCGACGCGCTGGCCGAGGACGGGTGGGGCAAACAGGTCAAGGTCGTCCGGGTCAACGACTGGACCACCGAATGGACGTATGCCGACGTAGTGGAGGTGGTCGGACGCGCCGGAGCGCATCTGGACGCCATTCTGCTGCCCAAGGTTCCCGACGCGAGTCACGTCCAGGCACTCGATTTGTTGTTGACGCAGGTCGAGAAGGCCAACGGTCTCGAGGTCGGCAAGATCGGAATCGAGCCGCAGATCGAGAACGCGATCGGCTTGACCAACATCGACGCGATCGCCACCGCGAGTCCCCGCGTCGAGGCACTCGTGTTCGGCCCGGCCGACTTCATGGCGAGCTTGAACATGCGAACTCTGGTCGTCGGTGAGCAACCGGACGGCTACGACCGCGGTGACGCGTATCACCACATCTTGATGACCATCTTGATGGCCGCACGTGCACACGGCGTCCAGGCGATCGACGGTCCGTACCTCCAGATTCGCGACGTCGAGGCTTTCACTCGGTCGGCGGCGCGGACGGCAGCGCTCGGCTTCGACGGCAAGTGGGTTCTGCATCCCACGCAGATCGAGGCGGCCAACGAGGTGTTCAGTCCGCGCCAATCCGATTACGACCGTGCAGAACTCATCTTGGACGCGTACGCGTTCCACACCTCGGCCGCCGGAGGAGGGCGGGGCGCCGTCATGCTCGGCGACGAGATGATCGACGAGGCGAGTCGCAAGATGGCACTGGTGATTTCGGCCAAGGGCCGCGCAGCGGGGATGACGCGCACGTCGGAATTCACGCCGCCCGAACACGCCTGACGCTCGCATAGCCGAACGAATCAGGTCTGTAAAGGGCACAATAGGGGTAGATGTACTTGCGTCGTCCGCGTGGATGACGTGCCCGAAAAGAGGAGCGCAGCCAGCCATGTCCAATCCGCTCGGTCAATCGTCGAATGGGTCGCGCCGTGGAGCGTTGCCGACACCGCCTTCGGGATGGCCCATCGGGTCGTACCCCACCTACGCCGAGGCGCAGCGCGCAGTCGATTACCTCTCCGATCAAGAATTCCCGGTTCAGGACGTCACGATCGTCGGCGTGAACCTGATGCAGGTCGAGCGAGTTCTCGGCCGGTTGACGTGGGCCAAGGTGATCGGTGGTGGCATCGTCTCCGGTGCCTGGCTGGGTGTCTTCTTCGGCCTGGTGCTCGGAATCGTCACCGGCGGGTTCCTCGCTCCGCTGATCGCGGGCATCGTGGGCGGCATCATCTTCGGTGTCATCTCCACGACCATCCCGTACGCCGCGACGCGTGGGCAGCGGGACTTCGCCTCGACGATGCAGTTGGTCGCCGGACGTTACGACGTACTGTGTGAGCCCAAGACGGCGGAGTCTGCGCGCGACCTGCTCGCCAAGCTCGCCATCTGACATTCTCGCTCGGGCTGCCAACTTGTGTGATCTCGGTTACTTTATGTACACGCGGGCGAGGTAGTACTCGCTTCCCGTGACCGTTTGCCGGACAAGGAAATAGGTCCCTTCTCCGGGAAAAGTGCCGATGTGTGGTGCGTCGGCCAGCCGAATCGACTGTGCCGTCTCGCCGCCCGAGGAGGACGGCTGTGCAGAACAAGAGATTGCAGGCGGGGCAGAAGAAGAAATTGAGGGTGGGGCTGCTCGGCGCGGCGACATTGTTGTTGGCGCCCTTGCTCAGTGCGTGTGGATCAGACAATGACGACGGCGTGGTGCTGTCCTTCTACACCGCCGCCGACGGCGCCGAGCAGTATGCGGAGGCCGCCGCCAATTGTTCGGCGGCGTCGAACGGCGCGTACCGGGTCGAGCAGAAAACGCTGCCCAAGGGTGCCGACGACCAGCGACTTCAGTTGGCTCGGCGTCTGACCGGTAATGACAAGTCGCTCGATCTGATGACGCTCGACGTGGTGTGGACTGCCGAATTCGCCGAAGCCGGATGGGCATTGCCGCTTCCTGACGACGTGGCGGCCGAGGTCAGCAACGGGACTCTCGAGGGTCCGCTGGAGTCGGCGAAGTGGCAGGACCAACTCTATGCGGCGCCATTGAACACCAACACCCAATTGCTCTGGTATCGAAAGGATTTGATGCCGGACGGGCAACCACCCCAAACCTGGGATCAGATGATCGACGTCTCCGAAGGCCTGGCCGCGGAGGGGCGCCCCAGCTGGATCGGTGTGCAGGGCAAGCAATACGAAGGATTGATGGTCTGGTTCAACACCCTTCTCGCCAGTGCCGGCGGATCGGTGGTGGGGCCGGACGGAACAACCGTGACGGTGGCCGACGGTGATGCTGCCCAGCAGGCGCTGACCGTCATGAAGCGCGTCGCTACCGCGAAGGGTGCGGATCCCTCGATCTCGCAGGGGGATGAAGCGTCGTCGCGATTGGGTATGGAGAGCGGCAAATCTGCCTTCCAGGTCAACTGGCCGTTCGTGCTGCCCGGCATCATGGAGAACGCCGAGAAGGGCGATCTGCCGTACATCGACGACAAGGGCAACGTCACCAGTGAGAACACCGGAAACACGGTGCTCACGGTGAACGGAGAACGGAATTTCCTTGCCGCTCCGTATCCCTCGGTGATCGAGGGTAAGCCGGCCGAGGTCACGATCGGTGGCTTCAACGTAGCGGTGGCCAAGACCAGCCAGCATCCGGACCTCGCGTTCGAGGCGCTCACCTGTCTGCGTAACGAGGAGAATCAGCGCAACAATGCGGTAGCCGGTGGCGTTCCGCCGACTCTCGAGAGCCTGTACGACGACCCGGCGTTCCAGGAGGCGTACCCGGCGTGGCGTGAGGTTCGCGACAGCCTGGACACCGCTTCGGTTCGTCCGGTTTCTCCTGCCTATCAGAGTATTTCGACGCTCATCACTGCCACGCTGAACCCTGTAGGAAACATCGATCCGGAATCGACCGTGAACGATCTTGCCGAGCAGGTACGCAAGGCAGTCAATTCCGAGGGGCTGATTCCGTGACGATCGACAGCGAAAATTCGGGAGCTGCACCAACAGTCGCGACGCCCTCGCCGGAGCCGAAGCACTCCGCGAAGTCGAAGATGTCGGACGGAAAGGCGGCCGAGCGTCGCCTCGGTCTCTGGCTGGTGGCCCCGGCCGCGATTCTCATGATCGCGGTGACCGCATATCCGGTGGTCTACGCCGTTTGGCTGAGTTTGCAGCGCTACGACCTGCGCTTCCCGGATCAACGAAAGTTCGTGTGGTTCGACAACTACGTGTCGGTGCTGACCGACGGTTACTGGTGGCAAGCGTTCGCGGTGACGACGTCGATCACTGTCGTCTCGGTCGTCATCGAGTTCGTTCTCGGACTGACCATCGCACTGGTGATGCACCGAACGATCGTGGGCAAGGGGCTCGTCCGCACCGTTGTGCTCATCCCGTACGGCATCGTCACCGTCGCGGCGGCATACAGCTGGTACTACGCGTGGACGCCGGGGACCGGCTACCTCGCCAATCTCCTGCCCGACGGCAGTGCGCCGCTCACCGACCAGATCCCGTCGCTCGCGATCATCGTCCTTGCCGAGGTCTGGAAGACGACGCCGTTCATGGCGCTGCTCCTGCTGGCCGGCTTGGCGCTCGTGCCCGATGACCTTCTCAAGGCGGCTCAGGTGGACGGCGCCGGCGCGTGGACCCGGTTGGTACGCATCATCCTTCCGCTGATGAAGCCCGCCATCCTCGTCGCTCTGCTGTTCCGCACACTCGACGCGTTCCGCATCTTCGACAACATCTACGTGCTGACGAAGGGAGCGAACGACACCGGGTCGGTGTCGATTCTGGGTTACGACAATCTGTTCAAAGCGTTCAACCTGGGCATCGGATCCGCGATCAGCGTGCTGATCTTCGTGTGTGTGGCCGTGATCGCGTTCATCTTCATCAAACTTTTCGGTGCTTCGGCTCCCGGATCCGATACGGAAGGACGCTGACATGACCGTGACTCCCAGACTCAAGATCAGCTGGTCCGTCGTCAACCTTCTGGTCTTGCTGTACGCGCTGGTTCCCGTCCTGTGGATCGCCAGCCTGTCCTTCAAACCGGCCGGAACGATCAAGGACGGCAAGTTCATTCCGGAGAAGTGGACCCTGGACAACTACCGAGGAATCTTCGACACCAGCGCCTTCACCAGTGCTCTGATCAACTCCATCGGTATCGGACTCATCTCGACGGTCATCGCCGTGGTGATCGGGACCATGGCGGCGTACGCCATTGCGCGCCTGGATTTTCCGGGCAAGAAGCTGCTGGTGGGTGTTGCACTGCTGATCGCGATGTTCCCGCAGATTTCATTGGTGAGCCCGCTGTTCGACATTGAACGACGGCTCGGACTCTTCGACACCTGGGCCGGACTCATCTTGCCGTACATCACCTTTGCGTTGCCGTTGGCGATCTATACGCTCTCGGCGTTCTTCAAAGAGATTCCGTGGGAACTCGAGAAGGCGGCTCAGATGGACGGCGCGACGCCGGGTCAGGCGTTCCGGAAGGTGGTGGCTCCACTGGCCGCGCCCGGTATCGTCACTGCGGGCATCTTGGTTTTCATCTTCTGCTGGAACGATCTGTTGTTCGCGATCTCGTTGACGTCGACCGAACGCTCCATCACCGCCCCTGCGGCCATCGCGAACTTCACCGGCGCTTCACAATTCGAGGAGCCCACCGGGTCGATCGCCGCGGCCGCCATGGTCATCACCATTCCGATCATCATCTTTGTTCTGTTCTTCCAACGTCGTATCGTGGCCGGGCTTACTTCCGGCGCAGTGAAGGGATAAGCCTGTGGCCGAGATCGTGCTGGACAAGGTGACCAAGCTGTACCCGGACGGAGCCAAGGCGGTCAGTGATGTCGACATCACCATCGCCGACGGAGAATTCATCATTCTCGTGGGCCCGTCCGGTTGTGGAAAATCCACGACCCTCAACATGATTGCCGGGCTGGAAGACATTTCGACCGGCGAGCTGAGGATTGCGGGTGAACGCGTCAACGAACGCGCCCCCAAGGACCGCGACATCGCGATGGTGTTCCAGTCGTATGCTCTGTATCCGCACATGACGGTGCGCCAGAACATCGCGTTCCCACTGACATTGGCGAAGATGTCCAAGGACGAGATCAACGCCAAGGTCGACGACGCGGCGCGGGTGCTCGACCTCACCCAGCATCTCGATCGCAAACCGGCGAACCTGTCGGGCGGTCAGCGTCAGCGTGTCGCGATGGGACGCGCAATCGTGCGCAGCCCGAAGGCGTTTCTCATGGACGAGCCGCTTTCCAACCTGGACGCCAAACTGCGCGTGCAGATGAGGACGGAGATCGCCCGACTGCAGCAGCGACTCGGTACGACAACGATTTACGTGACCCACGACCAGACCGAGGCGATGACGCTCGGCGATCGGGTAGTCGTGCTGCGCGGCGGGATCGTGCAACAGATCGGTGCGCCGCAGGAACTCTACGATCGTCCGAACAATCTGTTCGTGGCGGGGTTCATCGGGTCCCCGTCCATGAACTTCTTCCCCGGACAGTTGACGGCCGACGGTGTGAGCACGCCGATCGGCGATGTTCGCCTGCCCGCGGCGGCGCAGTCGAAGATCTCGAGCAGCGGCTCGGGCAAGGACGTGGTGGTCGGAATCAGGCCGGAACATTTCGAGGACGTGGCGCTGGTCGATGCAGCGCAGAAGCCACACGGTGGGACGTTCACCGTCGACGTCGACGTGCTGGAATCGATGGGTTCCGACAAGTACGCGTATTTCCTCGCTGGTGGCCCCGCCGTCAATTCTCGTGAACTCGAGGAACTCGCCGCCGATTCGGGAACGGCCGTCGCTGGTGGCGGTCAACTGGTTGCCAGGCTCTCGTCCGAGTCCACGGTGGCCCAGGGCAGGTCTATCGATCTGTGGTTCGATCCCGCCAAGATCGCAGTGTTCGACGGCGGTACGGGAGCCAATCTGCTGCTGTGACCGTTACCCGGGCAACGTGACCGAATACGTCGCGCCCCAGGGGAGCGGTACCTGTTCGGGGCCGGGCGCAGCGTCGGCCGGCTCGGGTAGGGGGACCAGGCGGCCGAATTGTTCGTGATGGGTGGAGGCCGGGGCGGCTTGCGCTGTCCCGGCCACCACGGCGATCGGCGCCGCTGCCAGGGCGCCGGCGACGGCAAATCGAGTGGCGATGCGGCGCTTGCTTGCTCGGGTCGAGATCATGAGCACTCCTGCGTGGTTTCGAGGTTCGGTGAATGCTGTGCCATTCACGGTATTGCGGGTTGATTGTGAAATCTCGTGTGCGAAGCTCATTCACAGGGAACTGGGATGGGCGGCACAGGAGGACAGATGAACGAATCCTCGGTACGAACCGAGCACCTGCCCGGCGGCCCGGACCTCGAACGGATCATGCGCGAACACGCCTACCGCGGTGCGTACCTCCAACTGACGGTGCGCGGCGCTCTGGTGCTGTTCATCGCCCTGACACTGATCTTCGTCCCGCCGATGAACGACGCGGGATGGTGTTTCGCGATTCTGGGCGCCTATGCCCTCTGGTCGGCAGCCGTGGCGCTGTGGATCCGCAGAGGCGGCACCGGCCCGGTGACGATGATCTGGCTCGGCTTGTTCGTCGACCTCGCCGTGCTCGCAACTCTGACATTGCTGACCGGTCTCGCAGCCGAGCAGAGTTGGACCGCCGACATCTTGAGCAACGGGCTCTTCGTCATTCCGGTTCTTGCGTGTACGCAACTGCGGACGGACGTGTGTGTCGGCGTCGTTGCGTGCACGATCGGTGTGTTTTTTGCTTCCAGTTGGGCAACGATGACTTCGAATTCCGAGCCGTGGCCGTCGATCCTGCTGAGTACCATGGCCTTGGCCGGGGTGGGTGCGGGCGCAATCGGATTGACTCGGATTCAAAGGTCGCGAGTGTTGACCATCGGGCACCTCGTCGGGCATCGCACGAGCCTTCTGGCCGAACTCATGGGGCTCGAGCAGCGTGAGCGCACAGAACTGTCCGAGCAATTGCACGACGGGGCGCTCCAGTACGTTCTCGCGGCGCGGATGGATCTCGACGAATTGGCAGGCAGTGCGGAACCCGTCGCGTTGGCGCGAGCCGGGAAAGCGCTCGGTGAAGCGACAACGCTGCTGAGATCGTCCGTCTCGGAACTGCATCCCACAGTTCTCGTCCACGTGGGTCTTGCCCGCGCGATCGGGGACCTCGCGCGCTCGGCGCAGGGACGCGGCGGAGTGGTGGTCGACGTCGACACTTCGGGCTGGAACGACGATTTACGCACGTCCGCGGACGAGGTCTTGTTCGGCGCCACCCGAGAGCTTCTGGGCAACGTCGTCAAACATGCCGGCGCGCAGAGCGTCCGGATCGAGCTTGCGCGGCTGGACCACCGTGCGGTGCTCGTTGTCTCGGACGACGGTCGGGGCATCAGCGCCGATCGGATTGCCCAACGACGGGCCGCCGGGCACATCGGACTGCTCTCGCACGAACTGCGTGTGGTTGCCGCTGGTGGCTCGTTCTCGGTCGGACCGGGTGAAGAGTCCGGAACCCTCGCGCGAGTCGAGATACCGTTCGAGATCGTCACCGCCCCTGACCACGATCGTTGAGGAGTTGTCGATGGCTGCACTGATCACCGATCGCGAGCTCAACCTGGCGACTCTGGCGCGGCAGTTCCTGCTGCGGCGGGCCGAGGTCAGCGCGTTGGATGCGATCGAGCATCTGGCAGGTCTGCAGGCCCAGGCGCCGAATCCGCCCTACCTGGCACTGTGGGCACGGCTGAAGAACTTTGCGGCAGAAGACCTCTCAACCCTTGTCGAGAAGCGCCAGGTGGTGCGGCTGGTTGCCATGCGGGGCACGGTCTTTGCCCTCTCGGCCGCCGATGCGGGTCCCTTCCGTGCCACGGTTCAGACGATCATGGAACGCGACCTCCACACCAACAGCACTCAGCGTGCGGCGCTCACCGGGTTGGATCTCGACGCGCTGGCGCAGGCGGGGCGTGACCTGGTAGCGGACGGGCCGCTCACTCAGATGCAGATGAGACCGATACTGGCAGAGCGCTTTCCCGGCCACGCGGCCGAGGGACTGGCGCACGGAGTTCGAGGGCTTCTGCCGATGGTGCAGGTGCCACCGCGAGGTCTGTGGGGACGATCCGGAGCGCCGGCACTGACGACCTTGGAGAATTGGCTTGGCGCAGAAGTGAGTTCATCTGCAGATCCCGACGCGATGGTGCTGCGCTATCTGGCTGCCTTCGGGCCCGCGAGCGTGAAGGATGCGCAAGCATGGTCGGGGCTCACGAGACTCTCCGAAGTCTTCGAGAGGCTACGTCCCGGCCTGATCACTTTTGTCAACGCGAAAGGGGCCGAGGTGTTCGACCTGCCGGATGCGCCACGACCGAACTCCGGAACACCGCCGGTCAGAATCCTTGCTCCGTTCGACAACATCCTGCTCTCGCACGCCGACCGCTCGCGAATCATGGACGAGCAGTATCGAACTCGCGTCTTCACCGTCAACGGCATCATCAAGCCCGCCATCCTGGTGCGCGGAAAGGTGGTGGGATTCGCGACGGTGACGCCGGCCAAGGAGACGGTCGAGTTGAGCGCGACTCTGTTTGCGCAGCAACCGAAGACCGCACTCGCGTCCATCGAGAAAGAAGCGCGTTCGTTGCTGAAGTTCGTGCACCCGAAGATCCCGACCCGAGAGGTGCGGTTCGCTGTCGCTACGTAGCAGGCTTGTGCTTTCGCGGTGCTCGATCGCGTAGTTCGGCCACGATCTCGTCATTCCACATGTGCCGACGCACCAGTCGGTACCGCTCCCGGGCGATCCACAAGTACGCTTCGGCGTCGGTGTGCTCGGGCAACATGTCGGCGCCCCTCAGCATTCGCACGACGGGGAGAAACTCCTCGCCGAACCAGCGCCGGGCGACCGTGTCTCGGCCGAGGAACTCACCCTTTTCCTGCATGAGCCGAAAACCCCACGCCTCCACGCACTCACTGAGTTCGGCGTACTCCCACGGGTCGGTGACCTGGACAGCTTCGCGTTGTGAACCCTGCAGCGGAACGCGAGTGAGGAAGAGTCGGCGATGGTCCTTGATGAGCAGATCGGCGCGCTGAGTGATGCCTTCCGGCGAGATGCGCGTGATGATCTCGGTGACGTACGCGTCGATTGTCTTCTGGTGCATCGCACACGCAATGGACACTCGGTGGTGTCCGTCGATCACGAAATGCATGGAGCCGACACGGTACAACTGAACGGGTGGCACCGATTCGCCGCGTCGTTGCGCCACCGCAAGTCGCTCCCAACGAGCGCGCGAATGAGTGGACGTCGGACGGAAGTACCTGTCGAAATCACCTGTGCGGTCGACACTTCCGACTATCGATTCGATGGTGACGACCTGTAGACCCAGAGACTTCTCACCAACCTTGCCGAGCGCTGCGACAACCTCGTCGAACGGCAGGATCGCGTTGACGTCGTCCGGTTCGCGTCGTAGCCAACTGACCAGACGGGCAACGTCGGCGCGTCGACGCTGACGAGCGAAGTCGTTTTCCGCGTCGGCTGTGGGAAATCCGGTGTCACGAGCCATGTCGGCGCCTCACGATCGTCGGCGGAGTACCTGGGGAAATCTCCATCAGCGTGAAGCCGACGGTATTGAGCACGATAGTCCGGCCTACCTCCAGATCGAGAGGTGTTCGCCCGTGCGGGTGGATGTGTCCGTGAATCATGACCGTCGGATCGAGGGTGCGGATCAAGGGGGTGAAGCATTCGAACCCACGATGTGGCCGATCCTCGGCGTCGCCGACGCCGCGGGCGGGGCTGTGGGTGAGCAGCACATCCACGCCCGCCCGGCCGCCGGGAAGCCGCGATTGCCAGGCGTTTCGCCAGGTGAGCGAGCGGGCGCGTCGGCTCTGCTGGCGCTCGGACCACTGATTGGGACCCGTGTTGTATCGGATGGAACCACCGAGGCCCGCGATCCGCAGACCGGCGACGGTCACGATGCGTCCGTCGGCGTTGACTGCGCCGGTCGGGCCGGGCCACTGCGCCGGCATACCTGCCCGCATCCAACCGGATCTCTTGTTCGAATATCCGGACAGATCGACGTCGTGGTTTCCGGGAACGAACACGCACGGCGCATTCAGTTGGTCAGACAGGTACTCCAGATACGCAAACGGCAGGTCGCCCGCGCCGAGGATCACGTCGACTCCGAGTGAACGAACTTGACTGCTCCACAGGAATTCGACGGTCTCGTCGCTGACAGCGAGAACGGAGACCATTTCGACGACGCTACCGCCACCGCGAGGTATCTGCGCTGCGAACCTCGCGGGCACGGTGTTTAGATGGACGAGTGTCAGACAGCGTCGTATCTTCCGTCCGGGCCCATCTCGTCAGCAGCATCGAGGGGCCGGACCCCACCGCGGCCTCAGTGACGTTCCTCGGTGTCGAACCGCTGGACGTGCTGCGTTTCGAATCACCCGACGGCCTGGTCCGCTACGTCACACTGGGGTGCTCGCGTCATCCGATGGGCGACCCCAACGAACTGGTCGCAGACCCCACACGCGGTCCTCGCGCCGAGTTGGTGCTCACCCTGCGCGGTGGCACGGGTGTCGCGTCGGGTGTGGCCAGGACGCTCGCGGTGCTGGCTGCGGCGCCGTCCGTCGAAGGCGTCGTGCTGCTCGAGGACGCACTGTTGGACCTGGGCGAGCCGCTGTGGAAGGACACTGCGTTCACGGCGGTGCTTCTCGGTGACAGCGGGATCGCCGACCTGACGCTGCCGGAGCCGTTCGATCCGGTGCGCTTCCTTGGCGTGGTCCCCCTGACCGGTACCGAAGCCGCCTGGGTGCGTCTGCGCGGCGCGGAGGCCCTGCGGGAAGCGTGGACCGAGGCGGGGATCGACATTCGCGATCCGCACCGTTCCGCTGCCTCGCTCTAGCTGCGCCGGCGCTTTGTCCGTCAGATCATTCGGCGTGCACGAGGATGTCCGCCAAGTTCTCGAGACTTACCCGAACGGTCCGTGAAAATGCTTTCGTCACGATCGGGTCTGCCATCTTGCCGAATACGCCGCCGAGTCCGCTTTCGCTGTCGAGTCGGTAGGTGACCCGAGTGCCGTCACCGACTTCTTCGCAGGTCGTGGTCTGCGAGAAGCTGACCGGACTTTCGACGGACGTCGATTTCGACGATCTCGGTGGGTCGTACTCGGTGAATTCGGATGTCCACTCGAGACGCTTGCCCAGGATTCTCGAGACACCGTGCCAACGGCTTCCCACGCCCATCGGGCCGTCGGTGATCTGTTTGCACTCGACCATCGAATTCTCCCAGTTGGGCCAGTTCTCGGCGACGGCGATGTACTCCCAGACGTCCTTGGGTGGCAACGCGATCTCTACAGACTGCTCGACTGTAGGCATGGTTGTTCCTCCATCTCTCCTGGATCTGAATTTGCTTGTCGCAAAATGAATTTCGGGAACGGAATGAAAATGCGTACCCATATCCATTGTCCGCCTGCGACGGTGGCAAGTACAGGGAGTCAGCGTGCGAGGTTCACAGCCAGTTGTTGCGACGGAAGAGAAAGAACAAGCCGACACACACCGACGCGATGAGGAACAGGATGGACTGATATCCGTACTTGTAACCGAGTTCCGGCATGTTCTCGAAGTTCATTCCGTAGATACCGGCAACGCCCGTCGGCACGGCGGCGATAGCGACCCAAGCCGAGATCTTGCGCATGTCGGTGTTCTGTTGCACCGCGATCTTCGCGAGTGCGGCATCGACGAGAGAACTCAACACCTCGTCGTATTCCGAGATACGTTCGGCCACGATCGTGTGGTGATCCCTTACGTCACGGAAGTATCGCCGGATCTCCTTCGGGACGAGGCCGCCCGCGGGTTGGGTCAGCTGCAGCAGCGGCAATCCGAGTGGAGTGACCGAGCGTCGTAGTTCGACGATTTCACGTTTGAGCAGGTAGATATGCTCGACGGCAACGGTGTTCCGCGGGTTGAACACCAACTCTTCCATGCTGTCGACGTCCTGCTCGACGAGTTGAATGACGGAGAGATAGCTGTCGACGACGTGGTCGGTGATCGCGTGCAGCACCGCGAACGGGCCCATGGCGAGGCGCTCGGGATTCTGCTCGAGTGACTTGCGCACGCTTGCCAGTTCGGAGTGATCCCCGTGACGGACGGTCACCACGAAGTCGGGACCGACGAACACCATGATCTCGCCGGTTTCGACGATCTCGCTCGCCGTCGCCACGGACTCGTGCGGTACGTAGACGACCGTGCGCAGCACCAGGAACATGACGTCGTCGTAGCGTTCGAGTTTCGGGCGCTCGTGTGCATGGACGGCATCCTCGACCATCAACTCGTGGAGTCCGAAAGTTGCTGCGACATCTTGCATCTGGCCTTCGTCGGGTGCATGCATGCCCACCCAGACGAACGCGTTGTCTCGACTACGGACCTCGGCCAACGCGGCGCGGTGCGTGTACTTGCCCGGCAACCGCACGCCGTCCACGTAGACCGCGCAGTCGACGATCGCGCGGGCTGCCGGAACGGGGATCTTGGGCGCATCGGCTTGCGTCGATTTGCCGTTCGACCAATTCGGCAGTGACGGCATGGTTGGCACGCTCGCTCCTTCTCGGTCTGTAGTGCAGGGGAACGGCACTGCGGCGACACGTGATCGAATTGCGCTGCCGCTGCGGCGTAATCGTACGTCAGCTTCCGGCTCGCCCACCGGAGCGCGATGAAGTTGCCGATTGCTGACACACTGGAACAGTGCGAATAGACCTTCACACCCACTCCAACGCATCGGACGGCACCGATACCCCGGCTGCCCTCATGCGCGCCGCAGCCGACGCCGGACTCGACGTCGTCGCCATCACCGATCACGACACGACTTCGGGCTGGGCCGAGGCGGCGCACGCCTTGCCGGCCGGCGTCAGCCTGGTTCGTGGGATGGAGATGTCGTGCGAAGGTCGAGGTGAGCGTGGTTGGCCGGTCGCTGTTCATCTGCTGGCGTACCTGTTCGATCCGACGCACCCCGAATTCGCCAAGGAACGTGAGCGACTGCGCGCCGAACGCGTCGAACGTATCCGGGTGATGACGACCATGATGGCGCGCGACGGTCTGCCCGTCGATCCCGATCAGATCTTGGCTGACGCCGGTCCGTCCGTCGGACGCCCGCACGTCGCAGCGGCCTTGATGCGAGCGGGAGTGGTGTCGAGCATCAGTGAGGCTTTCTCCGACCTGTTGTCCAGTCGAGGGCGATACGACGTTCCCAAGTACGACACTCCGCTCGAGTACGCCGTCGAACTGGTGGCAGCGGCCGGGGGAGTAACTGTCCTTGCGCATGGACGTGCCCGTTCGCGCGGCGGATTGCTTGCGCTCGACCACATCCGTGATCTGGCCGATCTGGGTCTCGGGGGTCTCGAAGTCGATCACCCGGACCATCGCAGCGACGATCGTGACGTCCTGCGCAGCCTGGCCGTCGACCTGGGCTTGGCAGTCACCGGATCCTCGGACTACCACGGCGAGAATAAGACGATCGGACTCGGCGACGAGCTGACGGACGAGGCCGAGTTCGACAAACTCGTCTCGGCTGCCACCGGCGTGGAGGTACTTGGGCGCTGATGCTCGACACCACGCTCTACCTCACCGTGTTCATCACGCTGTTCGTGATCATGGACCCGCCCGGAGTCATCCCGGTGTTCTTGTCACTGGTCGGCCGCAAGAGCCGTGAAGATCGCAACCGAGCGGCATGGCAGGCCCCCGCCGTCTCCCTTGCGGTCATCTCGGTCTTTGCCATCGGCGGTCAGGCGATACTCAACTACCTTCACATCGGCATTCCGGCGTTGCAGGGCGCAGGCGGATTACTGCTGCTTCTCATCGCACTCGAACTGCTGACCGGGAAGGCCTCCAACCGTCCGCAGGGAGCCGACGACGTCAACGTCGCACTCGTTCCGCTGGGAACGCCGATGATGGCCGGTCCCGGTGCAATTGCGGCTGTCATCGTCTTTGTCGCCCAGGCCGATGGTGAAGCGGCGTCGTATCTGGCGATCGCGTTGGCGATTCTGTCCATCCACCTCGTGCTGTTCGTGGTCCTGCGCTTCTCGACGGCACTGATCCGGATACTGGGTGAGGGTGGCATCAGCCTGCTGGCACGCATCGCCGGTCTTTTGCTCGCCGCCATCGCAGTTCAACTCATTGCGGAATCAGTCCGCGGATTCGTCGCGGGAGCGTAAGAGATGACATACGACGACAGGTACGAGGACGACTACCGGTACCAGGATTATCAGGACTATCAGTACGAAGACGATTACGACTATCCCGCCGACAAACGACAATGGCTGCTGGTTCGCGCTCTACGCGCCCTGAGCGGCACCGTGGTGGCCGGAATCGTGGTCTTGACACTCGTCATCATCGGTTCGGCATATCTGGGCGGCAACCGCGGATTCCCGGGTCCGGGAACAACGTCGATCACCGCGCACATTGCGGCCTCGGTGGTTGCTTTGGCCGCGCAGATCTGGTGCGACCGCAGGCGGGGTATCGCGGCGGTTGCCGGATCGGTGGTCGTGCTCGTGGTGGCGGGGCTGTTGTTGGTGACGCAGTGGTGGGGATGACTGGGTGGGGATGACTGGGTGGGAATGACGGCTCGGGTTCGAGTGTGGTGAGGAATCCGACCGCTTGGAGGATTTGATTGTGATCCGACTCTGGTGGCAAACTGGAGTTACTTCGAGGCGGCGCCACAGCCCGGCCCCGAAGTGCAGGTTTCGTCAGAATTTCTCCCGAAACCTAGATTGCATGGATACGCCAGGGCTCACCCGCCCCACACCATGACGCTTCGGATGTATTGCGGCCCACTTTCTCGCGCACGCCGAATGCTCTTCTTCTCAGTAGTCGTTCGCGGAAGAAATGATCTCTGACCGTTGTGAACGTAGTTTCGCAGCGGTCCGAAGGATTACTTCCCAGTAACCCAGCCCCGCTTGAGGCTGGACTAATCAGGAGTGTCATCGTGTCCCTCGTGACTGAAGCCATCAACGTACCCAAGGTCGAGTTGACCGACGAAGAAATCTTTGCCGCTCACGTCGGTGGCAAGCTCTCGGTCGAGACCACAGCACCGCTCGATACGCAGCGGGCCCTCTCGATCGCCTACACGCCGGGTGTTGCTCAGGTGAGCCGCGCCATCGCTGCAGACGAAACCCTCGCCGATCGATACACGTGGACCAACCGACTTGTCGTCGTGGTCAGCGACGGCACCGCGGTTCTCGGACTCGGCGACATCGGCCCCCGCGCGTCGCTGCCCGTCATGGAGGGCAAGTCGGCACTGTTCAAGAACTTCGCCGGACTGAACTCCATTCCGCTGGTTCTCGACACCAAGGATCCCGACGAGATCGTCGAGACGCTCATCCGTCTGCGCCCGAGCTTCGGCGCGGTCAACCTCGAGGACATTTCGGCGCCGCGTTGCTTCGAGATCGAGAAGCGCGTCATCGAAGCCCTCGACTGCCCCGTCATGCACGACGATCAGCACGGAACCGCCATCGTGGTCCTCGCTGCCCTCAAGGGCGCCGTGAAGGTTCAGAGCCGCGACATCACCACACTCAAGGTCGTCATCTCCGGCGCCGGTGCTGCGGGTGTTGCGTGCGCGAACATCCTGCTCGCCGCCGGAATCAGCGACGTCATCGTGCTGGACTCGAAGGGCATCATCTCGGGCGAGCGCAGCGACCTCAACGACGTGAAGGCAGAACTCGCGGCACGCACCAATCCCCGCGACCTGCACGGTGGTGCCATCGAGGCTCTCGAAGGTGCCGACGTGTTCCTCGGTGTCTCGGCGGGCAAGATCCCCGAGGAGCTCATCGCTTCGATGGCTCCCGAGTCGATCGTGTTCGCGCTCTCCAACCCGGACCCGGAGATTCACCCCGAAACCGCGTCGAAGTACGCGGCGATCGTGGCTACGGGTCGCAGTGATTTCCCGAACCAGATCAACAATGTTCTCGCCTTCCCCGGTGTGTTCAAGGGCGCGCTCGACGCCGGCGCCCGTCGCATCACCGAAGGTATGAAGCTCGCTGCCGCCGAGGCAATCCTGTCGGTGGTCGGCGACGAGTTGGCGGCGGACAAAATCGTCCCCAGCCCACTCGACCCTCGCGTGGCACCCGCAGTAGCGGAAGCCGTCGCGGCCGCAGCGCATGCTGAGGGCGTGACCAGCTAAGAGGGACTACGAAAGCCCCGATCGGGACCCGCACACAAGGTTCCGATCGGGGCTTTTCGTGTGTACCGATCTACAGACGAGTGAGGTCGGGTGTTCGGCGCAGCCTGCCGGTCCCGGGAACCGATGCCCAGACCACCAGCGCCAGTAAGCCGTCCACGACCAGAGCCACAACCGCGACCAGAATTGCGCCGACGACCACTCGGTCGTACTTGTAGAGCGCGAGACCGTCGAAGATGTACCGGCCGAGGCCGCCGAGGTTGACGTAGGCGGCGACCGTTGCCGTGGCAATCACCTGCAGTGTCGCGTTACGCAGTCCGCCGAGAATCAATGGCAGCGCATTGGGTATCTCGACGCGGAAGAGCACTTGGAGTTCGGTCATACCCATCGCCCGCGCGGCCTCGACGACGCCGCGGTCGACGCTGGCAA
>NZ_JBJURM010000023.1:0-109233 GCF_046097995.1 Rhodococcus sp. 5A-K4
AATTACGTCGAGACGCTGCTCTCGCTACCACTCGCTGACGGGAATACCTGGCAGAACGCGGTGTCGTTGCTCCTCCGGCGAGCACTTGCTCTCGTTTTTGTTGCGGCGGCTTGGCTCGCAGGAGTCGACGCAGTGTTCTGGTATTCCGTGGGCCTCGCGTTCTCTTCGATGATCGCTGTCTTCGTGGCCATTCGGCTCGGACCGGCGATCACTCGTGTGAGATCGAGACGCTCGTACAAGTCGATCATCGGCAAGTCTTCGCACTTCTGGTTGAATTCCGTTGCTACTCAGACGCGCAACTTCGACGTACTGCTGGTTGGACTTGTCACGTCGCCGGCCGTCTCCGGAATCTACGGCGTGACGAGTCGTATCACCACGCCGTTGCGGCTGATTCCCACATCATTTGCGGCAGTTCTCATGCCGGCGGCGGCGCGCTCGACGACCGGGCGAATCACCCAGGGCATTCTGCGACCCGCGATGTACGTATGCATCGCAAGCGCGGTGATCTTCGGTGTGATCGCAGCTGCCATACCTGTGCTCGTTCCACCGATTTTGGGCGATGCGTACGTAGACGCGGTACCGGTAATGCAGGTCGTCTGCTTCAGTTTGATCTTCGCAGCGATCTCGTCCCAATTGAATGCGATTCTGCAAGGTACGGGCAGAGTTGAAATTGTCTCCTACATAACGGTTGTGAGCACCTTGATCTGCCTCGTCGGAATCGTGCTTGCTGCCCCCCGTTACGGGGCGCTCGGAGCGGGGTGGTCGCTCTCGCTCAGCTATGTACTTCAAACCGCATTGCTGACCTGTGTCGTTGTCGTTGCAATGAGGAGGGATCCCCATGCGTAGGTTCTTCATGAGTATCGCAGCAGCTCAGGGCAATCTGGGTGACATCGAGATACGGCGAACAGCAGTCGACTACATGCGTGAACTGGGGTTCAAACCCGTTGTCTTTTCCGGCAGTATGAGCGCGGAGTACGTCGATACCTTCGATTGGGAACCAACCGACGAGGTCATGGATTCGGGTATCAGCTTCTGGCGAGCGATTTTGTCCGATACGGTGCGCCGAAAGCGGGCAGTGATCGTGATGGCACCTGGGCCGGCGGTTCTGGGGGCTTCAGCAGCAAGCGTCGTCAAGCACTCGTTGTTGGTGACAGTCTTTGCGGTGCTGCGCATTTTCGGTACACGAGTCCTCGTTTTGGGACGGTCGATCGAGGTGCGAAGCTCGATGGCGGCAGTACCCGAGAAGATCCTCGTCGGCGTAGCCGACGTCTACGCGGCACGTGACAAAAGGACGTGTGAGTACCTGCGAGGCAAGAGTCGGTTCTATCCCGATCTCGCGTTCCGGGCCGGCGTATCCGACGGAGCGAAGTCTGCAGGCCGAGAATCTGCGAGCCGAGAAATAGCCTTGCTTTCACTTCGGCATGACCGACCGGTGAACTACGCGGTTCTTCGGTCGATCCACAGTCAGGTCGAGGCAATCGGCTTGAATCTGGTGGCCTGCTGCCAAGTTGCCGAGGACGACAACCACAATCGTGAAGTTGCTGCAACGCTGGGTATTCAGTACGTGGGATGGGACGATGACGTGACCCATCGGCAACAGGAGTCCGCTGTCCGCGCCCTGTACGAGCGCGCTGCCGTAACCATCAGTGACCGCCTCCATGTTTTGATCCTGAGCGCTCGAGGCGGATCGATACCGGTGATGGCGGGCAGCAGTTCGGTACCGAAGCTGAGGGATTCGCTGGAACCGGTACTCGCGCCGCAGGCCTCCTGGATGGACGATGCGACGGGTGGCAGCTTGAATCTCGGGCACGACGAATCTACCCGTATCTCTCGCGGAATGGATTCCGCTGCCGCGGAACTGGAGGATTTGAGATCGCGGATCAAGGGGGCAGTAATGCCGTGAGGGTTTCTCAGTTCTGGTTGTGGGTTCGTTACTCCCACACAACACAATTCGGCCGATGACTACTCGCAGACAAGTATCTGCTTCGAGGACGGAGTTTCAAGTGAAACGTGCACTGATTACAGGAATTACAGGCCAAGACGGTTCATACCTGGCCGAGCTGTTGTTGAGCAAGGGATACGAGGTCCACGGACTTATTCGTAGGTCGTCCACGTTCAATACAGCTCGAATCGATCACATGTATGTGGATCCCCACACGCCGGATGCAAAACTGTTCCTTCACTACGGAGATCTCAGCGACGGGGCGCGTTTGGTCACTCTTCTCGCACAGATACGCCCGGACGAGGTCTACAACCTCGCAGCGCAGTCCCATGTACGGGTGAGTTTCGACGAGCCAGAACATACCGGTGACACGACCGGAATCGGGTCGATCAGGTTGCTCGAAGCAGTCCGGATGGCTGGTCTCGAATGCAGGTTCTACCAGGCATCCAGTTCCGAGATGTTCGGTGCGACACCGCCTCCGCAAGACGAGCAGACTCCCTTCTACCCGCGATCGCCGTACGGTGCGGCGAAGGTGTACTCGTACTGGATCACCAAGAACTACCGCGAGGCGTACGGGATCTTTGCCGTGAACGGAATTCTGTTCAACCACGAATCTCCCCGGCGAGGCGAAACATTCGTCACTCGCAAGATCACGCGAGCGGTGGCGCGGATCAAGGCCGGTCTGGAAAGCCATTTGTACATGGGCAATCTCGATGCAATCCGCGACTGGGGCTATGCGCCGGAGTACGTGGAGGGAATGTGGAGAATGCTTCAGGCCGACGAACCGGACGATTACGTGCTCGCGACAGGCGGTAACTACTCGGTCAAGGATTTCCTGACGGTGGCCTTCGAGCACGCCGGCCTGAACTGGGAAGATCACGTGCGCTTCGACGAGCGCTATCTGCGGCCGACGGAAGTAGATGCGTTGATCGGAGATGCCGGTAAGGCGGAGCAGAAGCTCGGTTGGAAGGCGACTGTGCATACCCCGGAGCTGGCTCGAATCATGGTCGATGCGGACATCGAGGCTCTGACGTGTGAGGGCAAGCCCTGGATCGACCGTCCGAATCTGGTGGATTGGGAGCACGCTCGATGACGGGGGAGTACACGCAGAAGTCCCTCGATCGGAGCGACGCGGTATACGTTGCGGGCCATCGTGGACTCGTTGGTTCAGCGATTTGGCGTCGGTTGGAAGCCGACGGCTTCAATCGCCTTGTCGGTCGCACGTCCGCCGAACTCGATCTTCGCGACCGCGGTGCCGTGTTCGAATTCTTCGCCGCTGAGAGGCCGAAGAACGTGGTCCTCGCGGCGGCCAGAGTGGGCGGGATACTGGCGAACAGCACACTGCCGGTGGACTTCATCTCCGACAACCTTCGCATCCAGGTGAACGTGATGGACGCGGCGGCCGAATTCGACGTAGATCGCCTTCTATTCCTCGGATCATCCTGCATCTACCCGAAATTCGCGCCTCAACCGATTCGCGAAGAGTATCTACTGACCGGTCATCTGGAACCGACGAACGATGCATATGCCATCGCAAAGATCGCGGGAATCCTGCAGGTACAGGCTGTTCGCAAGCAGTTCGGGCGACCGTGGATCTCCGCGATGCCGACGAACCTCTACGGCCCGGGTGACAACTTCTCTGCCAAGGGCTCTCATGTGCTGCCGGCCCTCATCAGGCGCTTCGACGACGCGCGCCGTGATGGAGCTGCGTCAGTCGTGAACTGGGGCAGCGGGACGCCGAGGCGCGAGTTTCTCCACGTCGACGACATGGCGGATGCCTGCCTTCATTTGCTCGACCACTATGACGGAGCAGAACACGTCAATGTTGGTACGGGCGAGGACCAGAGTATCGCGGAGATTTCCGCGATCGTGGCGGACGAGATCGGGTTCGACGGCGAGATCGAATGGGATCACTCGAAACCTGACGGGACGCCGCGGAAGTTGCTTGACATCGGGAAGCTTCGAGATTTGGGGTGGCAGCCCAGGATTGATCTTCGTGCGGGGATCGCATCGACCGTGGAGTGGTATCGACAGAATGTCGATTCGATCAGGACATGAAGTACTACAGCATTATTCGACGTAAACCCGACTTCGACAGGCAGACATCGTTATGACTTCTCGTATTGCGGTATTCGGCACCGGCTACCTCGGGGCGACACATGCAGCTTGCATGGCCGAGTTGGGTCACGAGGTTCTCGGGGTGGATGTTGATCCGAACAAGCTCGCTATGCTCGAAGCTGGGGAGGTTCCCTTCTACGAACCGGGCCTCGAGGAAGTGCTGCGCCGCAACATAGCCGCGGGACGTCTTCGATTCACGGCTTCCTACGAGGAGGCCGCAGAGTTCGCCGACATCCATTTCCTCGGCGTCGGTACGCCGCAGAAGAAGGGGGAGTTCGCGGCCGACATGCGTTTTGTCGATTCGGTGATCGAGACGCTTGCACCCCTCTTGACCAGGCCGACCGTCATTTTCGGGAAATCAACTGTGCCAGTGGGTACAGCAGAGCGATTGGGTTCGCGGGCACGGGAACTGGCCCCTGCCGGACAAGACGTCGAGGTGGCGTGGAACCCGGAATTTCTCCGGGAAGGCTACGCGGTGAAAGACACGCTTCACCCGGACCGGCTTGTGCTCGGGGTCGACCGTAATCGACCCGGACGTGCGGAATCGGTTGCGCGTGAAGTGTACGAGCAGCTCTTGAACGAAGGTATTCCCTTCGTTGTGACCGACCTTGCGACTTCGGAGTTGGTCAAAGCGTCAGCCAATGCATTTCTGGCGACGAAGATCTCGTTCATCAATGCGATCTCGGAGGTGTGCGAGGCGTCGGGCGCGGATGTGACCGTTCTTGCCGATGCCATCGGCCACGACGAGAGAATTGGTAGGCGATTCCTCAACGCCGGAATCGGTTTCGGTGGTGGCTGCCTACCTAAGGACATCCGTGCTTTCATGGCACGTGCGGGTGAGCTGGGAGCAGACCAAGCACTCACTTTCCTACGCGAAGTCGACAATATCAACATGCGTCGTCGTACTCGGATGGTCGAACTGGCTCGAGAAGCGTGTGGTTCTCTACTCGGAGCCAATGTGGCGGTTCTCGGTGCAGCCTTCAAGCCTGACTCCGACGACGTGCGCGACTCACCTGCGCTGAACGTTGCCGGCCAGATTCAGCTCCAAGGCGCTGCCGTCAATGTCTATGACCCGAAGGCCATGGGAAACTCGAAGGCGTTGTTCCCCACCCTCACTTACACTTCGAGTGCACTTGACGCGTGTGCAGGGGCTGATGTCGTCTTGGTTCTGACCGAGTGGACCGAGTTTCGAAAGTTGTTGCCGTCGGATCTCGAAGCGGTCGTCCGCAAGAAGGTCATCATCGACGGACGTAACTGCCTGGAACCGACCACCTGGCGCGACGCAGGGTGGACCTATCGAGGTCTTGGAAGGCCGTAGATCGGTGAAACCATCAGTGAGGGATGGTTATTGCACGGCGTCGAGGGGAGTGCCCGCGTGTCTGGGACGAAGGTCCGTCAGTAGATGAACTGTTCCGGTGTGGAAACTTCGATCGCCGCCCGTCGATTTCGGGGCGAGTGGTGTTTGCCCTGTTCGATTGGTGTGCACCGGCTTCCGGTGGCGGCGGGCGTTGTTGGATGTTCGCGGACTTTGGTCCTACGGCCGGCTGAGGGTGTGTGATCTTCGCGTGGTCAGCACATTCGGCTGGCGAAATCGAGGGGTTTCGATGCTGCGTTGCGGTGGTGAAAAGAACCACGACACAGTAGAGTTCAGCCTGGCTGCACGTTACGTCCGCTCTCTTCGATGTGCAGTGAACTCCAGGTGGCGGTGTCGGCCGATGAGGCTGACGAAGAGAACTGGACCCGATGTCCGTGTCGCAGGTTCGCCGCTGCGTCAACATGTAGTCGTGCCGTCAAGTGTGGACCACGAACTGAGATGCGTGAGATGCCACGAAGGTTTCTTGTCCCTGCCTGTTTCGGGATCGACCTCTCTGTGACGCAGGGACGCGCGATAAAAAGATTGGCTGCCTCGTTCAGCCTGGATTGAGTGCAGCGGCTCGACAAGCGGCTGTCGATTACTACTCGAATACGTACTACGTGCTCGAGCCGAAGGAGATTCGACGATGGATGTACGGGACTACCTGAAGATCTTGCAGGCACGGTGGAAAATAGTCGTTGTCGTCACCGTGGTTGTGATCTTGGGCGCTTTGGGTGCCTCGTTGATTGCGACACCGGTCTACCAGGCTTCCACGCGCCTGTTCGTGTCGACTTCCACTGGAACGACTGTGAACGAGGCTTACCAAGGCAACCAGCTTTCACAGCAGTTGGTCACCTCCTACGCCAAGCTCCTCACTGGGGAGACGCTCGCGCAGCGAACAATCGATGCAGTGGGGTCAGATCGATTGGGTGGGCTGTCCGCGGCGGAGATCTCGTCGAAGGTGACCGCCACATCGGCGCCGGATACTGTACTTCTCGATTTGAGCGTGCAAGATGCGTCGCCTGAACTGGCACGCGAAATCGCAAATGCGCTGTCGGACGAGTTTGTCGTGATGGTCAAAGATCTGGGTACGCCCGCGAATGGTGGCACAGCGCCGGCGCGCGTCGTTGTCGAGCAGCGAGCACAAACTCCCGCGGAACCGGTGTCGCCGAAGACTTCGCGGAACGTGGCGCTCGGTGCCGCGATCGGGCTTCTGCTGGGGATCGGATTGGCTGTCGTGCGTGATCGCCTGGACAACACCGTCAAAGAGCGCAAGGTGGTCGAAGACATCGCCGGCGCGGCGATGGTGGGAACAATTCCGTTCGACAAGGAACGCGAAGTTCATCAAGCGATCAACTTCCACGAGGGCAACTCCGCAAGTGCCGAGGCGTACCGCGAACTGCGAACCAATCTGCAGTTCCTGGCCGTGGATCGTCCACCGAGTGTCATCGTCGTCACGAGTTCTCTTCCCTCCGAGGGAAAGACCACGACCGCGGTGAACATCGCACTCGTGCTGGCCGAGGCAGGCAAGAAGGTGTGTCTCGTCGAAGGTGACCTCCGTAAGCCTCGCGTTTCGAAGTACCTTGGACTTATCGGAAGCGTCGGTCTGAGCTCGGTCTTGGCTGGGCAAGCAGATCTCGACGACGTACTTCAAGTCACGAGCAACGCTGACCTGACGGTTCTTGCTTCAGGTCCGATTCCCCCGAACCCGAGCGAACTGCTGGGGACTGACACTGCCCATGCAGTCTTTACCGATCTCCGCAGAAGGTTCGACTACGTCATCATCGACGCCTCGCCGTTGCTTCCGGTTACGGATGCTGCAGTGCTTTCAGCGCTGGCGGACGGTGCGCTCGTGATTGCTCGTCACGGCTCGACGAAGAGGGATCAGCTGAGCAGGGCGGTCGGCAATCTCCACAGTGTGGGCGCGACAATTCTCGGCACTGTCATCACGATGACCCCGCTGAACGGTCGTGGTGTCTACGAGTACAAGTACTACTACGATTCCGATCCGGTTGTCGCAGACGTGGCCGTGGGAGGTTCCGTGGACAGCAATCCAGTCGGCGAACGAAGGGTAACGTCGACAGTCAACTGATCTGGTCGTACGTTAAATCCCGACGCCTCACAGGGCCCTCGAGCAACGCTCGAGGGCCCTTCTCTATGTGGTGAATCGGACGCAATTCACTAGTCGGGGCCTCTGAGTCTGCGACGCTGCGGTCTGACCTGTCCTACTTGACCGGTGCCGCTGTGGCTTTCGATCTGGTTGCGCCTGACGAGCCGTTGTGGGCTTCCTGTCGGAGTCGTGTGACGAGTATGGCGGACCGCAGGCGGACCAGCACGGTTCGGCGATTGGAGTTGCGCAACGTCTAGATCTCGGTTTGGCATCCCGTGCTGGATTCAGGCAGTGGGTGCAGTAGCTGTTGGCGCAGCCAGAGTCGTGGACGGGGCCCGACATTGTCCCGGCAACCAACTGGTGGATCGCTCGCGGCGGCCGGTATCTCGGTGCTATCCAGATGCGGCACAGCATGAACGAGATCTTGGCCGATTTCGGTGGTCATATCGGCTATGGAGTCCGGCCGCCGGAACGCCGGCAAGGTATCGCGTCGACGGCTCTGCAGGAGATGCTCACGTATGCCACACAACCGGTGGGCCTCGGTCGAGTCCTGATTGCCCGCAACGAGATGAACGTGGGTTCACGCAAGGCCATCGAGGTTTGCGGGGGTCTACTCGCGAGCGTGCGCCCAGCTGATCAGTCGACCGCAACCTCGGCTGTTCGAGAGACACGCTCCGCTACTGGGCGCCAACGAGCATGTCGAGCGTCAGTTGACCTATACGCGGCCGCGCACACTTGCCATGGCCGCGCACGCTTGCATGGACATAGCCGTCGGTAGCGGTCGCCCCGCTTTGTAGTCGAACGGCTGCACAATTCCCCCTTCTCGAATTGGATTGTGCTGCAGATTTTTCTGCACCGCATAGACGGTCAGTGGCGGTCCAGGCTCCTCCTTTTGCATGTCTAAATTCTCGGTGTCGCCCGATCGTAGGTTCGCGCATTGCCGGCCAGTCGTAAGTAAAGCGCGCAGAGGCCAAGTGCCGGACAATCGTCCAAGTCTGAGGCGACGCTGAACGCATCAAAGTATGGTTTGCAGAGCGATTACCAACTGCGTGCTGGTTTCCGTCCAAACGTGGAGTCCAATTGATCAAGGCGATGAAAACTATAGGTACGCAATGGTAATGGTGAGGAATGTTCGCACCCTCCTGATTGGAGGGTGAATAACTGACCTCAATGCTGGCGTTCGGAAGAAGTTCGGAAAGCGCTATTGCCACACTGTCCGGAATGTGGCAAACTCCTCACTGGTACTGACCAGCTAGCCGAAAAATTGCCAAGACGTGAGTCCTGACAATATCGAGGCTGGCGACGTCAGCGGGCGATGAGAAATCGCCGATCGTCCTGTGTTTGGGTCGTTAGTGGACTCTGCTTCAATCATGGGGTGTGAGCTGCGGCAATGCCGCATAAATCGACAGTTGGGCCGAGGCCTGACAACAGTCGCCGGGTTAACTGCAAGGCGCACGTAATGCGACCATTCGCACTGAACGCAGCAATGCGGAGCAGTTGCTTCGCTGTCGAAGTTTCGGGATTCGGCAAGGCGGTCCGATGGACCTCGGCCGGCGAACAGCTTCAGGCCGAATTTTGTGCATGGGGAAAGGTTTCTGAACACATGACGGTTCTCGAGATGGCCGCGCCCACGAAAGAACGGCCACAACAACACCGACGAGTAGCGCCGGAGAGGGCTGGTGGAGTTTCCGCACGCAGGAAATGGCAATCTGCGTATCTTCGTCGTCTGGCGATCACCGACACGATCATTGTTGCGGCAGTTGTGTTTCTGGCTCAATGGTGGCGATTCGGTAGCGACGCGGATGTCGTCGACGGTGAAGCATTCGGCCATTTCAGCTACACCGCACTGTCTTTCGCCTTGATTATCGGCTGGTTCGCCGTATTGAGAGTATTTCGCACCAGATCTCCTCGCGTGATCGGAAGCGGCCCTGAAGAGTACCGATTGATCGCTGTCGGAACGCTCCGCCTGTTCGGACTGATTGCGATTGCCAGCCTTCTCCTTCACCTGGAGATCGCGCGCCTGTACCTGGCCGTGGCGTTTCCGATGGGATTGACCGCCTTGATCGCGAGTCGTTGGATCTGGCGACGGGTGATTGCTCGTGAGCGAGCCCGAGGTGAATTTCGAACTGCCGTACTTGTGGTCGGTGTGCGAGGGGCAGTTGTCGATCTTGCACGCAACCTCGAGCGAGACGATGCCCATGGATACCGAGTCGTCGGAGTCTGCGTACCTGGCTACGGAGGAGACGTGGGCGAAGTTGTCACAGTGAACGGTCGGGACATTCCGGTGCTCGGAGATGAGCACAGTGTCACGGACGCAATCGAACAGGTCGGTGCCGACACGGTGGCAGTGACGGCGTCGGAGCGATTCGGACCGGAAAGGCTGCGCACGTTGGCCTGGGATCTCGAGCGCGATCATGTGGACCTTGTTGTTGCACCAGGGATTCTGGATGTGTCCGGACCGAGACTGTCGATGCGCCCGGTCGCTGGATTTCCGCTGATCCATGTCGAGCGTCCGCGCTATCACGGCGCGCAGAAGTTCACGAAGACGACCTTCGACATCGTCTTCTCGACCGTGGTACTCGCCGTGATCAGTCCGGTGCTTCTGGCGGCTGCGATCGCAGTCAAGCTCACGAGCAAGGGGCCGGTTCTGTACAAGTCCGAGCGGATGGGGTTGGACGGGCAGCCGTTCCCCATGCTCAAGTTCCGCTCGATGGTCCAGAATGCGGATTCTCAAGTCACGGCGCTGATGAAGGAGAACGAAGGCGCCGGAGTGCTTTTCAAGATGCGAGATGATCCGCGTGTGACGACGGTCGGTCGCTTCATGCGTCGGTACTCGATCGACGAGTTGCCCCAGTTCGTCAATGTTCTTCGGCGCGAGATGAGCGTCGTCGGACCGCGGCCACCGCTTCGGCGCGAGGTCGAGATGTACGACGGTGCGGTCAGTCGCCGGCTACTGGTCAAGCCCGGTGTCACCGGTCTGTGGCAAGTCAGCGGACGTTCTGATCTGTCGTGGGAAGACACTGTCCGCCTTGATCTTTCCTACGTCGACAACTGGTCGATGATGGGTGACGTCATGATCGTCGCGAAGACGCTCAAGGCGGTGGTGGGAAGTGATGGCGCCTACTGACAAGAATGCGGCACCGGCGCCTTGCGAAAATGAGGCACCGAACAATCCGCTGATCTTGCGAACGGCATTGGTGATCGCGGTCATCGGCGCGACCGGAGCCTTTCAGGCCTACACGCAGAAGACAGCGCTCGGATCGTTGCTCGTACACGGTTCGGCTGTTCTCTCGGCGACACTCGCGTTGGTCTACTTCCTCGACCGGCGATACTCACGCAACGCGTCCTGGCCTGTCTTCACGCTTCTGATCGCGGCCGGCGTTCCGGCAACCAGCTGGTACTGGTCGACGTTGCCCCGGAACTCCGTCGTCGCCGGCATCGTCATCGTGTGCCTGGCGATCACGGGAATCATGGTCGCCCGCGAGTTGACCTTCCCGGTGCGAGTGCGGACTGTGGCCGTCACCTTGCTGGTACTACTCGTGCTGTCGCTGATGGTCGTGGTCCTCGATCCTTCGACCGGCATCGATGTGGACACCCGCACTGTTGCCTATCGCGGAATCTTCACGCACAAGAATACTTTGGGCCGAATGGCTGCGATCGAAGTTGTCCTTGTTGCTGTCATGCTCATGCTTCCCGACGTCAAGCGTATTCCGTGGGTGGCGGCGCTGGCTGTTGCCGGCATCGTGTTGTTCGAAGCCCGGAGCCAGACCAGTCTCGTCGCTGCAGGCATTGCGCTGGCGACAGTGCTTGCTCTGAAGTGCCTTCGACGGACACCTAACGCTCGCCTCGCCTCGACGGTGATCATCGGGCTGTACATCGGGGTGTCCGGCGCGATGAAGGTGCTCGGACCCGATGTCGCAGCGCTACTCTCGCGAGATGTCACGTTGACCGGCCGGCTGCATCTCTGGACGGTATCCGAGTACTACGCCGAACAGCGGCCCCTGCTCGGATGGGGCTTCGGCTCGGTCTGGGCACCTGACAGCGTTGTCGGACAGATGATCCGGTCCAAGCTGTCCTTTCCGGCGACCAGCGCGCACAACGGAATGCTCGACATTCGTCTCCAGATCGGTTGGATCGGATTCCTGCTGCTGTTGGCCGGCTATTACCTGCTTCTGAACACGGCGCTCGGGCGAGCTCGCAGCAGAACGGAGTACATCGCCGTCGTCGCGATCATGGTTCTCGTCTTCTCGATGGACTTGACGGAGTCGACGCTCTTCTTCGGCGCCATGTGGCTGATCGCATGGGTCTTCCTGGCGCCGTACGGACCCTCGACGCACCGCTCTCACAGTGCAGGCAACGCCGAATTGTCGATCCGTAGGGGTCGTGCGTACGGGTTCGCTCCGGAGCGAAGAGGAGGTCAGTGAGATGTACAAGTCGTTCGATGTGGCGCGTTCGAAGCCTGAAGTGAACCCGACGTCCGCCGGTGGATCCACGCCGCCGAAAGCCTTGATGTTCCATGCGATCTATCGGAATCCGGGTGGTGAGGAGCAGAGCTTCGCGAACGAATCCAAGCTCCTCGAATCGATCGGATACGAGACGGTTCAGTGCACCACCGAGAATTCCAAGATCTCCCGGGGACCGTGGGCGGCAGTCACCGCAGTGTTCAGTCCTCGAGTACTCGTCGATGCGTTGCGCATCATTCGTTCGGAGCGACCGGACATCGTCTACGTGAACAATCTCTGGCCGGCGTTCTCGGCTTCGTTGCTCGTGGCCGCACGAACCGCCGCAATTCCTACGTTGCAGGCGGTTCGGAACTATCGCCTGGCCACACCGTCAGCCAAGTTGCGCGCAGATGGCACGTGCACCGAATGCGGTTCCACCAATTACTTCACGAGTTGTGTCCGCAACGGATGCTACGGAAACAGCCGACTGCAGAGCCTTGTCTGCTACCTGAGCGCTGCGGCGGTCAAGCTGAGCGTCTTGGGGTGGAAGCAGCACAGGTTCGTCGCAACGAGCGCAATGACAGCACGTCTGGTCGAGGGACGACTGATCGATTCTGGTCGCGTCGTGGTTCGTCCGAACTTCGGATTCGAAGAAAATGAACCCGAGTTCCGGAGCACTGATTCGGTTGTGTGCGTCAGCCGACTGACACCGGAGAAGGGCGTCCTGGACTTGGTGCGCAACTGGCCGCAGGGCGCTGGAAGTCCCTCGCTCACAGTTCTCGGTGACGGACCGCAGTACGGCGAGATCTCCAGCATAAGCGCAGCTCTCGACAACGTCACGCTGGCCGGATTCACTTCACACGAAGATGTGATCGAGATACTCCGCGACAGTGCGGCGTCCGTGGTGCCGTCTCAATGGGCAGAACCGTTCGGGCGGGTTGCGATCGAGTCGATGTCGGTTGGCACCCCGGTCATCTACGCAACCAGCGGTGCACTCGCGGACATCGTCGGACCGGGCGGAACGCCTCTCCATACCTTGGAAGAGTCGTCGATACGCGAGGCCCTCGACCGAATCTTCGGAGCGGACGACCGATCGGCGATACGCAGATCCGCTTATCGTCACTACTCGAATCGCTTCACATCGAGCAAAGCGGCGACGTCGATGCGTGAGCTCATCAACGAGGTGAGATCGTGAACGATCGCACTCGGCATGTGACATTCATGGCCGATCAAGGGCTTTCGAGCGTCCTCACTTTTGTCGTTCTCACCTCGGTGGCACGACTCGGTGGTCCGATCGAAGTCGGCCAGGTTGCCGTGATTCAATCGGCGGGTCTGTTGGCACTGGCACTGGGGAGAGCGATCGGCGTCGACGTCTGGCTGTCGCGAGGGGCGGGGTCCGACGAGCGTGGACCGGCGTTGGCACCCACGATCGTGCTGGCGGCGGTATCGGTGACATCGGTGTGGGCACTGTTCCTGATCGGCGGCTCGGACTCGATGAATCTCACGGTATACGCCTTGGCTGCAGCTGGTTTCGTGGTTTTGGACGTGATACGCACGATGCTGATGCACGACGGAGCGAGTTGGATCTCTGCGTCGATACAGATCGTGACACTCTCGTTCGTCCTTATTGCAGCTTTCCTGGTCGAGAATCTGACACTTGCACTCGTGACCTATACGGTCGGTGTCTTCGTCGCGCTCGCGCTCGGTCACGCATCCATGCGTCTGGTACCGCCGGTGCCGTCGGTCAGGTACTCGCGCACTCACCGATATAGATCCGTGCCGTTTGCGATCGAGATATTGATGGGATCAGCTGCGCAGCAGGCGATGTTCTTGATACTCACCGTGGTGGCGTCGATCTCGATGATCGGTGAGATCAGAACTGCCCAGACACTGCTCGGTCCACTGTCCTTGATGTTCGCGGGCATCTCGCCAATTCTGATGCGTAAGTTCGGCAGTGGTGTCGAAGCGAGGAGCGCGAGCGAGTGCATGGCACTCGGCCGCCGAGTGGGCTTGCAGATCTTCTGGGTTTCGATCATCTGCGTTTCGCTGATCTGTCTCACGCTCGAGATTCGACTCTCGGGAGTGCGATTGATGGATCATCTGGTCGGGCCGCACTTTCCGAACTTGATACCGGTCATTCTGCTCTGCGGGTTGGCGGTGGCGTTCAACGGGATTCTGCTGGGAGTCGGCACGTCGATCCGCGTCGTGGACAAGACGGGAAACCTCAACAGATTTCGCGCCTTGCTGTTGCCTCTGCAGTTTCTGATCGTTCTCGGGGCAGGACTGACCGACAGCGCCGTACACGTCGCAGGAGCATTGGCCGCGTCGGCGTGCGTCAGCGCGAGCGTCGCACTCCTGGTCTCGATGAACCGTGGCGCCCGACCGAAAGTTGACCTCTCATGAAGAATCCCAGCGGCGTCATAGTGGCGATTCTGACCTTCCGTCGCGAATCGGAACTGGCTGTATGCATCGACAGCGTCCGGGCATCGATCCAGGCTTCCGGTGTCTCCGCCCAGGTCGTAGTAGGCGACAACGACCCGGAATCCACCACGCCGACGTATGTTGCCGACGGGATCGAACGACTGCATCTCGGATTCGGCGGGGTATCTCCGGCGCGACGTGCGCTGGTCGATCTCGCCCGTGCACGAGATCGTCGGTACATCGTCTTCGTCGACGACGACGAGTACGTCGATGTCGACTGGCTGTCGAATCTCCTCACCTGCGCCGCAGATTTCGACGCAGGTGCTGTGGCCGGTCCTGTGATTCCGGTGGGTCTGCCTGCCTCAGAACTTCCATTGCACACTCGCGTTCGCCATTCGACCGGCACCCCGGTCGCGTCTGCAGGCGCTGGAAATCTGTTGTTGGACCTGAAGACTTTGAACGGCTTGAACTTCAGTGACGACTGGGATCTACCTGGCGGCGAGGACACCGAGTTCACGCTCAGAATGAGCGCCGGCGGTGTCCGGTTGTTGTGGTGCGACGAGGCGCTTGCGTACGAACCCGTCGACGAGGATCGGCGTCGGGACTCCTGGCTCTTCGCCCGGTATGTCAACAACGGACGAATCCTCGCGGTCTGTCAGGGACAGCTCGACCTGCCACTGTTGACGGCTCAGAGTGCCAAACGCGCTCTGCTCGTACTCGCGTCGGCGACGTTGATCCCCGTTGCCCTGATCAGTCCACGGATCAAACGCGTGGTTCTCGACCACGGTGCACGCAACATCGGTTGGTTCTCAGAGCGATTCAGCTGCCGCGATTCTCGGAAACCGCGCGCACAGAGGCTGGTGGTAGCGCGATGACACGGTTGTTGATGACGGCATACGCCTGCGATCCGAATCAGGGGAGTGAATCCGGTGCGGGTTGGGCGCTTCTCTCGGCGGCTTCCGAACTGTGTGAGTCGATCACGGTGGTGACTCGCTCCGGTGAGGCTCCCGCATTGGAATCGGAGTGTGAAAAGCTCGGTTGCGAAGTTCGTGTCGTGCGAATAGCGACTTTGACCGCCGAAGAAGCCGGATCATACGGTCGCTACCTCCGATGGCTCTGGCGCACTTCAGTGTTCGTTCGGCGTGAAGCGGCAAACTACGACGTCCTGCACCATGCAACATTCGCCTCCGACTGGCTGCCTCCACCGGTGCTGTTCGGTGGAGCCGGCGGCGCACGACTCGTATGGGGGCCTGCCGGGGGCAACACCTACCCGCCGATGCCGCTCGCCAAGCGCATCGGTGTGCGGTATCTGGCATCCACGGTAGTTCGAACCTGCTCGACGAAAGCCGTTCGGTCACTGACACATGTCTTCATGGCCGGAAGAGTCGACACTTTCATCGCGATGAACTCCGACAGCGGGCGTGGCGCACCGCGGGCACGCAACGTCGTCATCCAACCCAATTGTGTTCTGGACTACGACGGAATCGAGAAGCAAGCGGTACCCCGGCCGAAACGAAGGCTCTTGTTCGTAGGAAGACTGTTGCAGTACAAAGGAATCGACCTGATTCTGGACGCGCTCGAGCATTTGGGCGCCGAGTGGTCCATGACCTTTGTCGGGGAGGGACCCGCCCGCGGGCGGATTGAGAAGTCGCTTCCGTATCGGCGCGGTCAGGTCACGCTTCGCGGGTGGCTCGACAGATCGGAAGTGGTGGGCGAGATGGGGGCCTCCTCCGTTCTGCTCTTCCCGAGCATGCACGATTCGGGCGGCTGGGTGGCGGCCGAAGCGGCTGCGGTGGGCCTCCCGGTGGTCTGTTTGGATCTCGGCGGTGTGCCGACACTGGCCGGTAGTAACGCCGTGGCGATCCCGGTTGCTCCGGCCTCGACTCTCGCCTCTCGTATCGCTCGATCGGTTGTCGAGACAGAACTTTCTTTCTTTGAACCGCAGCGTGATTGGACTCGATCTCGGTTGAAATCGGTCTTGTCGCGCAGTTACGGCCAGTGCAATGAACGTCAACAAACGAACTCGAAGAAGTGGTGAGACAGATGAGCAGTCCGTTCGAGGTCATCGAGGTGGGTGGCATTCCGTTTGCCGCGACCAATCTCGAGGGAGCTACCGATTGGGTAGTCAACGACAGACGAGAGGGAGCGGGAACCGGAGTCTCCGTGAGGTTGTCGAACTCCTACTGCGTGTCGGCGGCGCACAGCGATCGCGACTACTCCGCGGTTTTGAAGGGTCCCGGTGTGAACTTCGCAGACGGAACCCCGGTCAACTGGGTGATGCGCCTGATCGGCGGCACCGCTTCCGATCACGTCGGTGTTCGACCAGTCCGGGGTCCGTCGTTCTTCGAGGCCACCCTGGACAAGGGGCGCCGCTACGGCCTCCGTCACCACTTTGTCGGCACGACAGAAGAGACGTTGAGCCTCTTGACGGATCGAGTCGAGGAGTTATACCCGGGCATCGAGGTGGCTGGCACTTATGCCCCGCCGTTTGCCGCGTTCAGCAAGGAGTTCGTCGATGACATCATCACGAAGGTCGGTCCGTCGGCCCCGGACATCGTGTGGGTCGGCTTGGGAGCTCCGAAGCAGGATTTTGTCACGAAGGCGATAGCGGATCGAACCGACTACGTGGCCGTCGGTGTCGGCGCGGCCTTCGACTTCTTGGCCGGAACTGTCTCGGAGGCACCATCTTTCGTCCAGAACTCGGGTTTCGAGTGGCTGTATCGACTTGCATCGGAACCCAAACGTCTGTGGCGGCGCTACCTGTTCGGTAACTCGACCTTCGTTCGGTTGGCATCGCGCGACATTCGAAAGTTCCTCGGCCGTTCGGGGGGACGCACATGAGCGAGATCAAGACTGCCGGGCGATTCGGAGGAATACGGACCACAACCGTGGTTTCGCAACTATCAGGCGGGCTGTCCCGCAACGGAAGGAACGCAGGATGAAACGCGCACTGATTACCGGAATCACGGGACAGGACGGCTCTTACCTCGCCGAGTTGCTGCTCTCCAAAGGCTACGAGGTTCACGGACTGATCCGTCGATCGTCGACGTTCAATACTTCGAGGATCAACCACATTTATGTGGACCCCCACCATGCGGATGCACGGCTTTTCCTTCACTACGGTGACCTCAGTGACGGAGCGCGCCTGGTGACGCTGCTCGCGCAGATCAAACCGGACGAGGTATACAACCTCGCTGCGCAGTCTCACGTCAGAGTCAGCTTCGACGAACCCGAACACACGGGGAACACGACAGGTGTGGGGTCGATCCGACTACTGGAGGCGGTTCGGATGGCCGGACTCGACTGCCGGTTCTACCAGGCGTCGAGCTCTGAGATGTTCGGTGCCACACCACCACCGCAGAACGAGGAGACACCGTTCTATCCACGCTCGCCCTACGGTGCGGCGAAGGTGTACTCGTACTGGATCACCAAGAACTACCGTGAGGCGTACGGAATCTTCGCGGTGAACGGAATTCTGTTCAATCACGAGTCCCCCAGGCGCGGCGAGACGTTCGTGACGCGCAAGATCACGCGGGCAGTCGCACGTATCAAGGCCGGGATCGAGGATCATCTGTACATGGGTAATCTCGATGCGATACGCGATTGGGGGTACGCGCCGGAGTATGTCGAGGGAATGTGGCGCATGCTGCAGGTCGACGAGCCTGAGGATTTTGTGCTGGCCACCGGTGGCAACTACTCGGTGCGCGACTTCCTCACAGTCGCTTTCGAACACGCAGGTCTGAACTGGGAGAACCACGTTCGATTCGACGAACGGTATCTTCGGCCGACCGAGGTGGACGCACTGATCGGGGATCCGAGCCATGCCGAGCGCAAACTCGGTTGGAAGGCCGGCGTGCACACACCCGAACTGGCTCGGATCATGGTCGAGGCAGACATCGAAGCGCTCGAACATGAAGGGCGCCCGTGGATCGACACTCCGGCACTTCCCGACTGGTTGGCGACGCGATGAGTGATTCATTCGCAGCGCGACCACTCGATCGAGGCGCACCGTTCTACGTGGCTGGACACCGAGGTTTGGTCGGCTCTTCGGTGTGGCGAAAACTGGAATCTGCCGGCTTCTCACGGTTGCTCGGACAGACCTCCGCCGAACTCGATCTGCGTGAGCGGGAAGCTGTTTTCGATTTTTTCGCCCGCGAAAAGCCGACCAACGTGATCCTTGCAGCAGCAAAAGTTGGTGGGATTGCGGCGAACAGCACGTTCCTCGTCGACTTCCTGTCGGAGAATCTTCGTATCCAGGTGAACGTGCTCGACGCTGCCCTTGCACACGGCGTCGAGCGTCTCCTGTTCCTCGGATCATCGTGCATCTACCCGAAATTGGCGCCGCAGCCGATCAAGGAGGAATACCTGCTCACCGGGCATCTCGAGCCGACCAACGACGCCTATGCAATAGCAAAGATTGCGGGAATACTCCATGTTCAAGCTGCCAGGCGGCAGCATGGTCGATCGTGGATCTCGGCGATGCCCACCAACCTGTACGGCCCGGGAGACAATTTCTCGCCGCGTGGATCGCATGTACTTCCCGCCCTCGTTCGGCGCTACGACGAGGCGCAGTCATCCGCAGTGCCGTTGGTTGTCAACTGGGGGAGTGGCAATCCTCGACGTGAATTTCTGCATGTCGACGATCTGGCGTCGGCGTGTCTGCATCTGCTCGACAACTACGACGGTGCATCGCACGTCAACGTGGGAACCGGCGAGGACCACACAATTCGTGAGATCGCTTCGATGGTCGCCGACGAGGTCGGATACACCGGCGAGACGCGGTGGGACACCTCGAAGCCTGACGGAACAATGCAGAAACTTCTGGACGTGAGCATGATTCGTGAACTCGGATGGCGGCCGACAATCGGATTGCGCGAAGGAATCGCGTCGACGGTCTCGTGGTACCGAGACAACATCGGTGCCGTGCGCACCTGAATTACCCATCCCATCAACACTTCACACACTGTCGAGAAAGCAGATCGAGCAACATGAGCACTCGCATAGCAGTTTTCGGCACGGGATACCTGGGCGCGACACACGCGGCGTGTATGGCCGAACTCGGTCACGAGGTCCTCGGAGTGGATGTCGACGCGGCAAAGCTGGAGAAACTGGCAGCAGGGGAAGTTCCTTTCTACGAGCCAGGTTTGGGCGAGGTCCTACGACGAAACATCGATCGAGGAAGGCTGAAGTTCACGTCGTCTTACGAGGAAGCCGCTGAATTTGCGGACGTGTTCTTCCTCGGGGTCGGTACGCCGCAGAAGAAGGGTGAGTTCGCCGCTGACATGGTCTACGTGGATGCCGTGATCGAAACTCTGGCACCGCTGCTCACCAAACCCGCGGTCATCTTCGGGAAGTCCACGGTGCCGGTGGGAACCGCGGAACGGCTCGGTAAGCGCGCGCGGGAACTGGCACCGGTTGGTGACGGCGTCGAAGTCGCATGGAATCCCGAGTTTCTGCGCGAGGGGTTTGCCGTCCAGGACACATTGCATCCAGATCGTCTGGTGCTCGGGGTCGACCGCGGTCGACACGGTCGCGCGGAATCTGCTGCGCGCGAGGTTTATGCAGACCTCCTCGATGAGGGAATTCCCTTTCTCGTCACGGACCTCGCTACGTCCGAGTTGGTCAAAGCGTCAGCGAATGCATTCCTGGCCACGAAAATCTCGTTCATCAACGCGATTTCCGAAGTGTGCGAGGCTGCCGGCGCCGACGTCACAGTGCTCGCCGACGCGATCGGGTACGACGTTCGGATCGGACGTCGATTCCTCAACGCGGGAATTGGTTTCGGCGGCGGTTGCCTACCCAAGGACATCCGTGCCTTCATGGCTCGCGCCGGTGAACTCGGCGCCGACCAAGCACTGACGTTCCTACGCGAAGTCGACAACATCAACATGCGCAGACGGACACGCATGGTCGAACTGGCGCGGGAGGCATGCGGATCGCTTCTCGGTGCGAGAGTCGCAGTTCTGGGTGCCGCGTTCAAACCGGACTCGGACGACGTTCGTGATTCGCCGGCGCTCAACGTCGCGGGTCAGATTCAGCTTCAAGGCGCAGCAGTGAACGTGTACGACCCGAAGGCCATGGAAAATTCGCGTGCGCTGTTCCCGACGTTGACCTATTCGGCAAATGCGTTGGAGGCGTGCGAAGGCGCCGATGTCGTCCTGGTGTTGACCGAGTGGCCCGAATTTTTGAAGTTGCAGCCGTCCGATCTCGATGCAGTCGTTCGCAAGAAGGTGATCGTCGACGGGCGCAATTGCCTTTCCCCCGACGAGTGGCGAGGCGCAGGTTGGAACTACCGCGGACTGGGACGCCCGTGAGCACAGGACGTTTCGTCCGTCGCAGCTGATCGATATCGAAATTGAGAAAGCCCGGTTCGCCCTCGCGGTCTGACCGGCAAAGACCGCTCAGACCCGCAGTGGACATGCGTGAGCCGAAGGAGACATCAAGATGGAAATTGTCGACTACCTGAAGATATTGCAAGCCAGATGGCGAATAGTCGCTGCTGTAACCGTGCTCGGAATCCTGGGAGCCCTTTGCGCTTCTCTTCTTTCGACGCCCGTTTACCAGGCCTCGACGAGGCTGTTCGTTTCGACGTCGGCGGGTACCTCGGTCAACGAGGCACTGCAGGGCAGTCAACTTTCACAGCAGCGAGTTCTGTCCTATACAAAACTCCTGACCGGCCGGACACTTGCGCAGCGGACGATCGACGAACTGGGACCGAGGGTGGTCGGCGGGATGTCGGCTGAAGAGTTGGCCTCCAAGGTCACTGCGACGTCGGCGCCCGACACTGTGTTGATCGACCTCGGAGTCAAGGATCCTTCACCGGAGCTCGCGCGAGAGATCGCAAATACTCTGTCGTCCGAATTCGTCGCACTGGCAAAGGAACTGGAGACACCCGAGAACGGCGGAACGCCGCCTGCACGTGTGGTCGTCGAGCAACAGGCCCAAGAGCCGTCTGTTCCCGTTTCGCCCAAGACTTCGCGCAATCTCGCTCTCGGAGCAGTGGCGGGACTGGTGTCGGGAATCGCGCTTGCGTTGATTCGCGATCGACTCGACAACACGGTGAAGGATCGTCGAACGGTGGAAGAGATTGCGGGTTCGGCAATGGTGGGCACGATCCCGTTCGACAAAGTCGTCGAAGTCAACCATGCGATCACTTTCAGTGACGGAAATTCCGTGAGTGCCGAAGCCTTCCGTGAATTGCGCACCAACCTTCAGTTCCTCGAGGTGGATCATCCACCGCGTGTCATTGTCGTCACGAGTTCGCTTCCCTCCGAGGGTAAGACGACGACCGCCGTGAACATCGCTCTTGTCTTGGCGGAGGCCGGTAAATCAGTGTGCCTGATGGAAGGCGACCTCCGGAAGCCGCGAGTGTCGAAGTATCTGGGGTTGATCGGAAGCGTCGGCGTCAGTTCGGTGCTCTCCGGTCAAGCGACGCTGGACGATGTGCTTCAGCCGACCGAATTCGACGGGCTGACAGTGCTCGCCTCCGGACCGATCCCGCCGAACCCGAGCGAACTACTCGGCACCGACACGGCCAAACATGTTCTCGATGAACTGCGGGCGCGATACGACTACGTCATCATCGACGCCTCGCCGTTGCTACCCGTCACGGATGCCGCGGTCCTGGCCGCGATGTCGGACGGTGCCCTGGTGATCGCCCGACACGGCTCCACGAAGCGCGATCAACTGGCGCGCGCGGTCGGAAACCTACAGAGTGTGGGTGCACACGTCCTGGGCACTGTCATCACGATGACGCCGTCTCGCGGACGCAATGCGTACGAGTACAGCTACTACTACGAGTCGGACAAGTCGCTACCGCAGTTGACCGCGGTGCCCGCGCTCAGCGCTCACCGAAGCGAAGTCGGCTGAGCAGCGGGCCGAGGAGATCGGCGATCTCAAGTCCGATCTCGTGAAACACGTTCTCTTCCTTACCCATCGGATCCATGACATTCTCGGGTTCGGCGGCACGAAATCGGGGCCTGGCGGCGGCGAGGTCCTCGACAGTTCGTGCATCTGCGAGCGAGCTCAACCGTGCGGCTTCTCGAAGTGTGAACGTGCGCTTGAGCCGCGCCGGAGCCATCGCCAGGACTTTGTCTCGCTGACTTTCGGTCATCGTGAGAATGAGGTCGGCGTCCGAGGCCAGCGCTGTTGTCATGCGTCGGGCTTGAAACTCCGTGGGGTCGCCGCCGAGCCCCGCGAGAACCCTCGCAGCAGTCGGCTCGATCGGGTGTCCGACCATCGCCCGGGTTCCGGCACTCGACGCGGTGAATCCGGAAACTCCGGCTTCGGCGGCATAAGCACGTGCAAGGCGTTCGCCAGTGGGTGATCGGCAGATGTTTCCCGTACAAACGAAGAGAACGTGCATGCCAGAAGCATAGGTTGCACGCGCGACGTACTCGTCGTACGCCCGATGTTGGTTTCGCGCCCACCTGGCGTACGCGTTTCGGAAAGTTCGGACGCATACCAACAACACATGAAGATGACCGTGTTCGGAACGGGATACCTGGGGGCGACCCACGCAGTGTGTATGGCCGAACTTGGTCACGACGTGCTGGGAGTCGACATCGACCAGTCCAAGGTCGACAAGTTGTCTCGTGGGGAGGTCCCGTTCTTCGAGCCGGGTCTGACCGACATGCTCGAGAAGAATCTGGCGTTGGGTCGGCTGCAGTTCACGACTTCCTACGCCGATGCCGCGGATTTTGCCGACATCCATTTTGTCGGTGTGGGGACGCCCCAGAAGAAGGGGGAGTACGCCGCAGATCTCAGTCATGTTCATTCGGTGATCGACATGTTGGCGCCGTTGTTGCGAAAGCCTTCGCTGATAGTCGGGAAGTCGACGGTGCCGGTAGGCACGGCAGCGGCTCTCGGCGAGCGACTCCGAGCGACTGCGCCGGCGGGTGGCTCGGTAGAGGTGGCCTGGAATCCGGAGTTCCTGCGTGAAGGACACGCGATCGCGGATACCTTGAGCCCTGACCGGTTGGTTCTGGGGATCGATCGTGACCGGCCGGGAAACGCCGAAGGCGTTCTTCGCGAGGTGTATGCCGAGATACTGGGCGCGGGGGTGCCGTTCCTCGTGACCGATCTGGCGACGTCCGAGTTGGTCAAGGGATCTGCGAACGCGTTTCTCGCGACCAAGGTGTCCTTCATCAATGCGATTGCGGAGGTGTGCGAGGCGACCGGCGCCGACGTCACGATGTTGGCCGACGCTCTCGGGTACGACGCTCGGATCGGTAGACGGTTCCTCAATGCGGGCTTGGGGTTCGGCGGTGGGTGCCTGCCGAAGGACATTCGGGCGTTCATGGCACGCGCCGGGGAATTGGGTGTCGACCAGGCTCTGTACTTCCTCCGCGAGGTAGACAGCATCAACATGCGACGACGCACAAAAGCTGTGGAACTGGTGACGGCAGCCTGCGACGGCAGTTTGCTGGGAGCTAACGTCTCGGTTCTGGGGGCCGCGTTCAAGCCCGAATCCGACGATGTGCGCGATTCGCCTGCGCTCAACGTTGCCGGAATGATGCAGTTGCACGGGGCAGCGGTCACCGTTTTCGATCCGAAGGCCATGGACAATTCTCGCCGACTGTTTCCCACCCTTCACTATGCAACCTCCACGTCAGAAGCTTGCAGAAATGCTGATGTGGTCTTGATCGCCACGGAATGGGACGAGTTCGCCTCACTCGTGCCCGGCGATTTGGAACCACTCGTTCGGCGGCGGGTGATCGTTGACGCCAGAAATTGCCTCGATCCGGACCTGTGGCGCGGCGCCGGTTGGAACTACCGCGGATTGGGGCGGTAGGTCGACCGTCCAGGTTGCGAAAAAATAGCTGCGAGAAGGCCTTAGGTGAGATGCGCGAACCTCGCAGACCATGCCCAGTGGGTAGACTTCCGGCCGGGGAATGACGGGGTCTGCTGACGGAACCCGTCGCCGGTCGACGAAGGTGGATCATGAACTTGGTTTTGGGTGTGACGGTGGGAGCCAGCGCTGTGCGTTTGGCGCGCCCGGGGACGCCCGACCACAGTGGTCCGGTGTTCCGATCCAGAGCGGTCGATCGCGGTCGTGAGATTCCGGAGGAAGTCGCAGCGGAGGCAACCGGCGTGGCCTTGACCGAGAATGCCGATCTCGGCAGCAATACGGTCGTCGCCTACCGGGATCAAGCGCAGGCCGGAGCACTCCAAACAGCGTTCGAACAGAAAGGCATCGACAACTTCGAGCTGGTTCCCGAAGTAGTCGCGACGCTTCGAATGCTCGAGGCGTCCGGTGCGCTGACCGACCAGAGCACACTCGTCGTCGTCGACATCGGTAGTTCTGGATCGACGATCAGCATTGTGGACAGGCAGATGCGGTCTACCGTCGTCACCGCCCGGTCGACGCGGGTCAGCGGAGATCACTTCGACGAGCTCGTCTACTCGGATCAGACCGTGCGTCGCCGTATAGCTACGCCGGCCGACCCGGGTGGCGATGCAGAACTGCAGGCGCGATGCCGACTCGCGAAGGAACAGCTGTCCTCACGAAGTGCGGTGTGCCTGCCCGGGCCCGGCGGGCTTCTCCTGCTGTCGCGGGAAGTTTTCGATTCGTTGGTCGTCACGTCGGTGGAGGCCTTCGCACGCGAGATACGAGAGGTCATCGCAACGTCCGGCCGTAACCCCGACGCGATTCTCCTGATCGGTGGCGGTGCACGCATTCCGATCGTGCGGGCGACCCTCGCCGCGTGGCTGGAGTGCCCCCTCATCGCGCCCGAGCAGCCGGAACTCGTGACTGCGCAAGGCGCTGCGCTGATCGCGGAGTCGTCGATGACGCCATCGGCGCGCGCGGTATCTGCCCCGGTTCAGGTTCCGGCTGTAGCGCCGATCTTTGCGCCGTATCCGATCCACACCCCGGCGGAGGTACCCGTTCCGGTTCAGGCGTTCAGCCACGGAGGGGTGGCAACGCTCGCGGAATCGGAGCGGCCGAATGCCTTGTCCGAAGCCGCTTCCGGCACGAAGTCCGTTCCGCAGGAACAGGTGCCGAGCCCTTACGCGGCGGAACTGCCTCAGCCGCGACCGAACCGACACGAGCAACGATTCGATCCGGCCGCAGATCTCGCGGTCGCCGACAGTGACCAGGCCACGGACGGATTCGGCACAGAACATGACGCCGACACCGAGGCTGTGATGGTTGACGCCCAGGCGTACTCGGCGATGTACGAAGGCGAGGCACCCGGGGCAGGAACCGCACACCCGTCCTGGCTCGCCGGGACACAACCCGTCGAATCGACATCCAAAGAGCCGAGAAACCCGCTACGGTTCGCGGGCCTCGGCGCCGGTGTGATCGCGGCGATCGTGATCGTGGGGTTGGGATTGGGCTACGGAGGAAAGGTCTTCGATTCCGAGGATGCCGGACCTGTGGCAACCGAGGTGACTACGCCGCCGCCGACGACCACGACTACCCCGCCGCCTACGACCACAACGACCCCGCCCCCGACGACGACGGAGGAACCCCCTCCGGTCGTCGAGGCTCCGCCAGTCGTGCAGGACACTTACGTGCCGCCCGCGCCCGCTCCCGCGCCGCCACCGCCCGCGATCTACATTCCGGGGCTTCCGCCGATTCTGTTACCGGTTCTCCCACCGATTCCCGGACTCTGAGGCTCGCTTTCAGCGTTTGGAGTGTCGGCCGCCTGACGTGGGGCCGGCCTTGACCGCACTACCGGGTGGGCGAGCCAGAATCACGGCGATAGCAGTAGTGAGCGGAACAGATAGCGCCAGAGCAATCCCGCCGACCGCGGACCGTACGATTTCGATCGCTACAGCGTCACCGACCAGGACGTCCTGAAGAGGGCGACCGCTGACGCTGAAAAGCAGAAGCAGTGGCAACGCCCCGCCGGCGTACGCGAGAACCAAGGTGTAGACCGTGCTGGCGATGTGATCGCGTCCGACCCGCATCGCCCCGCTGAACACCTTTCGGCGGGGTGCGTGCTTGTCGAGTTCGGCCAACTCGAACGCCGAAGATGCCTGGGTGATGGTGACGTCGTTGAGAACACCGAGCGATCCGATGATGAAGCCCGCCAGCAGCAGGCCCGTGATGTCGATGTGCTCGATGTATGTCTGCACATTGGTGTTCTGCTCTTCGGACAGCCCGGTGAGGTGCGTCAGTTCGATACAGAGGTAGGAGAGAACGGCAGCGAGCACCATCGCGGCAAGGGTGCCGAGCAAAGCCGAACTGGTCTTGAGTGAGACACCGTGCGCCAGATAGAGAACCGCGTACAAGATCACCGCGCCGGCGACCAGTGCAACCGGTATCGCAGGCTTACCGTCGAGCAATGCGGGCAGGAGAAACCCGACGACGACGCCGAAGGCGATCACCAGACCGACGAGTGCGCGCAGTCCGCGCCACCGCGCAACGGCGATGATGACGACGGCGAACGCGATGACGATCAGCGCCAGTGGGAGACCACGCGAATAGTCTTCGAAGGAGTACTGCGTGTTTCCGTTCGGGTCGGTCTGACGCACCAGGCGAATGTGGTCACCGACCCGTAGATCCGGTTGTCCGGCACCCGGGATGATCTCGAGGAGTGTCTTCGTTCCGGCATTCGGCCCGGACTCGATATCGACGATACTGCGCTGGCACTGATAGGCGGAGGTGGGTGGCGGTTGCGGTGCACCGACGAATACCCTTCCGGCGGAGGAACTTCCGCAGTCGCCGAGATCCTGCATCGTGACGGTGCCCGCCTCGGTCTCCACCGAACTGCCGTCGGCATTCTGAAAGGGGAGCGGGACGGGAATGGTGTTCTTGTCCGGCCACAGCGCGATAGCTGCCGCGACGACAACCATGCCGATGACGACGAGCAAGCCTATGACGACGCGTGATGCGGTGGGGCCGATCTGAATGGGGCCACCGTGGCCGTGGCCGTGACTCATCGGAAACTGAGTGTCGGACTGGGGATTTGCACCGGTGCAATGTTATCGGCTCCGAAGCGAATGGTCAGCTTCTGCGGATAGTGTCGATCGACGACAGCGTCGGCGCAGGTGATTTCCGGGAAAGAGGCGAAACTGGGATTGGTCGAGCTGGGTGGCGGGGAACAGGGGGGGTTGTCCCCGCCACCAACCTGGTATCCACAGGGGGGGGAGGGATACCAGGTGCTCGCGGCACCGAAGTGCTGATAACCAATGTACCCAATTTCAATCGGGTTTGGCGCGTTGTCCAACTACCAATTTCACGACGAATCACGTACCGGTTGGACCGTTTTCGCATCAGGGCAGGTCACTAAATAGTTAAAGTGTCAATCAAACCGCCTGGTATGCGAATGTTGTGACGAAGGTCTCACAAATACCCCGCACTTTTACGTTTACGGGGTATTTGTACAACGAATTGTTTACCTGATTTTGCCCGATTCGACGGGCCGAAATCACTGCTTGTAACTGGTGAGGAAGTTGCCGAATCGCTCGATGGCCACGGCGAGATCCCGGGCCCACGGAAGGGTGACGATCCGAAGGTGATCGTGGTTCGGCCAGTTGAACCCGGTGCCTTGAACCATCAGGATCTTCTCCTGGAGAAGCAGGTCCTGAACCAACTTCTCGTCGTCGTGGATCTCGTAGACGTTCGGATCCAGACGAGGGAACGCGTAGAGCGCACCGCGGGGTTTCACACACGAAACACCCGGAATCATGTTCAATCGCTCCCACGCGACGTCGCGCTGCTCGAGCAGGCGACCGCCGGGCAGGATCAGGTCTTCGATGCTCTGGTGTCCGCCGAGGGCGACCTGAATGGCGTGCTGTCCGGGGACGTTGGGGCACAGGCGGGTCGACGCCAAGAGGTCGAGTCCCTCGAGGAAGCCGGCGGCGTGATCCTTCGGGCCCGTGATCGCGACCCAGCCGGAGCGGTAGCCGGCGACGCGGTAGGCCTTCGAGAGGCCGTTGAACGTCAGGCACAGCAGGTCCGGGGCAAGCGTTGCCAGCGAGATGTGCTTTGCGTCGTCGTAGAGGATCTTGTCGTAGATCTCGTCGGCGAGCAGCAGAAGCTGATGCTTGCGTGCCAGATCGACCAACTGCTGCAGAACCTCCATGGAGTACACCGCACCCGTGGGGTTGTTCGGGTTGATGACGAGGAGAGCCTTGGTCTTGTCGGTGATCTTGGATTCGATATCGGCGATATCGGGATTCCAGTCGTTGGCCTCGTCGCAGAGATAGTGGACGGGCGTGCCTCCGGACAAGCTCGTCATCGCAGTCCACAGCGGGTAGTCGGGCGCTGGGATCAGAACCTCGTCGCCGTTGTTGAGGAGGGCCTGCATGGTCATCGTGATCAGCTCGGAAACACCGTTACCGAGGTAGATGTTGTCGACGTCGAGCTCGGGGAAGCCGGGAACCAGCTCGTAACGCGTCACGATTGCGCGCCGCGCCGACAGAATGCCCTTCGACTCCGAATAGCCCTGCGCATAGGGCAGGGCGGCGATCATGTCGCGCATGATCACATCGGGAGCATCGAATCCGAACGGTGCCGGGTTGCCGATGTTGAGCTTGAGGATCCGGTGTCCTTCCGCCTCCAACCGGGCGGCATGCGCGTGCACCGGCCCACGGATTTCGTACAGGACGTTCTGGAGCTTCGACGACTGCTCCAGCTCGCGCTGCGGCTGACGATGGCGGACGGGTTCTGGTGTGCTCACGAGTTACATGATTCCACCACTGTGCAAGTGCATTGTCGGGGACCGTGTCGCGCGACCAGTTGGCTATTGTCGAGCGATGACCCCCAGCGAGCAGATTGCAGCCCCGTACGGATCGTGGACTTCTCCGATCGGAGCAGCGGATCTGGCTGCAGGTGGCCACCCTGTCGAGGGTGGACGATACGTCGGTGACGAGATCTGGTGGGCTGAACTTCGTCCGACCGAGGGTGGTCGGACATCGATCCGTCGATCCGGTCTCGACAACCAACCCGTCGACATCCTCCCTGCGCCGTGGAACGCCCGGACCAGGGTTCACGAGTACGGCGGTGGCGCCTGGACCGTCACCGAGTCCGGAAAACTGGTCTTCAGTGAATTCTCCGATCAACGGGTGTACATCCTCGAAGGAGTCACTCCGCGGGCTCTGACGCCTGAACCCGCGTTGCGATACGCAGACCTGCAGATCGTGAACGGTGAGGTGTGGGCGGTTCGGGAAGCGCACGCGGAGGACGGGGCGATCACTCGCGATATCTGCGCGATTCCGCTGGACGGTTCCGGCAAGGTTCGCTCGATCGTCGGCGGCTCGGACTTCCTCTCGTCACCGAGGCTTTCGCCGAGTGGAACCAAAATAGCCTGGATCGCGTGGAACCATCCGCAAATGCCCTGGGACGGTACCGAACTGCGGGTAGCTCCACTCGTCGACGGCGTCGCTCAGAACTACTCCGTGCTGATCGGCGGACTTGAAGAGTCCGTCCTGCAACCGGAGTGGATCACCGACGACGAACTCTACGCAATCAGTGATCGCAGCGGCTGGTGGAACATCTATCGAGTCGGCGGCAAGATCACCCCGATCTGCCCGGTGAATGCGGATTTCGGTGGCCCACAGTGGCGCTTCGGTGCGCGCTGGTTCGTCGAACTCGACAACGGGCACCTTCTCACCGCACGCACGGTGGGAACCGACACGCTGGCGGTACTCGATCCGGCGTCGGGGGAACTGCGCGACATCGCGATCCCGGGTGTCACCAGCATCGGCCTCATGCAGGTTCGCGGCGATCGGTTGCTGCTCACCTCGGGAGGCGCGAAACTGGCGGGCGCGCTACGCGAGTTCGACCTCGGTACCGGCGAACTCACCGAAATCCGTTCGTCGGTCGAAGAATTGCCCGAGTCTGCATACCTTCCGGAAGCGCGAGCTGTCGTGGCTCACGGACACGGGCGAGAAGTTCACGCCGTTGCGTATCCGCCGCGCAGTCCGCGATACAAAGGACTCGACGGCGAACTGCCGCCATACGTTGCGTTTGTTCACGGTGGGCCGACGGCGCACGTCGCCCCGGCCCTCAACCTCGTCTACGCCTTCTTCACCAGCCGCGGAATCGGCGTCGTCGATGTGAATTACGGCGGGTCGACCGGTTACGGACGTGAGTACCGCAACCGGCTGCGCGGACAGTGGGGTGTCGTCGACGTGCAGGACGTCGTCACCGCCGTCACCGGGTTGGCCGAGCAAGGGCTTGCCGATCCGGCCCGCCTTGCCATCGAAGGCGGATCTGCCGGTGGATGGACCGTTCTGGCCGCACTGACGACGTCCGACGTGTTCGCTTGTGGTGCTTCCTATTTCGGCGTGGCCGAACTGGACCTGTTCGTGCAGGAAACTCACGATTTCGAATCGCGCTATGTCGACGGTTTGATCGGCCCGCTGCCGGAATCTGCCGACCTGTACGCGGAACGTGCTCCGCTCAACAACGTCGACGGGTTGAACTGCCCGGTGTTGCTGCTCCAGGGTCTCGACGATCCGATCGTGCCACCTTCGCAGGCGGAGCGATTCCGGGATGCTCTGGTGACCAAGGGTATTCCGCATGCCTACCTGGCCTACGAGGGTGAATCTCACGGATTCCGCAAGCAGTCGACCATCATCAGCTCACGCAACGCCGAGCTGTCCTTCTACGGGCAGGTGCTCGGATTCACCCCACCCGGCATTGCGACGCTCGAGCTGTGGAAGCCTGCGATCAGTAGCTGACGGCCCCGCGGCTGCGCGCAAAGGCCGCGAGGATCCGACCTGCCACCAGTGACGGGGTCGACAGGTCGGCCCACGACTTCCCACCCCGCGTCACGGAGTCGGTCTTCGCGGAGCTTCTCGTTCCAGAGCACGTCCTCGGCGCTGCGCCCGGCGGGCACCAGTCGGCCGTATTTGATGCGGCCGTCGAACTCTCCGATGGTGCGCTGCTCACGCCACAGGAAGTCGACGCGGCCGGCCAACCCTCGAGCGTCGTGGATTTCGACCTGGGGTTCGGGGAGTGGTAAGTGCTCCTGCAGGAACAATGCGAGGCTCCGTGATTCACCGACGCTTTCGATGCGCGAGTCCATCGCGGTGAGCGCGTGGAGCGCATGTCGATGGCGCGGATGGTTCGGGCTGAGTGCAAGCGAGGCCGCAACTGCATCTTTGGTCAACGCTGAACGGTGCAATGCTGAATTGCCCACCACGAGAGCCGGTTCGAAAGGGAGCGTCCTCGCGAGATCCGCAACAGTTCGTGCCGGAGTCGTGACGCGTAGGCCGTCGACGTGGGTGACCTCGTCGTCGGTGAACGATACCGAGTGCACGTGTCGTCGAGCGGATTTACGGCCACCGCCTCGTCGGTCCCGAGAGAGGTGCACAACTTCGAGCGGAGTGTTCCAGAGTTCGAAGCCGTGCACCACCGCTGCCGAGATGTGGCTGACCGCTGCATGTGCCGAAGCGGTACCGGCCACAGCCTCGACGCGCAATCGATGTAGCCCGTAGGCGCCGAGGCGTGACAGGTGGTCGCTGGGTACGTAGGCACCGCGATGGATTCTGGACCAGTTTCCACTCGCGCAGGCCTGCCGGATCTCGGAATCGGTACGACCTGTCGACAGTTGCTCTGGCCGACGGATGCGTATTTGTTCCCCCATACCGATCGATCTTGCTGCGCCCGGCGCTGGAAAGGAAGCCGTGAACCCGGGGCTGTGGATAGCCGTGAGTGAACACCACTTGTCCACAGTTCGAACCGGTTTCGCGTCGCTGGAGAGGGTGTTGGGTGTGGGGAAACGGTGGCAGGTTCTCGGTGTCGCACTCTAGGCAACCCTTGCGTCCGGAGCGTTTGCGTGCCAGGCTGTTGAACTATGACTACAGGAAAGGCGGACCCCGCCACCGTCGCGTGAGCGCCGCACCGTTTCGCTCGTCGACGTCACGTCGAGCGACATCGACCGAGAACATCGATATCTTCGATGAAGACAATCAGGCCTTGGAAGCAGTCCGCGACGTATGGCTCGAACGCGGTCTGTGTACACGTCCGGCCGATCGATCCACGGCAGAATCTGCTGTCGCGCAACTATACCGACGATCCGGGCTCCCGAAACCGGAGTTCGTCTGGGTTCAGTCGCCCTCTGCTGGATCGGATCTGATCGCCGCCGAAGGTCTGTCGAACAAGATGTCCTTCGACGGCACTGGACTCGACTGCGCTTGCGGGCACATCGCGAGCATGTTTTCGGCGTCGCGCCGACGTATGAACGCGCGTATCGAACGTCGGAGCATTGACTGGCAGATAGAACGCTGGAAGATGGAACGTCGCGCGTTCGGGGGCGTTGGTGCCAGCGTGTCCGAGGGGTCGGATCAGCGGGGGTCGACTCAGCGGGGTTCGACTCAGCGCCGCGTCAATCCAGCGCGGATCATCAGATCCGCAATCTGGGAATCGTTGCACACCACACTGTTCGACGGCGTCGCAGCTGCGATACGAACGATGTCGACCCCGGTGGCGGGTGGAGTGACCTGGTACGGGCAGCAGGACGCCCATCGAATCGCGTACTACGACACATGCCATCGATACGGTCTTGCGACCTTCCGCTCGGAAGACCGTGAACTTCTCGATGTGCAGACCGCACTGGCTGACTCGACCGGGTGGTGGTGGGCGTTCGACGACGTGTGCATCATGGCGGAACGACCCAGGGTCTTGCACTCGGAGCGGATACCGGGCAGTGCGCGGGGAGAACGCCGACTCCACCACTCTGATTCCCCGGCACTCGAATTCGCAGACGGAACAAAGGCGTTCGTTCTGCACGGAGCGATCGTTCCCGACTGGGTAGTGCTCGACCCGACCGCCGAACGCATCGCACACGAGCGCAATGTAGAGATCCGTCGATGTGCAATCGAGCGGATCGGGTGGGATTCCTACATCGAGCTGGCCGGCCTGACACTGGTCGACCAAGCCGACGATCCCGGTAATGTCGGTTGCCTGCTGCAGCTCCACGCGTCACCGGAGGGCTGGGGCCGAAGTGGACGCATTCTCCTCGCGGTCAACGGTTCTTTCGAACGCGACGGGCATCGGCGTCGATACGGCCTTCACGTACCCGGATGGTTTACCTCCGCGTTGGATGCCGCCGGTTGGACTTACGGCATCACCGGCGCCGATTACTCCCGTCTCGTTCGTCGAACCTGAATCTCGACCCCTCAAGCCCCAATCCTCAAACCCTCAATCCTCAAACCCTTGGTGATACTTATGAACTCGAACATGACCTTGTCCGCTCTCACCACCCTCACCGGCCTCGATGTCTTCGACTACCTGGACCAGGAAGTGTCCATTCCTGTGATCGACGGACTTCAGGCGCAGGGCGATCTCATCGTGATCCCGTTTTCGCTGCTCGCAAATATCGTGGCGCCTCTGCCGTGGACACGCTCTGTGAGAGTGCCGCTCTCGGGAGTGGAGTTGCTGCGAAGCGCGGCGGGCGGTAACCCCCACAGTCTGGTTGCAGACGAAGGGGAGTGCACGTGGTCGACGCCGGTGAAAGATGCTCGGGGCCTTGCGCTCGGCATGCTCGACACCCGAGTGACCGCGTACCTGATCCATCCGGAGCACGGCGCGACCGGAATCGCTCCGGGGCGATACGTCATCGGACGGCAGCAGGAAAGGGGCGTCGGGCGTGCGCGCGGTGCGGTGATGCTTGTCGCAGATTGACAGGGCGACCTCGATTTGGCAGCGGGGGAGTGAGCACCACTTGTCCACGGCGAGCACCGCTTTCCGCGTAGAGCAAGGTGTGTTGAGTCGAGGGAAAGGGTGCTCGGTCGGGATTGGCTCCCCGCACAAACACGAATGCCCTCACCATGACGGTGAGGGCATTCGCGTGTGGAGCGGTTACTTCTTGCGGCCGGGAGCCTTTGCGCCGGCCTTGAATCCGAGCCCACCTGCCTTGGGGGCGGGCGGCGCGGCAGCAGGCGTCGGAGCTTCCGCGGGTGCGGACGCTTCAGCAGGTGCTTCGGCGGCGGGTTCTGCCTTCACAGGTTCGGCGGCGGGTTCTGCCTTCACAGGTTCGGCCTCGGGAGCCGGTGCCGCAGCTGGCGCCGGGGCTGCAGCAGGAGCAGCCTTCCGAGCGCCGGGAGCCTTTGCGCCCGACTTGAATCCGAGTCCGCCGGCCTTGGCGACCGGTGGAGCCTTCGGGGCTTCCGCCTCGGCGGCCGGAGCCTCTGACGGTGCAGATGCCGGTGCAGCGGCGGGTGCAGCCGGAGCAGCGGCAGGTGCTTCAGCAGCAGGTGCAGCCTTCGCACCAGGAGCCTTGGCCCCGCCCTTCATCTGCAGTCCCTTGCCGCCGGGAGCCTTGGCGCCGGACGCCAGGCCCAGACCCTTCGGCTTGGCGACGGGTGCAGCAGCTTCGGGTGCAGCAGCCTCAGCTGCCGGTGCTTCCGCTGCCGGTGCGGCAGCGGCCTTTGCTCCGGGTGCCTTGGCGGCGCCCTTCATCTGCAGTCCCTTGCCGCCGGGAGCCTTGGCTCCGCCCGCAAGACCGAGCCCCTTGGGCTTTGCCACAGGTGTGGCCGGTGCAGCAGCGTCGGCGGCGGGAGCTTCCGCGCTTGCGGCGGGAGCTGCCTTCTTGGCGCCGGGAGCCTTTGCCCCGCCGGCCATTCCGAGGCCCTTGCCTGGTGCCTTGGCTCCGGGAGCTTTTGCGCCTGGTGCTTTGGCGAGGCCCTTCATGGCCAGACCCTTGCCTGCCGGTGCAGCCTTGGCTTCCGGAGTCGCGGCGGCTTCCTCGACTTCGGCGACCCGATCCTGCTCGACGGTCTCAGCCTTTGCCTCAGCAGCGACCGGGGCCTTCTCACGCGGGATCACCTTGATGTTCTCGCCGAGTTGGGCGGGATCGAGGCGGGTGACGGAGTTCAGCATCAACTGCGCGACGTCGACGACCTCGACGCCTTCGCCCTGGCCTTGCTCCTGGCGGGCAGTGACGCCGTCGGTGAGCATGACGCGGCAGAACGGGCAACCCGTGGCGATCTTCTTGGGGTTGGTGGAGAGCGCTTCGTCGACGCGGTCGACGTTGATGCGCTTACCGATGTTCTCTTCCATCCACATGCGAGCACCACCGGCACCACAGCACATGGAACGTTCGCCGTGACGCGGCATTTCGACCAGCTTGGAGCCTGAGGCTTCCATGAGTTCACGGGGAGCGTCGTAAACCTTGTTGTGGCGTCCGAGGAAGCACGGGTCGTGGTAGGTGACGTCTTCGCTCACGGACGCAACCGGGATCAGCTTCTTCTGGCGCACCAGACGGTTGAGCAGCTGGGTGTGGTGCACGACCTCGTAGTCGCCGCCCACCTCCGGGTACTCGTTGCCGAGGGCGTTGAAGCAGTGCGCACAGGTGACGACGATCTTGCGCTTCTTCTGCTCGATACCGTCGAAGACCGAGTTGAGCATCTCGATGTTCTGCATTGCGAGCTGCTGGAACAAGAACTCGTTGCCGGCACGACGTGCGGAGTCGCCGGTGCAGGTTTCGTCGGCGCCGAGGACCATGAACTTCACTCCCGCGGTGGCAAGGAGTTCGGCGACGGCCTTGGTGGTCTTCTTGGCACGGTCTTCGTAGGCGCCGGCGCAGCCGACCCAGAAGAGGTACTCGTAGTCCTCGAAGCTGTCGGCGTCCTTGCCGAAGACGGGGATCTCGAAGTCCATCTCGTTGATCCAGTTGAGACGGTCCTTGGAGTTCTGGCCCCAGGGGTTGCCCTTGTTCTCGAGGTTCTTGAACAGGCCGGCGAGCTCGGAGGGGAACTCCGATTCGATCAGGACCTGGTAGCGACGCATGTCGATGATGTGGTCGACGTGTTCGATGTCGACGGGGCACTGTTCGACGCAGGCACCGCAGTTGGTGCAGCTCCACAAGGTTTCGGCGTCGATGACCGGGGCCATCTCACCTTCGACGGTTTCACCGACGAGCTTGCGGTCGGCCTCGAGGCGTGCGGCCTCGGGGATTGCTGCGAGTGCGGCTTCCTTGACGTTGCCTTCGCTGTCGACGAGTCCGATCTCGTCGCCGCCCATGTCCTTGCGTCCACCAGCGAGCAGGTACGGGGCCTTGGCGTAGCCGTGGTCACGCAGCGACATGATGAGCAGCTTGGGGGAGAGCGGCTTTCCGGTGTTCCAAGCAGGGCACTGGGACTGGCAACGCCCGCACTCGGTGCAGGTGGTGAAGTCCAGCCAGCCCTTCCAGGAGAAGTCTTCGATGTTTCCGGCGCCGAGAGTGTCGGTGTCGGGGTCGACGTTCTCCATCGTCAGGACTTTGCCCTTGGACATCATGGGCTTTGCCGCGCCGAGCGCGACGGTGCCGTCGTCTTCACGCTTGAAATAGATGTTGAAGAACGCGGAGAAGCGGTGCCAGGCGACGCCCCAGGTGATGTTGCGGCCCACGATCGCGAGCCAGATCATGCCGGTCATCAGCTTGACGAACGCGAACACCGAGATCATGACGGGGCTGGCGGGAAGCAGTTTGGCGACCTGCATGGTGAAGAAGTCGGTCCACGGGTTGGCGTGACCGTAGGTCGCGATCTTGCCGGCCTTGACCATGATCATGCCCAGGCCCTCGAGCAGGACGATGCCCTCGATGACGTAGGCGGCCTTGAAGTTGGAGCCGCCGAACCGGGACAGGCGTGCAGGCAGACGCGGGTGGTTGAGCTGACGGATCACGATCAGCGTGGTGATACCGATGACGGTGCCGAGGCCCAGGATCTCGTCCCACAGGTGCCACGCCCACGTGTTACCGAAGATGGGCCAGTGGAACTCGGGGTTGAACGTCTGGCCGTAAGCCTCGAACCAGAGCAGGAATCCGCCGAGGAAGCCGACCATGACGAGCCAGTGGGCCCAGCCGACGCTGCGGAACTTGTTCATGCGCGTGTGCGCGATGAACTCGATGATCATCTGCTTGAAGCGAGGGAAGAACGGGCGCCATCGATCGGGTGCCGACTGGCCGATGCGCACGGTGTTGAACATCCTCAGCGCGCCTGAGAGGAAGATGTACCAACACACCAAGCTCAGCAGAGCACCAATCGTGCCCAACGTAATCGTCAGGGCATTCATGTCGCGGCCTTTCGTTTCAGGGCGACGCGTCGGCCACCTCGGGACAGCCCACTGATACTAACCTGCGTTATGTTACCCGCCAGTAACTAGCATTACCAGCCTGTAGATACCGACTGGTAACCGCTCGTGGCCTGGAGAGATCAATCTTCTGCGTCGGACGGGCTTGGTCAAACGCAGACATGTCTGGTCGTCACGTTAGGCGGTGGCCGTCGGGCTCCTTTCTGTCAGGCAGCCCTAACTCGGTTTCCGGGCAGGTGAGGACAACCGACCGGCTGTTATCGTTACGCCCGTCACGCACAGGGGAAACGGGTGGTGTGAGTCATCGACTTGCGCCCGCTCGCTCCCGGGGAGGATCAAAAATGTTCATTCGTAAAGCTGCGGCCATCGCAGCGATGACCATTGCCGCTACGGGCATCGCTGCAGGTACTTCTTACGCAGCTCCGGAGACGTCACCCGACGTTTCGTACACCGCCGAGGTCGTCGACCAGGCTGTTGTCACCACCATCGATGCCGGGGCATTCCGGGTATCGGGTGACGGCACACACGTCGACTTGCAGAACAGCCAGGGCGCAACTCTCGTGAGCCTGCCGCTCGCGTTCAACCTCGGGGACGTTCAGTTCCCGTTCGACGAGACCATCAGTGAGGACGGCAAGACCCTCACCCTCAAGCCGAACCTGGACCCGGCCAGCTCCAAGCCGAAGCCGGTCGCTGCCGAGTTCACCCCGGTTGCTTCGCCTGACGAGGATCAGAAGGCAATCGAGAAGTTCCAGTCACAGCTCGGGCTTGCCACGCAGATCGGTAGCCTCACCGGCACGATCGTCGGTGCAGTCATCGGTTGCATCGTGGGTCTGCCCGGCCTGGTTATCGGCTGCCTCCCCGGCATGGTCACCGGTGCCGGTATCGGTGGAGTCGCCGGTACGATCCTCGCCGGCGGCGGAACCGCAATCGTCGCGGGGATGGACCTGATCCAGGTCCTGAACGCTCCGGCCGGAACAACTCTCTTCCAGTAAGCAGCGCTTCCGGTTAGACGTCACGAACGCCGAAACGGGCGCCACACCTTCGAAAGGTGTGGCGCCCGTTTTGCTGTCTCGGGGAATGCGTGCGATCAGTAGTCGCGAACCTTCAGGCCTGGATTGGCGGCGAGGATGTCGTTGATCGGCGTCGCGTACTGCGTCGGTGCTTCTTGTCCGAACAACGTCTCGGCCTGAGCGATCTCGCACAGGGGAGAGGTGGCGACGTTGGACGCACTCGTGATGCCCACTGCCAATGTTCCGGAGACGATGGGGCCACCGCTGTCACCCTGCAGGACGCAGATGTTGGTGGTGAAGCCGTTGTCGAGGGTGTGATCCAAGACCTTGGCGACGCGGTTGACGCCGGTGACGACGCCGCAGCTGAAGCCTGTGGTCGATCCTGCCTTGCAGACCGGGGCGCCCACAATGGGATCGGCGGTACCGGTGATGTTGACCGAACGGTTGAACGGGACCCGCACGCTGTTGTTCTCGAAGCGGTACTTCGCGTTGTCGTCGATGTTGATGATCGAGTAGTCACGCCCGTCGAAGCTGCTCTTGGCGAAGTATCCGACGCGGGGCCCGGTCTGGTTGTTCACCATCGGGAAGACCTGGCTGGAGTTCGAGGTGCCGGCAGCGGCACGGTTGGGATCGCAGTGACCGGCGCTGATGTTGACCGTGCGTCCTGAACCGTCGGTGCCGTTGAAGCCGAATGAACAACGCAGTCCGGTGTTACCGGAGGTTGCGCCGAAGGCGTCTCCGCCCAGTGCAGCGTCGCCGGTTGCGGATCCGGTTGCGGGAATGAGGTCCGCGACGATCGGGGGAACCAGTAGCGGAGCAGCGGTGTGGACGACGGTCCGCTTCAGGAACTCAGGCAATTCGATGCCGGCGGCAGGATCGGCGGTGAGGGCGACTCCGTTGCCGACCACGTCGACGGCGATGCCACGCACGAGGTCTGCGACCTCGGCAGGCTGCGAATCGAGCCAGGTGTTGAGTGCCGAGAGTTGACCTTGCAGAGCCTGCTCGCTCTGCGCGACGTCCTTGACCTCGAAGCCGGCCTTCTCGGCGGCCTCGCGGGCAGCATCCTTGTCGCGACCGTCAGCGAGAGCGACGATGCCCTTGCCGAGGTCGTCGAGCCACACGCCGGCAAAAGAGTCGGGAAACTGGACGCGCGCGATGGCGGCGAACTCTGCGAGCTTCTGCGCGAGTTCGGAACGCGAGACGAACTGGTCGGGCGTCAGCGCCAAGTCGTGCTGTAGGGCTTCGGCGAGTTCGACGGGCAGATGGGCTGCCTGATCGGATACCCCGGATTCATTCGGTTCTGCGTTCGCGACCGCGGTAATCGGTCCGAGGAGCAGCAGCGCGGCCGAACCGAACACTGCGGCGCGACGTGCGATGGAGCTTCGCATGTGGGCCTTTCCACTTCGTTGACCGCGTACCACCCCCCTGGGAGCACACGGATACGGCTCACGGACTTGTGGTGAGCCGATCACAGTCGACCATGACTATATGGGTTCGAACGCGCTATTCCCACCCGTTACATGAGCAAACAGCGCTGACCCCGACCGACAACAGCACTGTGCCCGCCGATCAGAACAGATCGGCGGGCACAGTGCGTGAATCAGGCGTTGGTCAACCCGCAGTGCGAACGCGGATTCCGGAACCGACACCGCCGCCGGATGCGCGATCTGCAGCGTCGAGGATGTCTCCGACCGGGATACCCAGATTCGAGGTTCCACCGGAGGTCGCGAGTACCAGGTTCGCTTCGTTGCAACTGGGTGCGCCGCTGCTGTTGGAACCACTGGTGATGCCCAGCGCCAGGGTTCCGGAGACGATGGCGCCGCCACTGTCACCGGCGAGGGTGCACGCGGTACCGGCGAACCCGCGGACGGTTCGTGAATCGCCGTCAGCCATGACCAGTTGTGTTTCGACGCGATCGGCTGCCACGACGCCACAGGTGAAGGACGACGTCTGACCCGACTTGCAGATGGGAGCGCCGATCACGGGACGTGCTGTTCCGGTGATCGCGAGGGTGGTCCCGTTGGCACCGCGGACGGCAGCGCGGTCGAGGCCCGCGTCGATGCCCGACTGGTCGAACTTGATGACCGAGTAATCGAGATCACCGGCGTTGTTGCCGACGGAAGACTGTGAGAACGCGCCGATCAACTGACTGTCGTCGACGTTCGCGTGATTCGGCAGGTAGACCGGCGACTTCGAGCCCTCGGCCGGATTGCAGTGTCCGGCACTGATATTGAGTGCATTGTTCTGATCGTCGACGGCGTTGAACCCGAACGAGCAGACCGAGATGTTCTCGGTCGGCGTCTCGCGAATGGGTCCCGTCGACGTGATGTAGGTGTCGCCGCCGAGCGCTCCGGGATCAACCGATCCGCCACCGTCCGGGCTGAGAACGATCTTGGTGTTCTCGAGCAGGGTCGGAAGATTGAGTGCCTGCCCGACGGGGCTGTTCGCAACGTCGATGACGACCTGATTGTTCAAGACGTCGATGGTCGCCGAATTGACTGCGCGTGATATTTCCTTGGGCAGCCCGGCGATCCATCCGTTGACGTCGGCCAGCGTCTTCTCGAGGGTGTCGGCGGAGACGGGGGCGACGTGGGTGCGGTATCCGTCGTCGGCCGCGATTCGAGCAGCTTCGGTGGTGGTGACGGCTACGACGGGTTGACCGTCGAGTCCCATCCACGATCCGGCGTAGTCGCCGGGGCGCTCGGACTTGAATTCCTGGGCGTACGCGCCGAGTTCCTGAGCTTTGGCAGCGCGGTCGAGATACTCCTGTGGGGAGATCTTCAGATCGCGTGTGATCGCCTCGACCAGCTCAGCCGGAAGCTGGTCGGCTTCGAGCTGTTCGACATGCGTGTCGGAGGCGGGCTCTGCCGATGCCGTCGTGGTGAATGGAGCTGCGAGCAGTAGTGCCGAGGCGCCGACCACAGCGGTGCGGATCGCCAACGAGTTACGCATGAAATCCCTTCAAGTCCCCGGCACCGAGCCGGTAGGTACCGCACCCACCATAGGGGAAAAGTTTCGACGAGGAATATGCGCCTCCTGTCTGGCTGTTCAATCGTTCTGTCTAACTTGGCATTCCGGGTCTCGGGGCCAATGGCATGACGGGCATGTCGGGATTCGGCACCACCGGATCGGTTGTGTCGGTCGGGTTGGAGGGCTGCGTCGGCGTTGTCTGTGTATCGGTGGGGTCGGTCACGGCGGGAGTGTCCGGGGTAGCCGGATCGACCGGATTCAGCGGTCCGACGACCGGCGGCAGGTTCTCGATCCGAAGGGGGTCGAGCTGGATGGTGATCGGCGATCCCTGTTGCGCGGGGACGTTCGCCGTAGTGGATTTCTCGGTACCGGTGCCCGGACTCGCCGGGATGGGCTGGGATTCGGATGAGGTCGATTCCGCGTCGGATGACCACGACTGCGCCGTCGGCTGCGCGCCGAGAGCGGGTACTTCCGACGGGAGCGAGGTCGCTGAGTGCGAAACCGTGCCGGGCTGACTCGCCGCAGTGGCGGGCGTGGTGCCGGTGGGCAGGGGAGATTGTGCGTCGAGAATCCCGGGCGCTGAAATGGTCGGAGTGTGTCCGATGATGACCGCGGCCGCGCAACCCGACACCGTCAGAAAGACTGCGGCGGCTGCTGCGGCGATGATCGGTCGGCGCTCTGATCGCCACTGACGATTCAGCCAACCGTCGACGCTCGGTGCTTTCGTGCCCGGTACTTCCACGCCGGATTCCGGCTCCGGTTCGATCAGGACGAACGGCGGAAACTCCTCGATGGTGTCCTCTGGCTCGGCAAGATCGGTTGGTTCGGGTTCGGAACAGGTAGAGGTGATCGAGTAAGGCGCGGCCAACGCTGCGGCTCCGCGGGCTGCACTGTCGTCGGCATCCGGATCCGCGAGCCAGGCCGCAGAGGCTTTCTCTTCCGGAATCAGTTCGACGCCGTCGAGATCCATGCTGTCGAGTGCGCCGCGCAGTGCGTCGACGGAATCGCTCGACCAACCTGCCGGGATCACCGCAGAGATGTTCAGGTTCTGATCAGTGAGTGTTCGGACCTCCTTGACCAGGCAATACATTGCTGTCGCTACGAGTTCCTCTCCTCGCGTCATGTGCTCGGAGAAGTTGTCGGTATCGTCAGTTCCGACCCTGTCGAGGAACCCGCGCAAGCCGGTTGACCCCAACGCGGTTTCACCTAGCTGCACGGTGCCGTCAGGAGCGTGGTGCAGCACCGATTCGCGTTCGAGGATCACTGGTTCCGAGTCGGGTTTCGCGATCGCAGCAATGCTTCGTTTATTGCCGACGGCGAGTTCGACTCCCCACTTCATAGCGATCCCCGTTTCACAGTTACCGAACTTTGCTCGGCATGCATGTCCTGATTCCTGTGAAAACTATCACTTAAACGGATATACGCAACCCTCCGGACAATATGCAGCTAACTATTTGTTCGGCGGTGTCATGCTGCGAAGGATGGTGAGTAGTTCCGAACGAGACTGCGCCCCGACGCGCCGCTTGATGCGTGCGACATGGTGCTCGACGGTTTTTGCGGAGATGTAGAGGCGTTCGCCGATTTCCCGGTAGGTCAGGCCGACGACGACGAGTTCGGCAACTTCTTGTTCGCGCTCGGTCAGTACCGACGGTGGTGCCGCGCTGTCGGTCGAATCGGTTGCATTGGTCTCGGCCGTCGACGTTGTGCGTAGCGAGCGCGCAACGTGGAGCAATGCGGTGGCCGATTTGGTGTCCGGTGTGCGCAATGCTGCTTCGCCCGCCAAGCGGGCCGCGTCCCAGGGCAGCCCGATGCGGTTGAGTGTTCGCGCTGCAGCTTCCACGTCGTCTGCGTCGACGCTGCCCTGCATGAGTAGGAGCCATTGGCGTCCGGCGGTCGCCAAACCGGCTGCGTAAGTGTGGGTTTTGGCTGATTCCGCGAGTGTATGGGCGTGTGGAAGGAGATCGGCCGGTGACTGCGAGAGGATCGACGCCTGGACGCCGTACCAATGCAGCGGCGAAGACCACAGCGGAGGCTCGCCGAGTGCTCGGAGGAGCGTGCGTGCGTCGTCGACCAGATGCTCGACCTGCTCGGCCTCGTCGAGTCGTACTGCCGCAAGCCACAGTTCGCCGATGGGAAGCAAATTGAAGAGATCCACGCTGCAGGACGAGAGGGTGCCGGCTGCGCCCGACCAGGCGCGCCGCAGCTGGGCGAGATCGCCGGAGCGTCGAGCGAGACCCACGATCATGGCATGCAGAAACAGTGCGTCACGCTCACGGAGGGGGCCGCGGACTACCTCCTCCGGTAGATCTTCGACAGCAGTGTCGTGCCCACGGGTCATCGCGATCCACGCGTCGAGAAGGTGAAGCCGCGCCCACGTGTGACTGCTTGCGTCGTCGGCGGCGATCGCGGCCGCGACGACAGCGGCGGCCCGTTCATGGGCGCCGTTGTGCAGGAGTGCAAGAGCTACCAGCGCCGGGGCGGAATCAGGCTGGAATTCAGATGTGCCGGAGCCGCCGGGGAGCGAAAGTGCGCGCGACATCGTGTTGAGCGCACTCGGTGCACTCCCCGTGACCGATTGCATCAGTCCATTGGCCAGTGTGGCAGCGCCGACCGTGGAGCTCGACGGTGATCCAGTATGCCCGGCGAGCGCCGCGTTCGCGTCATCGACGTTGCCGATGCCGAGGAAGGTGATTGCGGCGAAGGGGGATTCGGTTTCGGTGCGCCCTGGCCCGAGCCAGGTGTAGAGATCTGCGGCGGCGCGGAGTTGGCCGCATGCTGCGGACGAAGCTGCGCGGATTCGCACCGCCGCAGCCAGTCTCGCGTTGTCGAGATCGGGTTCGGCGATGACGGAATCGGCCAGGCGGCAGGCAGTGTCGAGGTCACCACTCCGAGCCGAGACCTGGGCGTACAGCAGCGTGTCCGCCACGCCGAGAGGCTCGATCGAATTCACACGACGAAAGAGATCTGCCGCGGCCGCCGGCGTGCTCGCGTCGACTGCGTCTCGTAGTACAGCCGTGAGATCGCGGTGTCGGATGCCGGAGTCGAAAAGTCTTCGTGCTGTACCGATATCGAGGGTTCTCGCGTTCGCGCGTGATTCGACGATTCTGATCAGCTCGCTGCGGATACGTCCTGTGCTGGTCGACTCTGCCACAACGCTCGCGACGAGAGGTGATCGCGAACCGAACAGTCCGGTGGCCAGTGCTCGGTCGAATGCCGCTGTGAGACTGAACTTCTCCTGTCCCAGATCGAGCTCGAAAGCGTCGATGTCCGGGACGGCGAATGAAACCTCGAGGATCTCACGCTCGATCGGATGCAGAGCGGTGACCTGATGGAGGATGTGTGTGCGTACGGCTGTCGCCATTTCCGGGCGGCCCGCCGAGGCGGCGGCGAAATACGCTTCGACGGCCCCGAAGGAACCACCGGCCAGATGCTCGAGCGTCAGCACGGCACGATCGTCGAGCGGAACTCTTCGCTCCGCGGCGATCTTCCGAATATCTGACCGGTTCAACGGGTTCAGATGTAGGACGGTACCGAAACTCGAGATGTTCGAGTAGATCGGTGCGAGTGGAGGATCGATCCGATCGGAGGCGATGACAACTCCGAGGTCGTCACGTTGAACCAGTTCGTTCAGGGCACGGATTTCATCGGAGGTCAGAGCCTGTGCGTCTGCGATCACCACAATCGCATCGGCCGGGGCGTCATGCGTGACGACGGTGACCACAGGTCTGTCACCAGATTCGATCCTCTTGCGCACCGCCCTCGTCACTTGGGGCCGAGCGCTGGCGTCGGTCCCGGTGACGAACAGGCGCAGTGGCGATGCAGTCAGGTCGATGCCGCGCAAAAGTCCTGCAATGTAAGACGATTCGGTGCCGCTGTCACGGTTCATCGAAAGCCCGCCGGTCAGCGGATCGGCGCGGTGACGCCGCCGACGACACCACCGACCACGTTTCCGACACCACCGACGACGTTACCGAGACCTCCGACCACGCCGCCGACACCGTCCCCGACGCCGTCGACCAAACCGCCGACACCGTTGCCGATGCCGGTCGCAGCATCACCGATACCGGTTCCGACGCCTGCTCCGGGCGCGGGCGCCGGTGCCGGGGCGGGAGCCGGTGCGGGCGCCGGGGCGCCGGGTGCGGCAGGTGCAGGCGCCGACTGGGCGGTCTCACCTGGTGCGGGAGCAGATCCAGCTGGTGCGCCGGCAACCGGAACTGCCCCTGGTGCCGTCGTCGAACCGCCTGCGGCAGCAGGAGAGCCGGGCTGATTGTTCTGAGTAACGTTGTTCGCAGTCGTGGATCCGTTGCCTGCTGCTTCGGCTGCCGTGGTGCTGCCGGGGGTAGAGCCCGGCGTGGTCGAAGCGGTGGACGAGGTGGACTCACTGGTGGTGTCCGCCGAACTGGACGGAACGTTGATCTTGTCCATGGCCGTTCCGATTCCGAGTCCGCCTGCGGCGAGCACGATGAACGCTCCTACCACCGCAGCAACGACGCCCACCCTCGACGAGCGTCGAGTCGCCGTGTTCTCTTCCTCTGTCGGCTCGGCAAGCAACGGAGTGGAGAAGGCAGGAACCGGTGCGGGCTTGCGCGACGGCTCGGCGGGAATCAATGCAGTGGCGGCGGCCGGCACGTGCGAGTCTCGGGCGTCGAGGGCGAGTGCCGCGGCGCCGGACGCCGCGCACGACGCGGGATCGGCGTCGGCGATCACCGGAACACGAAGCTCCGCGGACAGTAGTTCGGCGACAAGGGGAATGGACGAGCTTCCGCCGGCCAGAACAACCTGATTGACATCACTGGACTCGACGCCGGCAGATCGCAGGCTTTCGCGCACCAAGGCCACCGATTCGGTGAGGGCGGGCCTGATCAGATCCTCGAGCTCGGAACGAACCAGTCGAATGTCGCTGACGGCGCCGGGAAGCGTCACGCGAGCAACGGTTTCCGTCTCGGTGGAAAGTTCCTCCTTGGCTGCGCGGGCTTGCTCGCGCAGAGTTTCCAGCGCTGCAATCGTCTCGGGAGCAAAGGGATCAAGGGCTGCGAAGTGGTCGGAAACCGCATCGAGCAGGTGCACGGTGACGAGGTGATCGAATTCGTCGCCGCCGATGTCCTCGCTGCGCAGTGGCTTTCCGAAGATCTCGCTTCGTCCGCCGGTCGTGGACATCATCGTGACGTCGAGCGAGCGAGCGCCGAGGTCGTAGACGACGGTCAGACCGTCGTTGGCAGCGTTTCCGGAAGCGGCGAGCCACGCCATGACGGCCGCGGGTTCGGCGACGAGAGTAGCCCCGTGAACCCCGGCGTCGTCCAGCGCGGACTCCATGGTGCGTGCTGTGTGACGATTCCACCCCACCGGGTGAGCCAGGACAACAGCTGGACCTTCTTCGCCGCCAGCCTGGCCGACGAGCGCGCCTACCGCTGTCGCTGCGAGAGACTCGCCGCGGTACTCGGTACCGTCGGCGGCAAGTATCGGGATCGGGTCTCCGACGCGCTCGACAAATCCGGTGATGACGGTTCCGTCGTCCAATTGCAGCGCACTGGGTAAGCGGACCTGTTGCGTTTCACCGGTCGAGCCGTCGGTGACAGCTACGAGAGTGGCCGAACCGATGCTGATGCCGAGCCCTGCCGCCATGAACGAACTCCCCTGGTCGTGGGCGACAGAAGGACTGTCGCGGTTGTCTGCGATGTCGGTTTCAGGACCTGGATCGTTACCGGATCGGAGGCGTCGCGGCGAAGTAGGGGACCGATCCCCTAATCGGAGCAAATCCCCCTATTCCGAGCGGGCGTACCCCGTAGGGGGCTTCCCCGTCTGTCCACGCAGAAGAGGGGGGTGCTCCCCGTTGGCCCCAGTCGCAAAAGTTCTTAGCGTTAATTCCACTCGCTACCTCTGGCAGCGCACCAGTTTCCGGATCACCGGCAACAACCCACCGGCAACAACCCGGTCAACGAACTTCAGGAGAACCCGCCATGGCAACGAACGCCGTACTCGAATTCATCCTCGGGCTACTTCGTGACGACGAGGCAGCTGCCAACTACTGCGCCAACCCGACCGCGGCACTCAACGCTGCCGGTCTGTGCGACGTCAGCCCCGCCGACATCGTCGCCGTCGCTCCGCTGGTTGCCGAGTCCGGACTGTTTGCCGGTGGCGGCGCCGACCTGTCCGCGATCGTCAACGCCGGCGCGTCCGCTGCGGGTGCCATCGGCGGCGGTCTCGGAATCGGTGGTGGTCTCACCGGTGGACTGGGTGGCGGCCTCGGCGGCAGCCTGGGTCTCGGTGCCGGTGCAGGCCTCGGAGTCGGAGGCGCCCTCGGCGGCCAGTTCGACCTGGTCGGCGACTTCGCAGCAGCCCTCAGCGCTGCGCTTGCCATCGGCGGCGAGATCAGTGCCGACCTCGGCGCAGCCTTCGGCGCCGTCATCGAAGCCGGCCTGGGCCTCGGCGGTGCACTCGATCTCGAAGGAGCTCTCGATCTGGGCGCACAGCTCAGCGCGGCTCTTGGCGGCGCCCTCGGAGTGACCGGCGGTCTGACCGCGGAACTGGGCGCAGCCCTCGACGCCGCCATCGGCGCGGTCGGCGGACTCGACCTGACGGCGGGGCTCAGCGGCGCCCTCGCACCCGTCTTTGCCATCGGTGGCGACCTCGGAGCCGACCTCGGACTGGCTCTCGGTGGACTCCTCGGCGGCGCAGCAGACCTCAGCGGACTCCTCGACATCGGCGGCGAGCTGGGCGCGAGCCTGACCGGCGCACTGGAATCCGCCCTTGCACTGGGTGGCGGCCTCGATCTTGCCGGCGCTCTGACGGGCGACCTCAGCACGGCGTTGTCCGGCGCGCTCTCCGGTGTCCTGGGAGCCGGCGGCACGATCGGCGCCGATCTGGGTGCATCACTCGGCGGCGTCCTCGGAGCGATCACGGATGTCAGCGTTCTCACCGATATCGCGGGCGGCCTCGATCTCGGTGCTGCACTGAGCGGCGCACTCGGCGGAGCTCTCGGAGTCGGCGGCGGCTTGGAAACTGCACTCGGCGGCGCACTCGACGCAGCACTGGGCCTCGGCGGAGGACTCGACCTCGACGCCGTACTCGGCGGGGGTGCAGACCTGGGCGCGCAGCTCAGCGCGGCACTCTCCGGCGCCCTCGGTGCCGGCGGAACGGTCGGAGCCGACCTGGGCGGCGCACTCGGTGGACTGCTCGGGGGAGCACTCGACCTCGAAGGCGGTCTCGGCGCAGACCTCGCAGCGGCTCTGGGCGGCGGTGCGAATCTGTCGACGGCTCTCGAAGGTGTCCTCGGTTCGGCACTCGGCGTCGATGCCGGGCTGGCGGGCGGTCTCGGCGGCGCACTCGACGCAGCGCTGGGCGCAGGCGGACTTACCGGAATCGACCTCGGTGGTGCACTCGGCCTGGGCGGCGAAGCAGGCTTGGCAGCCGGTGTGGCTGCGGCTCTCGACACCGCTCTCGCAGGTGCAGGCGGCTTGGGGGCTGTCGGTTCCGTGGGCACGGACCTCACCGGCGCGCTGGATGGTGCGCTGGGCGCCGGCCTCGGGCTGGGGGGCTCTCTCGACAGCGTTCTCGGTGCCGAAGGCGCACTCGGTGGAGCGCTGGACACGGCACTGAACCTCGGCGGAATCGACACCGGTTCGATCGGCGCCGACCTGCCCTCCGTCGACCTCGGCGCAGTGAACCTTGGCCCGATCTCCGCTGAACTGCCTTCCGTCGACCTCGGAAGCATCGCGGCAGACGGCCTGAACCTCGGCGGTGTGACCGGCGACCTCGGAGCAACGGTGGGCGGTGCTCTGGACGCAACAGCAGGTCTCGACGCAACAGCAGGTCTCGACGCCGCCACGAACGCTGCGGCTGGTTTGGGTGGGTCGCTCGGCGGAGCACTGAACGGCGTCACCGATCTCGGTGGATCGCTCGGCGGGGCTGTCGGAGCAGTCACCGAGGTGACAGGTTCGATCGGTGCCGACGCAGCCGCGGCTGCCGGTGGCACCGTCGACGGTGGCGGTACCGTTGGCGGCGGCGGAGTCGCTGACCTGGGTGGATCCCTCGGTGGAGCAGTCAGCGGCGTGTCCGACCTGACAAGTTCCTTGACCGGTGCGCTGAACCCGTGGTCGTCGATCGATGCGACCGACGCTTTCGGTGCGGGCTCCGATTCGGGACTGAGCGCCGATACCGGACACTCGCTCTTCGCCGAGGATTCGGTTGCAGCACCGGTCGATCACATCGACCCGGTTGCGGTTGTCGATCACCTGCATCCCTGATCTGCTGACGCAGGAACTGAAATCGGTCAAAATGACCTGATGTAACAAATCCGGCCCTGCGTGCGCTATGCGTTCGCAGGGCCGGATATTCGAGTCGGGAAGAATTGCGGGTCAACGTAGCTCATGAGTGATTCAGCGAGTCAGGTAAGCAGTCGGAAGGCGCGCGTCGCGTCGTCGACGGCGTCGTTGCTCGAACGAACAGCCGTCGTGGCGAAGGATTTCGGGCGCACGGATCTGGTGCGCCGACTCGAGAATGCTCAGGTCAGAGTCAATGATCCACGTATTCGTATCGTGGTGGTCGGTCCCCTCAAACAGGGCAAGAGCCAGTTCGTCAATTCTCTGCTCGGCATCGACGTGTGTTCGGTCGGTGACGACGAGACCACTGCCGTGGCGACGGTCGTGCAGTACGCGGAGACCGCGGTCGCCGAATTGATTCTCGCCGATCCGGGTGCGGCGCCCATCCGGGTGCCCCTCCCGCTCGAAGAACTGATGGGGATCACCCCGGCCACGCCTCGCGCCGAAGGGCGTGAAGTTCTGCGTGTGGAAGTGGGTGTTCCCAGTCCGCTGTTGGCCGACGGTTTGGTTCTGATCGACACCCCCGGTGTCGGTGGTCATGGAAATCCGCATGCTGCAGGAACATTGGGATTGATCACTGCGGCCGATGCCGTGTTGGTTCTGTCGGACTCCAGTCAGGAGTTCACCGAACCCGAGCTGGGATTCATCCGCCAGGTCGTCAATCTGTGTCCTGCGGTGGCCGGTCTGATCAGCAAGACCGATCTGTACCCGCACTGGCGACAGATCCTCGACGCCGATCGCGGACATCTCCAGCGCGCCGGGTTGGACCTGCCGCTCATTCCGATCTCCTCGGTACTGCGGTCGCACGCACTGAGGCTGGGGGACAAGGAACTCGAGGCGGAATCCGGATTTCTGGACCTCTATCAGTTCCTGCGGGACAACGTGGTTGCGCGTGCCGAGTCGAACACGCGACGCGCAGTTGCGATGGACGTGCGTTCCTCGGCAGCACATCTGACGTTGGAGATGGGCAGTGAGCTTGCGGCGCTGAAGGATCCGTCCACCGCTCAAGCGGCGGTCGCCGGCCTGCAGCGTGCCCGGGCAGCGGCCGAGGAACTGCACAAGAAGACCTCGCTCTGGCAACAGAGCCTCGGCGACGGCATTGCAGACCTTGCCGCCGACATCGATCACGACCTCCGGGACCGGTTGCGCCGGGTCACCCGCCAGGCCGAAGAGACGGTCGACGAAGGCGATCCAGGTAAGGACTGGGACGTAGTGGGGGAGTGGCTCGAACAGGAGATCGCCACCGCTATCGGTGACAACTTCGTGTGGGCTCACGATCGAGCTCAATGGTTGGCAGAAGTTGTGGCGCAGCACTTCGCGGAGACCGGCGACGTCGCGCTCCCGCATCTCGACGTCGCCGACACCGACGGTTTCCTGGAACCGGTTGGCGCGTTGTCGGACCTCGAATCCGGCCATATCGGCATCACTCAGAAGGTCCTGGTCGGCATGCGCGGCTCGTACGGCGGCGTCTTGATGTTCGGCTTGATCACCACGATGATGGGCATGGCACTGGTCAACCCGATCTCCATCGGAGCCGGGGTTCTGCTGGGTACCAAGGCTTATCGCGAAGACAAACAAGCACAGGTGCTCAAGCGTCGGGCCGAGGCGAAAGCGGCAATCCGACGGTTCGCCGACGACGTCAGCTTCCAGGTGGGCAAGGAGTCGAAGGACCGCCTCCGCCTGGTGCAGCGGCTTCTGCGGGATCATTTCACCGACATCGCCGAGCAGGCGCTGCGCTCGATCAACGAATCCCTCCGCGCCACGCAGGAAGCCGCGCAGTTGGAGTCGAGCGAACACGCCGCTCGTATCAAGCGTCTGGAGACCGACATGCGCGTCGTCGCAGAGCTTGACGCCGTTGCCGGAACGTTGATCGGCGAAACTCCGGCTCCTGCTTCGGCAAAGGTGAGCAACGCATGAGTGCCACGACCGCCGTGACCGCTGTGGAGTCGGCACATGCTCTGATCGACCAGGCCAGACGGGTCTACGCGGACCAGCCGCAGACGCGAGCCCAGTTGGACGAATGCGCTGCCCGACTCGGCGAGCCACTCCGGGTGGCGCTCGCCGGCTCCCTCAAGGCGGGGAAGTCGACGCTGCTCAATTCGCTTGTCGGACAGGATATAGCGCCTACCGACGCGACGGAGTGCACGCGCGTCGTCACCTGGTATCGGAACGGGACAACGCCCCAGGTGACTGCGACGGCTGAGAACGGTGCCGAGTTCAACGTGCCGGTGACGCGCCGCGACGGCAGACTCACGTTCGATCTGGGGGAGTACACCGCAGACTCGGTGGACCGCATCGACGTCGACTGGCCGTCTTCGGCATTGGCTCGTACGACGATCATCGACACCCCAGGTACGTCGTCGCTCTCGACCGAGGTTTCGGCCCGAACCTGGGACATGCTGGTTCCCGATGGTGGTGCGCCCGGCGCGGACGCGGTGGTCTACCTGCTGCGCGCCCTGAACGCCAGTGACATGCAGTTCCTCGGGAAGATCGCTGATCATGTCGGCGGAGAATCCGGCCCGCTCGGAGTGATCGGTGTTCTCTCGCGTGCCGACGAGGTCGGCGCAGGCAGGCTCGACGCGTTGTCCTCGGCGAAGGACGTCGCGGCACGATTTGCCGAGGAGTTGGAGCGAACCGGGCTGTGCCAGTCGGTGGTTCCCGTGGCAGGTCTGCTGGCACTCGCCGCACGGACGATGAGGCAGAGTGAGTTCGCTGCCTTCTCGGCGCTCGCGCAGGTTCCATCCGAGGATCTGAGCCTGGCACTGCTCTCCGCGGATCGTTTTGCCAGGCAGGACAGTCCACTCCCGGTCGATGCGGCGATGCGGGCGCAATTGGCCGATCGGTTCGGGCTCTTCGGAATTCGCCTCGCCGTGACGTCGATAAAGCTGGGTGCCACTGATTCGCCGAGTCTGGCAGCCGAATTGCTGGAGCGAAGCGGACTGGACGAACTTCGTCAGGTGATCGACGTTCAGTTCGGGCAGCGCGCGGATCAACTGAAATCGCACACCGCGCTGGTGACGTTGGGCCGAATCCTCGAAGCCGATCCGAGTGAGGAAGGCGATCTGATCGCGGCGGAGGCACAACGGTTGCTTGCCGATGTTCACGGTTTCCACGAACTTCGCCTGCTCGGGCGACTTCGTTCGGTACACACAGATCTGCCACCCGACGACCTGGCACAACTGCAAAGGCTGATCGGTGGCTACGGAATCCGGGCCAGTGACCGGTTGGGCTGCGAACCGGAAGAATCGCCGGAGGTCCAGCGTGCGCGGGCTACCGCGGCTGTCCGGCGATGGCGGGAGTTGTCCAGGCATCCGCTCTTCGACAGGTTCACCTCCCGCGCCTGCCTGGTTGCTGCCCGCAGCGCCGAGGGCGTCTTGGCTGAAATTGTGCCCGAATAGGGACCCGTTCACTGTGCGAGCGCTTGGAGAGGGTTCTATCTTGAGTTCGGGATGACCCGGACATAACTCCCAGGTTCGGGTCCCACCTCGATGGGAGCACGCGCATGGCGAGTGACATCAAGTCCGCTTCACCGGATCGAGCCACCCTCGTCCTGGGGACGCTCATCCTGGTCGCTGCGGTCGCGAATCTCAATCTCTCGGTCGCGAATGTCGCGCTGCCGGACATCGGGCGGGCCTTCGACGCCAGCCAGACGCAACTGAACCTGATCGCGGTCGGGTACTCGTTGGGCCTGGCCGGAACGGTGCTCTACCTTGGGGCGTTGGGAGACCGATACGGCCGCAAGATGCTGCTGGTCACCGGCATGGCGCTGTCTATTCCGGCGTCGATCGTGGCTGGATTCGCCGGGAACTTCGAAGTGCTGTTCCTTGCTCGGATAGTCGGAGGCGTCTCGGCAGGTCTTGCATTCCCGACCACGCTGGCGATCATCACGGCGCTGTGGGCCGGACCGGCACGGACCAAGGCGATTGCCATGTGGTCCGCAATCGGTGGCGCGATTTCAGCACTCGGTCCGATCGTCTCGGGGGCGCTGCTCGAGCAGTTTCACTGGGGTTCGGTCTTCTTCGTCACCCTTCCGTTGGCTCTCGTGGCACTGATCTGTTCGCTGGTGTTGGTGCCCGCGCACGTCAACGAGACGACCGAGCGAGTTGATCACCTCGGCGGCATAGTGTCGATCGTCTTCATCGGGGCGCTGGTGCTGTCCATCAACTTTGCGCCGGTGAAGGGTTCGGGCACGTTGGCTCTGGTGCTCGGGGCGATAGCGGTCGTCGCGGGTATCGGGTTCTTCCTGCAACAGCGACGCGCGGTCAATCCGCTGTTCGATCTTCACGTAGCTGCGCGCCCGACCTTCTGGGTCGCGGCGGTGGGCGGGTTGGTCGTGTTCGGTTCGCTCATGGGCGCGATGTTCATCGGCCAGCAGTTCCTGCAGAACGTCCTCGGCTACTCGACGCTGGCAGCCGGTGCGGCCATCATTCCGGCTGCGCTGGCGATGGTGATCGTTGCGCCGCGCTCGGCGACCATGATCGAAAGGTACGGCGCCCGCGTCACGCTGCTCTCCGGCTACCTGTTCGTGGTTCTCGGGTTGTTTGTCGCGCTTTTCCTGTGGAACGAAAGCACACAGTATTGGCAGGTCGCGCTGGCCTATGCGCTTGTCGGGATCGGGGTCGGCCTGGCAGGCACACCGGCATCGCGTTCGCTGACCGGATCCGTTCCCGTGCACCGCGCTGGTATGGCGTCGGGAACCTCGGACCTGCAACGCGACCTGGGCGGCGCCATCATGCAGTCGATTCTCGGCGGAATACTCACGGCCGGGTACGCAAAATCGTTGGGGAATGCGATCTCGTCCTCGCCGAACGCATCCGAGGTGACTCCCGAAACTCAGGCCGCGCTCACCAAATCTTTCTCCAGCGCCGAAGTTCTCGCGGAACGCTACCCGCAATACGCGGACCAAATCATGACCGCCGCCAAAAACGCCTTCCTGGACGGGGATACAAACGCCTACATCGCGGCGATCATCATCGTGTGTGCCGGTGCCGCGGTGGTGACGTTCTTCTATCCGCGCCGCGAGCGCGAACGTGTCCTGCTGGCGCAGTACGCGGCAGAATCCGATCTCGCCGCGGAGAAGAGTTGAGCGCGCTCTGGTACTGATGAAGGATGCCACAGCTACTTCACATTGATTCGTCTGCCGAACTCCACAACTCGACCTCTCGTGATCTCACCGCCCTGTTCGCTCAGCAGTGGTCGAACAACAGTCCGGATCACACGACGGTGACGGTGGACCTGCACCGGGATCCCTTGCCGCACCTCGCGGACGCGGCTCTGCACTATGCACCACGTTTGCGGGTCGAGGGAGAGATTCCGGATCCCGCCGCGGAAGCACTACAGGCTCGGGTCATCGAGCAACTTACCGCTGCAGACGTAGTCGTGATCGGCGCGCCGATGTACAACTGGTCGATCCCGTCCACGTTGAAGGCGTGGATAGATTACGTGCACGTCCTGGGGACTACGGTGCCTTTCGACACGCGTACTCAGCCGCTCGCAGGTAAGCCCGTGGTGATCGTGTCCAGCCGTGGGAACACCTATGCACCGGGCTCGGGGAACGAGGCCAACGATCACACCGTCCCGCCACTCGTTCAGGTGCTCGGGGTGTCGATGGGAATGGATGTCTCCGTCATCACCGCGGAACTGACTTTGGCGCAGCGTATTCCGGCGATGGCACCGCTGATCGAGCAGGGTGACGCGAGCCTGCGTGCTGCCCGGGAGTCGTTGACCGAGCTGGCCCGTACCTTGGGGGCCTGATCAGGAAGTTCGACCAGGTTCAGGTGAGAAGCGAGATCATCGACGCCACGTCAGCCGGCTCTACGTCGTAACCCGGGAAGTAGCAGCACACTTCGTCGGCATGCTCGCCGAACCGCCGCCGAATCTCGGCAGCACACTCTTCGGGGGTGCCGACGACGGCGAGTGTGGTCAGCATCGGATCGGTGATCAGTGATGCCATGTCGGCGTAACCACCTCGCTTCGACAGGGCATTGAGTTCCGGTTGGACCTCGCCCCACCCTTCGACGTCGAGCACCGGACGGTATGCGGGCGTCGAACCGTAGAACGAGAGCAGGGCTCTGACGCCTCGGGCGGCCGCGGCAAGTTGATCGTCGCCGCGGCCGACGCCGACGATGACCTGCGGGATGATCGTGAATTCGTCTCGGGTGCGGCCGGATTCACGGAGGCCGGCATCGACGGCCGGAAGTGTTCGTTCGAGGAAATGGCGTTGCGTGTGGAACGGCATGACCAGGAGTCCGTCGGCCACCTCCGCCGCCGTCCGGGTCATCACCGGTCCGAGCGCACCCATCAGGATGGGCGGCGGTCCATAGGGATTGGGGCCTGGATCGAACGTCGGGGGCATCAGAGTGTGGGTGAAGAACTCGCCGCGGAAGTTCAGCGTCGAGGTGTTCTCCCACGCCGTGAAGATCGCCTTGACCGCTGCGACCGTCTCCTTCATGCGGGCCGCTGGACGCGACCACGTTGCGCTGTAGCGTTTTTCGATGTGTGGTTTGATCTGCGATCCGAGACCGAGGCGAAAGTGGCCGCGACTGAGCAACTGTAGGTCGTTGGCCGAATGCGCCAGATGCATGGGACTGCGGGGGAATGCGATGGCGACGTTGGTCATCAGGTCGAGGTCGACGGCCGATGCCGCTTCGACGAGCGGGAAGAACACGTCGTGTGGTCCCTCGAAGGTGAACAGGCCACCGGCGCCGGTGTCCGCGAGTCCACGGCTGCGAGCAGCGCCCGCGCCCGGCGCGGAGTCGAGTTGTACGTGAACCTTCATCGGCGTACTCGCAGCCAGGTGCTGACACCGGGAGCAAACGGAGCGATCGCCGCCACTGCTACAAGGACGCAGTAGAGAATCGGACCCCATCTCAGAACTCCGGCGCCGATATCCGCGGCGCCGTCGACCAGAGACATGAAGCCGAGTCCGGCCGCGATGCTGAGGGCTCCGACGATCGCCGTCATCACCCGCCCGGCGTTCTTGCGGGCACGGAGGAGTTGAAGGCTCATGAGTGCGAGCAGGATCAGGACGAGAGCGCCGCCGCCACTGCCGGCCAGGACGACCGTGACGGCATCGGAGATGTCGGTGGACGAGTATCCGGGATTGTCGCGCGCAGTCGATTCTTCGAGGGCTGACCGGACGTCGTCGAGGCTGGTGACTACCACTCCGGCGATACCGGCCAGGACGACGAACGAGCCGATCCAGGCAGAGGTGGACAAGGTCACGGCCTTGGGTATCTCGTCGTTCGCTGCAGGTCGGAGCGGCCGAACCGAGACGTCGGGTCGCTCGGGTGCCGGGCGCGCCGGCGCCGGTCGAGCAGGTCGAACGGGAGAATTGTCGGGATCGGTCACCGGCCGATCGTAGCCATTCGGAGAGATTCGGAAGTGATGTGGCGCACTTTTTCGGCTTTTCGGGGAAGGCGGGAACAAATCTACGTGGGCTGTAGTTGACCATTTCGACAAGCTTGAGCGCCCTCGGCTCAACTTCAAGTTGACTCCCGGCCACGGTCGGAGGCAAACTTGAGCGGAGGACGCTCACCAAGCGAAAAACTCGCGGTCATGTTCGAGATCAACCACTCGGGCAGAGAACCGCAGAACGAAAGGTAGGAACACTATGGCTCGTGCAGTCGGTATCGATCTCGGTACGACCAACTCGGTAGTTGCAGTGCTGGAGGGCGGCGAGCCCGTAGTGGTCGCCAACGCCGAAGGCTCACGTACCACCCCCTCGGTGGTCGCATTTGCCAAGAACGGCGAGGTTCTCGTCGGTCAGCCCGCGAAGAACCAGGCAGTCACGAACGTCGACCGCACCCTCCGCTCCGTCAAGCGCCACATCGGCACTGACTGGAACGTGGAAATCGACGGCAAGAAGTACACGCCGCAGGAAATCAGCGCCCGCACGCTCATGAAGCTCAAGCGTGACGCGGAGGCTTACCTCGGCGAAGACATCACCGACGCCGTCATCACCGTCCCCGCATACTTCGAGGACGCACAGCGTCAGGCAACCAAGGAAGCCGGCCAGATCGCCGGCCTCAACGTCCTTCGTATCGTCAACGAGCCCACCGCGGCTGCACTGGCATACGGACTGGACAAGGGTGACACCGAGCAGACCATTCTGGTCTTCGACCTCGGTGGCGGCACCTTCGACGTCTCCCTGCTCGAAATCGGCGACGGCGTCGTCGAGGTTCGCGCAACCTCCGGTGACAACCACCTCGGTGGCGACGACTGGGACGAGCGCGTCGTCGCTTGGCTGGTCGACAAGTTCAAGGCTCAGAACGGCATCGATCTGACCAAGGACAAGATGGCCCTGCAGCGTCTGCGTGAGGCTGCGGAGAAGGCGAAGATCGAGCTCTCCAGCTCGCAGAGCACCTCCATCAACCTCCCGTACATCACGGTCGACGCGGACAAGAACCCGCTCTTCCTGGACGAGCAGCTCTCCCGCAGCGAGTTCCAGAAGATCACCTCGGACCTGCTCGATCGCACCCGTGCGCCGTTCCAGGCAGTGATCAAGGACAGCGGAATCGCCGTCAAGGACATCGACCATGTCGTGCTCGTCGGTGGCTCCACCCGTATGCCGGCAGTCTCCGATCTGGTTCGTGAACTGACCGGTGGCCGTGAGCCCAACAAGGGTGTCAACCCGGACGAGGTCGTCGCAGTCGGCGCCGCACTCCAGGCCGGCGTGCTCAAGGGCGAGGTCAAGGACGTTCTGCTCCTCGACGTCACGCCGCTTTCCCTCGGTATCGAAACCAAGGGTGGCGTGATGACCAAGCTCATCGAGCGCAACACCACCATCCCCACGAAGCGTTCCGAGACCTTCACCACCGCTGACGACAATCAGCCTTCGGTGCAGATCCAGGTCTTCCAGGGTGAGCGCGAAATCGCTTCGCACAACAAGCTGCTCGGCTCCTTCGAGCTCACCGATCTGCCGCCCGCCCCGCGTGGCGTTCCGCAGATCGAGGTCACCTTCGACATCGACGCCAACGGCATCGTGCACGTGACGGCGAAGGACAAGGGCACCGGCAAGGAAAACACGATCAAGATCCAGGACGGCTCCGGTCTGTCCAAGGAAGAGATCGAGCGCATGGTCAAGGACGCCGAGGCTCACGCCGAGGAAGACAAGGCACGTCGCGAAGAGGCAGAGGTCCGCAACCAGGCCGAGTCGCTGGTCCACCAGACGGAGAAGTTCGTCAAGGAGCAGCGTGAAGGTGAGAACGCGGGCAAGGTCTCCGAGGAGATCCTGACCAAGGTCGAGGCAGCGGTCAAGGACGTCAACGACGCCCTGGCAGGCACCGACATCGCTGCAGTGAAGACCGCAGTGGAGAAGCTGGGCACCGAGTCGCAGGCTCTGGGCCAGGCCATCTACGAGGCTTCCGCTGCAAACGAGGCCGGAAACACCGACGGCGCAGGCAATGACGACGACGTCGTCGACGCCGAGGTTGTCGACGAGCCCACCGACTCGGACAAGAAGTGACCTCGGACAACTCCGAGAACAACCCGGTCGACCCCGAGACCGGTGCACAGGGAGAGGCGGCGGGGGAATCCCTGCCGCCGCTCGACTCGGAAGACACAGGGGTAGTTCAGGAAGCAGAGTCGATCGTGGAGGAAGCATCCGCCACCGATCAGCTCGCCGAACGAACTGCGGATCTGCAGCGACTTCAGGCGGAGTTCACCAACTACCGTCGTCGCGTCGAGCGTGACAAGCAGGTCATCAAGGAAACCGCGCGCGCTTCGGTCATCACCGAACTCATCGGAATCCTCGACGACCTGGATCGCGCTCGGGCACACGGTGACCTCGAATCAGGTCCACTGCGTGCACTCGCGGACAAGCTCAACACGACCCTGACGGGTCTGGGTTTGACCGACTTCGGTAACGAGGGCGACGATTTCGATCCCGCACTCCACGAAGCGGTGCAGCATGAAGGCGAAGGCGACGACCCCGTACTCGGGACGGTCATGCGCAAGGGTTACAAGCTCGGCGACCGGGTCCTTCGGACCGCAATGGTGGCCGTGACGGACCGGGTAGGCGACAAGCCTGCAGACGGTTCAGAACAAGAAGCGAAGTAAGAGTGAGAGGAGGAGACGCCCAGTGAGTCAACGGGAGTGGATCGAGAAGGACTTCTACAAGGAGCTGGGCGTCTCGTCCACCGCGACGGCCGACGAAATCAAGAAGGCGTATCGCAAGCTGGCCCGGGATCTTCATCCCGACGCCAACCCTGACGATGCGAAGGCCGAAGAGCGTTTCAAGTCCGTCAGTGAAGCTCATGCCGTTCTGTCTGATCCGGACAAGCGCAAGGAGTACGACGAGGCCAGGCGCCTCTTTGCCAGCGGAGGCTTCGGTCCTCGTGCGCAAGGTGGCGGTGGATTCAACCCCGGAGCTGGTGGTTTCGACATCAACGACCTGTTCGGCGGCGGTGCCGGCGGGCAGGACTCGGGTCTCGGAGACATCTTCGGCGGATTGTTCAATCGCGGGGGAGCGGGCCAGCGCACAGCTGCGCCCAACCGACCGCGTCGAGGCAAGGACCTCGAGACCGAGACGACGCTCGCCTTCCGCGAAGCGGCGCTCGGTGTCACCGTCCCACTTCGTCTGACCAGCCCGACGTCGTGCACCACGTGTCACGGCAGCGGCGCAAAGCCGGGCACCAGCCCGCGAGTGTGCCCGCATTGCAACGGAACCGGCGTGGTCAGCCGCAACCAGGGCGCATTCGGATTCAGTGAGCCGTGTGACGACTGCCGGGGAACCGGCTCGATCATCGACTCGCCTTGCGAGGACTGCCACGGTAGCGGCGTCACCAACCGGACACGGACCATCACGGTTCGCGTGCCGGCAGGCGTGAGCGACGGTCAGAAAATCAGACTCAAGGGCAAGGGCGAAGCGGGTCTCCGCGGAGCTCCGGCGGGTGACCTGTTCGTCAACATCCGCGTCAAGCCGGACAATGTCTTCGGCCGTAACGGCGACGATCTGACGCTGACGGTTCCGGTGAGCTACGGCGAACTGGTGCTCGGGACGACACTGTCCGTGCCGACCCTGGACGGCCGTGTCGGAGTGAAGGTTCCGGCCGGAACGGTGGACGGACGCATTCTGCGAGTTCGCGGACGCGGCATCCCCAAGCGTCCCGAGGGGGCAGGCGACCTTCTGGTCACCGTCAAGGTATCCGTCCCGCAGAAGTTGGACGACCCGGCGATCGAAGCGCTGAAGACCTATCTCGAAGCCGAGAAGGCGAGCGGGTTCGATCCACGGGCCGGGTGGGCCGGTGCATGATGACCGAACGACCGCAGAATCAATGGGATGCGACGGTCGATCCTGACGCCCAGATCTTCGTGATCTCGGTGGCAGCCGAGTTGGCCGGCATGCATGCGCAGACCTTGCGTAACTACGATCGACTCGGTTTGGTCACCCCTCACCGAACCACTGGTGGCGGACGACGCTACTCCCCGCGTGATGTTGCGCTTCTGCGTGAAGTGCAACGGCTTTCGCAGGACGAGGGCGTCAACCTCGCCGGAATCAAACGGATCATCGAACTGACCAACCAGGTCGAGGCTCTGCAGCATCGCGTCCGCGAACTGGCCGAGGAAATCGCGAAAGTCCATGCGGGCTATCGCCGGGACCTCGTTCCGATCCCACGCAACAACGCGTTGGTGGTTTGGAAGCCACGAAACCAGCGATAGTTCAGACCTTTACGCAAACGGCTCCACGCCCTGCTCGGATTCACCTCATCGAATCCCGCAGGGCGTGGGGCCGTTTTGGCGTTTCCACCCAGCGGGAATCGGTCTGTCGAGGCCGCCCGAATATGCATAGCGTCCGCTTCCATGACTCCTCTTTTGTGCGTTTGACGTTATCCAGATCACATTCTATGCTCCAACCCAAGCAACTGCTTGCTAGATCATCAAGCGGGTGCTTGGTTGGCTGGTGCTCGAAATCAGGCGTTCCCACCGGCCGATCCTTCTTTCGTCAGGTATTCGCCTGACGTTCGGTGCATACATGTGTTCTAGGAGTGCAGACATGAATCGTCGGCCCATTCTTGTTGCGGCAGTTGCCGTGACGGCTCTGGCTCTCGCGGGGTGTAGTGGTTCTTCGGAGTCCGAAGGTGGCGCGGATTCGCCGTACCGCGTCCTGCTGACCGGCGGGATCAGTGCGCAGGGTGTTCTCGCGGCGAACTCGCAGACTTCCCTGCTGGCCACGAAGGCCGGCGTTCAGGTCCAGAACGAGGCCGGGGGCATCGGCGGCCGTCAGATCGAGCTCACCACTGTCGATGACGCGGGTGATGCAACCATCGCCGTCACCAAGCTGCGCGAAGCCATCAACTCGGGGAACAAGCCTGACCTCTACCTCAACTCGGGTCCTTCGTCGATCGCGGCTGCGGTTCTCCCGATCCTCAAGCAGAACAACATCCTCTCGCTGAGCATGGCGCCTTCTCCCGATTCCACGGACCCCTCGAAGTTCCCGCTGAACTTCGACCTGGCTCCGGGCGCGACCGACACCGCTCGCGGCATCTCCGAGTATGCAAAAACCAAGGGCTACAGCAGCGTCGGAGTCCTGCACGGTAGTACCGCTTACGGTGAACTCTTCGGCGAGGAGATGACCGGTGCGCTCGAGAAGGTCGGTCTGAAGGCTGCCGGCAACGAAGAGTACGACGCCGCTGCTCTGGACATGACGGCGCAGTTGCAGTCCCTCAAGAATGCCGGTGCAACGGCAATCGCGTTGGACGCGTACGGCGCCCCGCTCGGATACGTGTTGCAGAGCCTGGAGCGACTCGGCTGGGACGTGCCGTTGATCGGCAACACGTCGGTCTCTGCCACCAACCTCATCGCCAATGATCCGCCCGCCGGTGTGCTCGGCACCCCGCAGGTGAAGAACCTGGTGACGCAGGTGTTCACCAGCACGGTGTTCGATCCGAACAACGCGCTCGTCAACACGATGGTGGACACGATGGCGTCGCTGGGCTCGATCCCGTCGACGCTGATCCTCGCGGACAACTACGACGCATTCCCCCTCGTCGCCGCAGCAGCGGAGAAGGTCGGCAGTTCGACCGATCCGAAGAAGCTCGCCGAAGCACTGGAAACCGCAGAGGTTCAGGAGAATGCCAAGACCGCATTCCTCTCGCGCTACAACTTCAGCTCTGACAACCACGGCCCGAACCCGGATACCAGTGAGCTGAAGTTCATCAGCCCGACGAAGATCCTCAACGGTCAGTTCGGAAACCCGGCTGCGTCATGACCATTCTGTGGTCCGGATTGGCGCTCGGCGCGGTCTACGTGCTGGTTGCCATCGGGTACAACATCGTTTTCGTTTCCTCCAACACTTTCAACTTCGCTCAAGCTCAGCTGATGATGGTGGGCACTTTCGTCGCCTACACGGGTCTCGTAACCCTGAAACTTCCCGTTCTCGTGGTGGCCGTCATGGCAACCGTGACCGTGATGCTCCTCGCCTCGGTCGAGGAGATCGTCGCGATCAGACCGGTGGCCGATCACCAGAACCAGCTGGTCACCACGCTTGGCGTTGCCACTCTGCTCAATGGTGCAACTCAATTGATTTGGGGTAGTGAACCTCTCACGGTTCCGTTCTTCGGATCGAACGAACCGATCACCCTACTCGGCGGCCGTACCTACCCGGTAGAGATCGCTCTGCTTGTTGCGGCTATTGCACTGGTCATCGGGTTGAGTTACGTCTCGAAGAAGACCATGACGGGTCTGGCTCTGATCGGCATCTCCGAGGATCGTGAAGCGGCGATGCTGCGAGGAGTCAATGTACGACGGTTGGCGCTGGGTGCGTTTGCCTTCTCGGGTGCGTTGGCCGGTGTCCTCGGACTCCTTGTCGGCCCCAAGACGTTTGCAGTTGCGACGTTGGGTGCCGCGCTGGCCCTCAAGGGATTCGTGGCGTTGGCGATCGGCGGGTTCGGCTCTCTGCCAGGTGCTTTGATCGGCGGCCTGACCGTCGGCCTGGTGGAATCGTTCACCGCCCTGTGGGCGGGAAGTCAGTACAGCAATATCGCCGTCTTCACGGTGCTGATCGTCATCTTGATGGTCAAACCTGCCGGCTTGTTCGGCAACGTCCGAGAACGGGTGGTGTGAAATGGTAAGCGCGTGGCGGACTTTCCGTTCCCTTCCGAGCTGGATCATCCCGCTGGTCCTGGCGGTAGTGATCTTGCTGCTGCCCGTGATGGGGCTCGACCTGTCGACATCACGGCAGATTCAATTGGCCTGCATCCTGGCACTTGTGGTCAGCGGCCTGAACCTGAGCCTCGGCTTTGCCGGTGAACTGGCGCTCGGCCAGGCCGCGATGTACGCGGCGGGTGCATACACCGCGGGTCTGATGTCCCAGGCCGGTCACACCGACATCCTGGTCCAGCTCGCTGCGGCCGGTGCCGTGGCATTGGGCGTCGGCATCTTGACTGGCGTTCCCGGTCTGCGACTGGGCAACTGGTCCCTGGCGATGACGTCGTTCTTCCTGGTGCTGCTCGTGCCGGACGTACTGGCGATCTTCGGCGGCAAGACCGGCGGCCGAAACGGCCTCACCGGTATGGAGCCGCCGACGCTCTTCGGCTCCGAACTCGACACCCAGCAGTACTACATGGTGGTTGTCGTGGTGACCGTCCTCTGGTTCGCGGTGATGCGCAACCTGGTGGTCTCGCGTCACGGCATCGCGTTCCGCACGCTCAAGCAGTCGCCGGTGCTGGCGTCGTCGCAGGGTGTGTCGGTGTTCCGGATGAAACTGCTCGGCTATGCGATCGGTGCGTTCCCGGCCGGTCTGGCGGGTGCGTTGTTCGCCAATACCGACCTGTTCATCTCGCCGGAAGCCTTCGGGTTCACCTTTGCCACAGCGGTTCTGGCGGCATCCATTCTGGGCGGTGCGGCAAGTGTGTACGGCGCCGTAGTCGGTGCCGCGATCATGCAGCTCGGCCCCAACCAGTCGACGGCATTTCAGGAATACTCGCTGATCTTCTACGGGGGCTTCCTGATCATCGGCGGTGTGTTGCTCTCGGGTGGTCTGACCAAGGTCGGGCGAGCGATCGTCTCGAAACTCGATCGCAGGGCCGGCCTGGGCGTAGTCACCGCAAAGGAAAACAGCGGCGGAACACCGGAGCTGGCGCCGATCAACGGCGCACGGTTGGTGGTCGACGGAGTGTCCAAGGCATTCGGTGGCAACCAGGCGCTCAATGCGGCAACCCTGACCGCAGAGGCAGGTAAGGTCACCGCGTTGATCGGGCCAAACGGTTCGGGTAAGACGACCATGCTCAACATGATCTGCGGGTTCTACACCGCGGACGCCGGCGTGATCACAATCGGCGACACGGTGGTCTCGCAGTCGTCGCCGCACAAGGTGGCGCGCGTGGGTGTGGCGCGGACGTTCCAAACTCCGACGATTCCGGAGAACATCACGGTTCTGGAAGCTGTTGCATCCGGACGGTATTCGGTGCACCGCGCGTCGATGGCGTCGGCTGTGCTTCGCCTGCCCAGCTTCCGCAGGATCGCGAAGGCCGACATCGTCGAGGCCGAGCGTGTTCTCGAGCTCGTGGGGATGTCGCACCTGCGCAACGAGATCGCGACGTCGCTGCCCCTGGGGATGCGTCGCATGCTCGAAGTTGCTCGCGCCGTCATCGCCGAGCCGAGGGTCGTACTCTTCGACGAGGTTGCGTCCGGACTCGACGAGGACGAACTCGAACGCCTGGCGGACCTGATCCGGGTACTGCGTGATGCCGGGGCCACAGTGGTGTTGGTGGAGCACAACTTCCGCCTCGTGCTCTCGCTGGCCGACGAGATCGTGGTGCTGGCGCAGGGGCAGGTGATCGCCACCGGCGATGCGGCGACGATCGAACATCACCCGCGCGTGTTGAGCGAATACCTCGGAGTCAAGTCCGGTGATGAGGATGCGCTGCTCGAAGAAATCGGCGCGGTAGACCATCAGACCAGCGAGGTGAAGTGATGGAACCGATTCTGAAGGTCCGTAACCTGCAGACCGGGTACGGCGATCTGCGCGTCGTCTGGGATGTCTCGTTCGACGTCTATCCCGGTCAGGTGACAGCCCTGCTCGGGCGCAACGGTGCAGGCAAGACGAGCACGCTCCGTGCTCTGTCCGGCCTCAACAAGGTGGCCTCTGGAACCGTCGAAATGGACGGTGCCGACATCACCGGAGTTCCCGCGCACAAGCGGGTGCGGCAGGGTATGGCGTACGTGCAGGAGGGTAAGCGGGTCTTTCACAAGCAGACCGTCGAGCAGAACCTTCTGCTGGGCGGGTACACCCGCAAGGCAAAGCGCGGCGAGCTGATGGAATCCGTCGAGTCCATGTACGAGATGTTCCCGATCCTGGGGGAGAAGCGTGCGCTTCCCGCCGGTTCCATGTCGGGCGGTCAGCAGCAGATGCTCGCGATCGGCGCAGCGCTGATGGCGCAGCCGCGGTTGCTCCTTCTCGACGAACCGTCGGGCGGGCTGGCTCCGGTGATCGTCGGTGAGGTGATGGACCGCGTCCAGCAGCTCAAGGAAACCGGCCTGGCTGTTCTGCTGGTGGAGCAGGCAGTGGAGGCCGCGATGAGCGTCGCCGATCACGTGACGGTCCTCGACATCGGCAAGGTGGTCCTCGACGCCGACGCCAAGGACATCGACGACCTGGCAGTGCTCAAGGACGCGTACTTCGGACGCATCTGATCTGCAGCGATGTCACTTCAGCCCGGCCACCTCGGCCGGGCTGAAGTTGTTTTCCCGCTCCGTGGCACGGGGGCTGGCCAGCTCTGGACCATCGATCTACCGTCCAGCAAACAACCCCTGCGAGAGGCAAACTTGATGACTGCTCCCGACGTGCTCGCCCCGGCAAAGCTGGGCCCGGTGACCTTGCGAAATCGAATCATCAAGTCCGCGACATTCGAAGGCAAAACTCCCGACGCCCTGGTCACCGACGAGCTGATCGAGTTCCATCGCCGCCCGGCAGCCGGCGGAGTCGGGATGTCCACCGTCGCGTATTGCGCCGTCGCACCGGAAGGGCGCACCGAATACGGCCAGCTGTGGATGCGGCCCGATGCCCTCCCCGGACTGCGACGACTCACCGATGCCATTCACGCCGAAGGGGCAGCGGCATCGGCGCAGCTCGGGCACGCCGGCCCCGTCGCGAATCAGAAGTCGACCGGACTGCCTGCGCTGGCACCGTCGAGTTCGTTCAATCCGTTGAGCATGAGGATGATTCGCACTGCCACCACAGCGGACATCACCAGAATTGCGGCAGCGCACGGGAGCGCTGCGCGACTTGCCGTCGAGGCAGGATTCGACGCCGTCGAGATCCACTTCGGCCACAACTATTTCGCGAGCTCGTTCCTGAGTCCGAAACTGAACCGTCGTAAGGATTCTTACGGCGGATCGCTCGAGAATCGGGCTCGCGTCGTACTCGAAACTGCGCGCAGTGTGCGCGATGCAGTCGGCGACAAGATCGCGATCTTGGCCAAGCTGAACATGGACGACGGTGTGCCAGGCGGATTCTGGGTGGACGAAGCAATCCAGGTGGCGCAGTGGCTCGAGGCATCCGGAAGTGTCGATGCGCTCGAGTTGACGATGGGTAGCTCACTGCTCAACCCGATGTACCTGTTCAAGGGTGATGCGCCGATCCGCGAGTTTGCCGCCGCGATGCCGCAGCCTGTTCGGCTCGGTGTGCAGTTGGTGGGCAAGAGCATGTTGCATGCCTATCCGTACAAGCCGCTGTTCATGCTGGAAGAGGCTCGGCAGATCCGTGCTGCGGTGAAGCTGCCGCTCGTGCTGCTCGGCGGTGTCACGGACAAAGCGGGCATGGATACCGCAATGGCGGAAGGGTTCGAGTTCGTCGCCATGGCACGGGCACTGCTCAGAGAACCGGATCTGATCAATCGGATCGCAGCCGAATCCGATACCCAATCACTGTGCATCCACTGCAACAAGTGCATGCCTACGATCTTCAGTGGTGCCCGCTGCGTGTTGGTCGAACGCGTCTGAGTTGGTCAGCGCACACCACGTCCCGACATCCATGCGGATACCGGGTCGTGGGCCGTAGCGGATCAAGTTCGTGGTTGCTTCAACGCTCGTTTCAGTTCTGCGTGAAGACGTCGTAGGAGGCGTTCATCGTGGGGTAGCCGGTAGCCATGTAGTCGGTGAGGATGACGTGCGTCGGGTCACCGATGATGCGGGTCCCGTCGAGGGTGGGGTTGCCGGCGTAGTTGTTGGCCGCCATGACGGTCTGGACTCCGTCGGCCACGTGGTAGGTGACGTCGACACCGATGCCGCGCGGATCGCTGCTGTAGGCGGTGACGATTTCGGTCGTGTGCGGAGCCAGGTAGGAGCGGGGGCCGTTGATCCACTGTCCGTAGGGGTTGGACGCGCTGTCCAGCAGCATCGGGTTGTCGGTGTTGTTGGTGATGGTCATGGCAACCGTCGGGCCGTCCGTCGGCATGGTGCCGGCGTTGGCGACCGCCGCGGTTCCCAGTGCGGTTCCGCCGAGAGCGAGGGCGATTGCGGTGACTGCTACGAAGCGAGTGGTGTTGGTACGCATGATGTCTGCTCCTGGGCTGGTGTGTGGTTGCCGTTCTCGGCGATGAATCAATCTTGTCGCGAATCAGGGCTGCTGTATGTCCGCCGACGGGGCCGTGGCGGGGTTGAATCGCGTGTCCCCCGATCGGGGGAGGCGCAAGTGCTCGCATTGCTGGTACGGGCGTGAGAAAGTGAGCAATGCGAGAAGGCACGAAGCCGGTGGTCGGCAAGGTTTCCGTGGTGGTCGGCGACGATCACCCGTTGTTTCGTGAGGGCGTGGTTCGGGCCCTGACCGGCAGTGACCGCATCGACGTTCTGGGCGAGGCCGACGACGGCGCAGCTGCGCTCGCAATGATTCGGGAATTACGCCCGAACGTGGCGCTGATCGATTTCCGGATGCCCCACCTGGACGGGACCCATGTGGCAGCAGCAGTGGTTCGAGACGAGTTGCCGACCAGGGTGCTCCTGCTCAGTGCTCACGACGAATCGTCCGTCGTGTATCAGGCTCTGCAGGCGGGTGCTGCCGGATTCCTGCCGAAGGAATCCACCCGGGCCGAGATCGTGAACGCCGTGCTCGACTGCGCCGCGGGCCGAGATGTGTTGCCGCCCAGCATCGCTGCCGGACTGGTGGGAGAGGTGCGTCGCCGTAGCGAGCCGTCCGGCCCGACTCTCAGCGCCCGTGAGCGTGAAGTCCTCGGATTGATCGCACAGGGCGCCAGTATCCCCACCATCGCCTCCCAGCTCTTTCTTGCGCCTTCGACCGTCAAAACCCACGTGCAGCGCCTCTACGAGAAACTTGGAGTCAACGATCGAGGCGCCGCCGTCGCCGCCGCGATGCGGCAGGGTCTGTTGGAGTGAACGGGAGTCACCGCAGTACGTACGTGACGTTCATGGCCGGGTAACCCGAGGTCATCGTCACCGTGACGTCGTGGCCGTCGGGGGCATACGTTCCGCCGGCATCTGCCCTGGTCTTCGAGTTGGTGGCGCTGAAGACAAACACTCCACCGTCGTCGGAGCGGTACGTGAGCACGACGGGGAAGTCGTTCTGATTCTTGCTCGTGGCGACCACGTTGACGTTCATGTTCGGGAGGATGTAGTCGGCCGGCGGGACGATCCAGTCGCCGTTCGGGTTGGATGCGTCGACCAGATACAGGGCCCCGAAGCCCGAATTGCTGATCATCGCCGTCGTGACGGAAGTGTCGGTTATCGACTTCACAGCGTTCGCACCGGCGGCGCGGGCAACCAGAGCTGCCATGCTGAGGCCGGAGAAGGAAATTGCTTCGGGTCGAATTGTGTTGGTAGCCATGATGTTTCTCCTCGATTTGTCGGTCTCGGTGACCGTGTGTTTCGGTGATGAGACAACTATGGCCCCGAAATCCCTTCGGGTCTGTCCACCTACGGGTCCGAGTGCTGGATGACATCGGTGTCCCCCGATCGGTGGACACCAACGCTCTCCACTGCCGTAGCCCACCCAGTGTCATGGGGTGGAGGCTCCGCCCACCCAGCGGGAGAACCCGTTCCTCTACCAACCAGTCCACTCGTAGCGTGACCACCATGACCGATCCTGACTTCTCCACCGCACCACTCGACGTCGTAGTCATCGGCGCCGGCGTCGCTGGCATGTACGCCATGCACCGACTTCGCGAGCAGGGGCTGCGTGTCCACGGCTTCGAGGCGGGCTCCGGAGTGGGCGGCACGTGGTATTTCAACCGCTACCCCGGCGCACGCTGTGACGTCGAGAGTTTCGACTACTCCTACTCGTTCTCCGAAGAGCTGCAACAGGATTGGGACTGGAGCGAGAAGTACGCCGCGCAACCGGAGATCCTCTCGTACCTCGATCACGTGGCTGATCGCTTCGACCTACGCACTGGCTTCACCTTCGACACACGCGTTCTGAGCGCACAGTTCGACGAGGGTACTGCCACGTGGCGAGTACAGACCGACGGCGGTCACGACGTCACCTCACGCTTCGTCGTGTGCGCCACGGGCAGCCTCTCGACCGCAAACGTTCCGAACATTGCGGGCCGTGAGAGCTTCGGTGGCGATGTGTTCCACACCGGTTTCTGGCCGCACGAGGGCGTCGACTTCACCGGCAAACGAGTCGGCGTGATCGGTACCGGATCTTCGGGCATCCAGTCCATTCCGCTGATCGCCGAGCAGGCCGATCATCTCTACGTGTTCCAGCGGTCCGCGAATTACAGTGTGCCGGCAGGAAACACGCCTCTCGATGACAAGCGCCGCGCCGAGATCAAGGCCGGCTACGCAAAGCGTCGAGCGCTGTCCAAGCGCAGTGGCGGTGGATCGCCGTTCGTTTCGGATCCTCGCAGCGCCCTCGAGGTCTCGGAGGCCGAGAGAAACGCGGCATACGAGGAGCGGTGGAAGCTCGGCGGTGTCCTGTTCGCCAAGACCTTCGCAGACCAGACGAGCAACATCGAGGCCAATGGGACAGCGGCAGCGTTTGCCGAACGCAAGATTCGCTCGGAAGTCCAGGATCAGGCGATCGCCGACCTGCTCATTCCGAACGACCACCCCATCGGAACCAAGCGGATTGTCACGGACACGAACTACTACCAGAGCTACAACCGTGACAACGTCAGCCTGGTAGATCTCAAGTCCGCACCGATCGAGGCGATCGACGAGGCTGGAATCAAGACGGCCGATGCTCACTACGAACTGGATGCGCTGGTGTTTGCCACCGGGTTCGACGCGATGACGGGAGCGCTCGATCGCATCGACATCCGCGGCCGCAATGGCGAGACGTTGCGCGAGAACTGGCATGCGGGTCCAAGGACGTATCTAGGCCTCGGAGTACACGGGTTCCCCAACCTGTTCATCGTCACCGGGCCGGGTAGCCCGAGTGTGCTGTCCAACATGATTCTCGCTGCCGAGCAGCACGTGGACTGGATCGCGGGCGCGATCAACCACCTCGATTCGGCGGGCATCGACACCATCGAACCGAGTGCCGAAGCCGTGGACAACTGGCTCGACGAATGCTCACGCCGGGCGTCGGCGACGCTGTTTCCATCCGCGAACTCCTGGTACATGGGAGCCAACATTCCGGGAAAACCGAGGATATTCATGCCATTCATCGGAGGATTCGGTGTCTACTCCGACATCTGTGCAGACGTGGCAGCAGCGGGATACCGAGGCTTCGAACTGAACAGTGCGGTGCACGCATGAGTCGCCTCGAGGGTCTTCGTGTACTGGTGACAGGTGCGGCCGGCGGGATGGGCCGCTCACACTGCGAGCGTCTCGCCGACGAAGGCGCGTCCGTGATCGCGTTGGATGTCGTGCAGGCAAAGTCCGAGCTGGAGGAGACCGCCCAGGCGGTACGCGAGCGTGGAGGCGTGGCGGTCACCGGCGTCGCGGACATTCGTGACTTCGAAGATCTCGCCGCGGTAGTCGCCGATTGTGTCGCCGAACTCGGCGGGTTGGACGTCGTCGTCGCGAATGCAGGCGTGTACGACACGCCGGGACCGTCGTGGACCGTCGATCCTGCAGTGTGGAACCGCTCGCTCGACGTCAATCTGACCGGGGCGTGGCACACCGTCAAGGCCTGTGTTCCGCACTTCGGCGACGGTGGATCGGTCGTTCTGGTCAGCTCGACAGCGGGAATCAAAGGTATTGCCGGAGCGAGTCATTACAGCGCCGCCAAGCACGCCGTGGTGGGCCTGGCCAGAACGCTGGCCAACGAGTTGGGCGCGGAGGGTATTCGCGTCAACTCCGTGCATCCGGGTTCGGTACGTACCCCGATGATCATCAACGAGCGAGTGTTCGCGAACCTGTGCCCGGACATCGAGAATCCCACGGAAGCAGACGCCGCTGCAGTACTGAGCGCACGCAACCTGTTACCTGTTCCCTGGGTCGATCCGGTGGATGTCAGCAATGCCGTCCTGTTTCTCGCATCCGCGGAGTCCCGCTACATGACCGGCTGTCAGTTGGTGGTCGACGCCGGCCTGACCCAGAAAGTGTGAATTGATGACTTCTCGATTGGAAGGCAAGATCGCGCTGATCACGGGTGCGGCTCGAGGAATCGGCCGGGCTCAGGCCGTGCGATTCGCCGAAGAGGGTGCGGACATCATCGCGATCGACGTGTGCGCGTCGGTGGAAACGACAGTCACCCCGCCCGCGTCGGAATCCGATCTCGCCGAGACGGTAGCCCAGATCGAGGCACTGGGGCGAAAGGTCGAATCTGCGGTAGTGGACGTTCGGGATCTCGAGGCGCTACGCAGCGCGGTGGACTCGGGGGTCGAAGCGCTCGGCGGACTCGACATCGTGTGCGCTACAGCCGGTATCACGTCTTCCGACGGGGCTCTGACGATGTCGGAAACGATGTGGCAGACCATGCTGGACGTGAACCTGACCGGGGTGTGGCACACCACGACGGTTGCGGCGCCGCACTTGATCGCGCGAGGTGGGGGATCGATGACACTCACCAGTTCCATCGCCGGACTGCGGGGGCTGGTCGGAGTTGCGCACTACACCGCAGCCAAGCATGGAGTCGTTGGTCTGATGCGTTCGCTGGCAAAGGAATTGGCGCCGCACAACGTGCGGGTCAACACCGTTCATCCCACCAACGTCGACACTCTGATGATTCAGAACCCGTTGGTGCGCGGCAAGTTCCGCCCCGATCTCGAGAACCCGACGCGCGAGGAATTCGCTGCGGCGGCGATGACGATGAACATGCTTGCCATTCCGTGGATCGAACCGGTGGACGTAGCGAATGCGGCACTGTTCCTGTCCTCCGACGAGGCCCGTTACATCACGTCGGTCGCCCTGCCGGTGGATGCGGGGAGTTCGTCCCGCTGAAGTTTGGAATAGCTGAGGTTTGTCGCGCTGGGTTTCGCCACGGTGTGTAGCGTCGGTTTCACCTAACCGAAAGGCGCACACCGTGGCGGAACGACGCTATCTGGAAGTCACCGTCGGGACCAACATCGTCATGGTCCTCGACCACCGCACGGTGGAGGTCTTCGACCGCACCGCCGCGAGCACGAGCGAAGTGGCTCGCTGGCATGTCGAACACATTGCAGTGAAGGCGAAACCGTCGAAATCGGGATTGAAGCTCACCATTGGAAACCGGCTCGCCGACGACTCCATCGCGGTAGCGGGTCCACGGGCATCGCTCACCGTTCCGCCGGAGAACGAAGCCGCCGTCGTCGCGTTCTTCGACGAGGTCAAGGCCGCTCGTACGTGACTCAGTCGCCCGCTGTCGCGCGCGCGGCAGCATGGGCGCCGGCAACACGACCGAACGCGAAGGCGTCGGCAATATGGAATCCACCGTCCTTCGCCGCGCTGTAGGTGGAACTCACTGCGCCCGCCGCATACAGCCCCGGAATCGGGCTACCGGCGGTGTCGAGGACGCGGGAATGACCGTCGCGGCGCGGCCCACCGCTACTCCATCCCAGCAGCGGTGGCCCGGAGACGGCGTAGAACGGAGCGGTTGCCACCGGGGCCAAAGTTTCCGGGTTGCGGCCGAAGGAATGGTCTACGCCGTCCGCGCACGCCTCGTTGTAGCGGTGCACGCTCGTTTCCACGACGGTGGGGTCCAAGCCGAGCTTCCCGGCGAGTTCGGCAAGCGTGTCCGCTTTGACGATCCAACCCTTGTCGATCTCGGCTTGATTGTCCGAACTCCACTCGTACCCTTCGTCGAGGACCATGTGTCCGACGGGCAGTACGTCGCGACCGGGGCTCAGCTGCCCGGCCAACCTCATCGTCTCGTCGAACACTATGTTCATCGGTTGCACCGGAAAGTGTTGGTAGGAACCCTCTCTGAACACATGACCGTGCCGCATTTCGGCTGACTCGTCGGTGAAGCGTCGAGCTTCCCGGCTGAGGAATACATAGTTGTGCGCGTTCCACAGTGAGAGGAAGAATCCAGTCGGATTTTCGAGGTCGCCGGGGATTCCCGTAATGGTCATCATGTTGTTCATGTGCCACAGATCTGCGCCCACTGCCTGTGCCATCCGGTGGCCGTCACCTGTTGCCGAAGGTGAGCCCCAGATCTTCGGATTCTCCAGGCGTAGGTAATCGCGCACCATGGCCGGATTTGCTTCGAAACCTCCGGTGGCAAGGATGACACCTCGGCGCGCATGGATCTGCGAAGTTTGTTCACCCGAACGGATCTCGACTCCGGTCACCGCTCCGGATTCATCCGTCAAGAGTCTGGTGGCTTCGGTGTCGAAAAGAGTTGTGATGCCGCGTTCAGCGAGAGCGGAAACGAGGAAGCGGTAGAGAAGTTCATTGCCCATCTTCCCTTCGATGGTATCCATCCCTGCGTAACAAGAACTTCCGTCGAGTTCGCCGTACTCCGCCGTGGAATGGAAATCGCCGGTCATCGCTACAGTTGCACCCAGACTGCGGAGCCAGTCGGACAGTCCTTGCGTATTCTCTGCCCAGGCGTCGATGACGTCGTCGGCAACGGTGAACGTTCCGTTCAACGAACGCAGGAAGGTGCGGGCGGCGGCAGGGTCCTGGTTGACGAACCATCCACTGCCGGACAGTCGAGTGTTGCCGCCCGCGGTATCGCGTCCACTCTTCTCCAGAATCACCACCGACGCGCCGTCAGCGTGTGCTTGGAGTGCTGCGGCGGATCCGGCAGCGCCCGATCCGATGACAATGACATCGACGTTGTTGTCCATGTCACAAAGCTATGGTCGGATGGTGGCGCCTCATACGTGCCTTCCCGGTGAGCGAGAGAAGGCCTGTTCCGGACATTCCCTGAGGATCAGTGGGTGCCCATCAAGTACTCAGCTGTTGGGTCTCGACTTGAATAGCTGGACCGCACTGAGTGTTGCGACAATCGGCCAACACACAACGGCGATCCATACACTGGTTGAACGCTCGCCTTGAACGAGATCGTAAATTGCGAGGGCAGTCAGCAGAATCCCGATCCCGAATGCGATCCAGTTCAGAGTTCTGATGCGGGAGGCAGTTGGTGACGTCATTGAGAAACCCTACGCGACTTCTCGCGACCGTTCGGGAGAATTCCCAGGCAGGGAGGGATGGCGGAATACGAGTATCGCTCGCGATCTCGACGCGATATCAGGAGTGGATGCGCGGCATGCCCGGGTCGGAGTTGTCGATGACGCAGTCGGCTCGGGTCCAGGGTTTTGCAGCGGCGAAGTAAAGCCGTTGCCCGCCCACATATCTGTTCATCGAAGGATGATCCGGATCCGCGTTCGTTCCGTCGCGAAGGTTCATTCGCCGCGCGGTCTCCTCGAAGGGCACGTCGAGAAAGATCGAATAGTCCCATCGTTCGGCGAGTTCGTCTCGATGCAGGAAGAGTCCTTCGACAAGGACTATCGCTCCATCGGCTGCATGCAGGTACGCGTCGCTGTCCCGCCGTTGTCGGTACCTTCTGCTCCCGCCCGGCCCCAACGGATCGAGAACATGTCGTTCGAGCGCGTCGTAGTCGTAGCTGTCGAGCCAGAAGCCTTCCGGTGATTGCCGACCTCTACGATGACGAATCTCCGGCGGATTCAGAAAGTCGTCGACGTGAATCACGATGGCTTTGCGTGCATTCAGCTGCGCTGTAAGGCTTTTCGCGAATGTCGTCTTGCCGCTCCCATCGACACCGTCGATCGCGACGAGAGGCGAGCCGCGCAACGCGGATATTTCGGCGGCTAAGGTTTCGAAGACCGACGCGGTGCTCATCGATCAATTCCTACAGCACTCGCAGCGACACGAAGAGGCCCCGTGTCGTACAGGATTCGGTGACCGTCTTCGAGAACACGTCGAGTGCCCGCGTCGAGCGGAACGTCCGCCCAGCTCTCGCTCGCGAAATTCAGCTCGACGAGGAGGCCGGACCGTAGGCGGAAGCGTCGTTCTCGAACTGGCCCCCAGTTTGCGGCTCTGATGAATCGCGCGTCGGGGCGGAGCCGCACGAACCAGTCTTCATTTGCGAGCGCGTTCGCGTCGTCGGCCAGGATCATCAGATCAAGATCACTCGCCATACGCTCCGCGCCGCGCGCGTAGGACCCGACCAGCGCTACAGCTTTGACGTCATCGTGCTCAGCGGCCCATCGTTCGACGTCGACGAGCAAAGCGTTGACCGCGCGCCTGCGTCCTTTCAATCGTGCTGACATACCGGCATCATTCCCCACCGTCACGGCTGTCAGTAGCTTCGCTGGTACCTCTATCCTGGAACTGTCAGTGATGAACCAGGGGAGGGATGCGTATGTCCAAGGAAGTATCGGCAGGTCTGGCTGTTGGTGCGATGGTCCTTGTTGCAGGCTTGATCTGGACTGGGTTTCCGCTCGACGCATATTCGGTTGTCGCCGTGATTTTTGCAATCTGCGGGGGATTCATCACCTGGATCTACCTGCGCGAGAACGTAGATGGCGTCCCACACACAGCGACGAAAGAAGGCAGTCGATGAAGGCAATCATCGTGTGTACCTCTGTCTCCCATGGCAATACGAAGCGTATCGCCGACGTCATCGGAGAAGTTCTCGATGCTCGCGTGGTCGAGCCCGGTGACATCGACGCCGCGCAGCTCGCTGACTACGACCTGGTGGGCTTCGGCTCCGGCATCTACCTACGCTCGTACCACGAAGATCTACGCTCGTTCGTCGAGGCACTCCCCGAAGAACGGCGATCCAAGGCTTTTGTCTTCGCCACCAGTGGTTTTCCCGACAAGGGGATTCATCGCTTCTCGCGTCCACTGGTTCAGCTGCTCGAGCAGAAGGGCTTCGATGTGGTCGCAGCCTTCTCGTCCCGTGCGTGGGATACGTATTTTCCGTTCAAGCCGTTCGGCGGTATCCGGAAGGGGCGGCCGAACGCCGACGACTTGGAATCGGCGCGCACGTTCGCCGAAGTCCTACGCGGAAGCGTTCAGGACAGCTTGCCCGGCACCGGGTAGCTGCGCAGGCTCATCTCCAATTCACCGGCGTCGGCAAGGTCGTTGATCGTCTGACGCAGAGCGCCACACGTCCGCTGAGCGTTGGCTCGACCGTTCTCACGCCCCAGTTCCGGGCACACCACTTGCGACTCTTCGAGCCATTGGACGCTGGTGTGCGCTTCGCTGTATTTCTCGACCAGAACGCGGTTTCCGCAGTTCCGACAGCTGACCTGACGCATCAGCGTGCAATCAGATCGGCCGGTGACCAGAACGCGCGCATGCTCGTGATCTTGGCGTCCGCGTCGAAAGTCATGACGTCGATCGGTTCGACCTCGTAGACCTGATCGCCCACCGGTGTGACGACGCGGAAGTGGAAGGCCGCGCTGGATCCGCTCACCCGCAAGGTGAGAAGCTCCGTCTCTTGCGAACCGCCCTCGAGAGCGCCGTAGAACTCGGTGATCGCAGCTTTGCCGACACGGGGTTCGCTGCCGACCGGGTCTTCGAGTGTCGCGTTCTCGGCGTAGAGGGCGGCGATGTCCGCTGACGATCCGCGAGCCACGGCGTCGAGGTAGGTGGTAACCGTCGCCGTGATCGCGGCCGTGGTGTCTGGTTCGAGAGTGGTCATCGAGTTAGTCCGATCAGTCGAGAAGTTCAGGGTCTGACAACTACTTCGGACGCTATCGGTGCCGTCTCGATTCGGCGTCGCAATCTCCCACGCAGCGGGACGGCCCGCAAGAAATTCAGGCGTCGAAGCGTCCGAAGCCGCCGCGGTAGAACAGAAGCGGACCGTCGTGGCGCAGCACGTTCAGATCGGTGATGCGTGCGACGACGATGGTGTGATCACCGGCGTCGTGCTCCTGCTCGACGGTGGCCTCGATGCGAGCGAGTGCGCCGCTGAGCGCCGGAGCACCGTTGCCGGCCGCGTCCCACTCGACGCCGAGGAACTTGTCGGTCCCGCCGCGAGCGAACGCCGAACACATGTCCTGCTGATCGTGGGCGAGAACATTGATGCAGAGAGTTCCGGATTCGCGAAGCTTCGGCCAACTTGTCGACGTCTTCGCCGGGCAGAACGAAAGCAACGGGGGATCGAGCGATACCGAGACCAGAGACTGGCAGGTGAAGCCGAGGGGTGAGTCTCCATCGTGAGCGGTGATGACGGTGACGCCAGTGCAGAAATTGCTCATCACGTTGCGAAGTGTGCGTCCGTCCAGAACTGGCGGCTCGGCGTTTTCCACGGTCATGTCGTCTCCTTGTTCAAATCTCTGTTCAAAACTCTGCAAACAGCTTCAGAAGCAACGATGTGTGGCGCCGCGGTCGTAATCCAGCGGCAGTCCCACTCAATGGCAGCAATGGCTTCTCGCCACGGGTTCGGACCGACCGAGTGTCAGGTGGAGGGGTCTCGGGCAAATTTGATCCCGCTCAGCGGTCCGTTCGGATTCTACGAAACCAGCAAATCACCAGTGATTGTTAGACTTCGGGCATGTCCGAACCTGATGACGTGTCCCGAGGACTTCCCGCTACCAGCTGGGCAGTGCTCGGGATGCTGACGTTCGGGGAGGAACTGACCGGAAACGATTTGAAGAAGTGGGCCGACTGGAGTGTCGGCTTCTTCTACTGGAGCCCGTCCATCAGCCAGGTTTACGCAGAGCTGAAGAAGCTCGAAAGCATCGGATTCGTGGAGTCCCGGGTCGTCTCCGAGCCCGGGGTGCGGGGCAAGCGCCTCTACTCGATCACCCAATCAGGAACCGACGCAGTCCGGACGTGGTCACGGGAGGCGCCGGTGGAAGTCCCGGTGCTCAAGCACGGCGTGATGTTGCGTCTGTGGATGGGACACCTCAACGAACCCGAGCGACTGAAGGCACTGGTCGAAGCCCATATCGCCAACGTCGAAGAGCAGATTCGACGCGCGAAACTCCACGCAGATCATGCCGAGAACGAGCCGGCCTGGTCGTTCCCGGTCATGACACTGCGCTGGTCGGAACGGTACTTCCGAGCCGAGATCGACCTTGCTCGCGAACTACTCGAAGACATCGACCGTGCATCCGCCGAGTTCGCGAACGTCGCCGAGCACGACCGACTGGGATCGCCGTTGCCCTCGACGCCTGGCAGATGGAAGAACGTCGAGGAGTACGTGTTGGCGCTCGAGCAAGCCGGTCTCACCGGCAACGGCTCGAATATCTGAGTCAGGCCCCGGCTGCGGTGGGCATGTTGCGCAGCAGGTGACGACGCTGCAACGTCGGAGTGACGCTCAGCGATCCGCCGTCGATGCCACGCCAAATGGCAGCGGCCGCCATCCGAACCGGCGCTGCGCTGACGTGGTCGAGTCGGAGAGCCTTCGACGGCGCGCAGATGGATACCGCGGCAACAGCGCGGCCGATGGGGCCGATCGGTGCCGCAAGACAGCTGAATCCCGGTAGGCCGTTTCCGGTTTCGAATGCCACCCCTGATTCGCGAATCCTGGCGAGGTGGGGCAGTGCGTAGCCCGAGGACTTCGGCGAACCGAATGCAAGCAGTGCCTGACCGATCGCGGTGGTCTCGGCCCGGCGTCGACCACCCACACGCGTCGGCACCGCGGCAGCGAGGCGTCCGCCGATCTTCTCCATGTAGACCACATCGGGCCCGTCGAGGATGCCGAGGTGAACCACGAAGCCGGTGACGCGGTAGAGCTCGTGGAGGAGCGGCATGGCTGCAGCGTGGAGGCGGTCTTGATGAACCGCGAGCGATCCCAGTTCGACGAGGCGCATACCGAGTTCGTAGTCGCGGCCGTCGCGGCGCAGCCAACGCATCGAGACGAGACGTTCGAGCATGCGGTGGGCAGACGAGCGTGGCAGGCCTGTGCTCCGAACGACCTGAGCGAGCGTCAACCTGCCGGGACCGTCGAAGGCGTCGAGAACCAGCGAGACGCGATCGAGAATTGCTGTCGGGGCCGAATCGGCGCCTAAAGCATCCACAGCCTGCAGTGTCATCGTGTACCTCACTTCTCTTAGAGCTCCACAACCAGTGAACTGGCTATTTCAATTAGAAATAGTGTCATAGAGTTCTGGATTTGTGAAGTGGATCACCGGTCTGTTTTCGGGCGCGTCACGGTGGAAACGACGAAGGGGCTTGCGCGAATGCTCGCGCAAGCCCCTTCGTCGGTTCACTACCGGCGGGTACTACATCGTCACCGGCAGGTACTACATCGTCGCCGACAGGTACTACATAGCTGCCAGCGGTTCGCTTCCGGACCAGTCGTGGCCCCAGTAGCTGTCAGCGGTGATCTCCTCGGAGGAGTACGAGTCCTGATCCACCTTCGCGCCCTCGGTGCCGAACTCGATGTCCCAGCCGCCGGGTGCGCGGACGTAGAAGGAGATCATCTTGTCGTTGGTGTGGCGACCCAGGGTCGACGACACGGAGAATCCGTCCTTCATCACGCGGTCGAGAGCCTGGCCGACAGCGTCGAGGGTGTCGACCTCGACCATGATGTGAATCAGGCCGGGTGCGCCGCCGTGCGGTGCCGGGCACAGGGCCAAGCTGTGGTGACGCTCGTTGACGCCCATGAAACGGATTCGCAGCGGCCCGAATTCGGGCGGGGCCGGCAGGCGGAAGGCGCCGCGCGGGTAGAAGCCGAGCACCTCGGTGTAGAAGTCGAAGCTCGCGGCACTGTCCATCACCGGGAGCACGACGTGGCCGAGACCCTGCGCGCCGGTGACGAATCGAGCGCCGAAGGGCGTCACCACGGGGCTGTGGTCGAGGATCGCTCCGTGGAAGACCTCGATGGCTGCTCCACCGGGATCGGTGAAGGCGATGACCTCTTCGACCCGTCGAGCGTCCGCTTCGGCGAGCGAAAGCTGCTCCACCTCGGTGCCGTTCTTTTCGAGGGCCTCCTGAACGCGGCGCAGTGCGGCGTGATCGGCGACCTCCCAACCGATGTTGACGATCTCGTCGCGCTCACCCTCGACGACGACGATGCGAGCAGCACGCTCGTCGAGCCGTAGGTAGAGAGCGTTCTCGTCCGGCCCACTGCCCTTGGCGAATCCGAGAACATCGAAAGCGAAAGTGCGCCAACGTGCCATGTCGTTGGTCGAGATCTTGACGTAGCCAAGTCCCTTGATGTCAGTGTGTGTCATCGTGTTCTGTTCCTGTCGATTTCTTGTGTCGAAGTCTGATCAGATCATCGCCCGCAGCGGACCCTGCGGATCTGCGCCGAGACGGCTCAGTGAGGCGGCGTGGAATACGGTGCCCGGCACGTGAATTGCGTGGTGCTGTCCCGCGTGAGCGTCGCGCCAGAATCGCTGAAGCGGCTTGTCCATCCGCAGTGCGTTGCCGCCGCAGCGCGGGTAGACCTGATCGATCGCGTTGATTGCGCGCCACGCTGCCTGCACCTGAGTCTGACGTCCCTCGGCGCGCTGCTCGAAGGTCACTTCCTTGCCGGCATCCACTCGATCCCACATGCGGTCGACGTTGGCCAGCAGGGTGTCGCGGGCTGCCCGGATGTCGGCAGTTGCCTGACCGATGGCGAACAAGGTGTACGGGTCGTCCTTGACCGCCGTGCCCTGTGCGTTGATGCGATCGGCCTGGTACTCGTTGGCGTGGAAGAGCATTCCCTCGCAGATGCCGATCGTGGCGGCGGTGATACCGAGGGGGAACATGTTCGACCACGGCATCAGGTACAGCGTCTCGGTGCGCCCGTACTTGCGCACCGCCGTTCCGTCGATGACCTCGTCGCAGTCCATGACGCGGTAATCGGGGACGTACGCATCCTTGACCACGAGGTCCTTGGAGCCGGTGCCGCGAAGTCCCATGACATCCCACGAGTCTTCGATGATCTCGTAGTCGGTGCGCGGAATGATCACATGGAGCATGCGCGGCGGCATCTCCATGTTGCCGTCCTTGTCGCACGCCATCGCACCGAGGAAAGCCCAGTCGCAATGGTCGGTGCCGGAAGAGAACTGCCAGCGGCCGGAGAACTTGTAGCCGCCGTCGGTGGGGATACACATTCCGCCGGGCATGTACGGCGATGCCATCCAGGTGTCGGGATCCGATCCCCAGATCTCCTGCTGCACCTTGGGATCCGCGAACGCGAGCTGCCACGGGTGAACTCCGACGATCCCGTGTACCCAGCCGGCCGAGGGATTGAGCGAAGCCATGCGCATCACGGTCTCGGCGAACTCGCGAGGATGCGCCTCCATTCCGCCGTGTTCCTTGGGTTGGAGCATGCGGATGGAACCGATTGCCTTCATCTTCTTGGCGGTGTCGTCGGCCACCCGGCCGATCCGCTCGGCCTCGATGCCTTCGGCGAAGATGTCGTCGGCCATCGCGTTGATCTGTTCGAGCACTTCGTACGTCATGTTGTTCCTTGCGTTCAGTCAGGTTGTCTCAGCAGTGTTTTCGACTGCGAATCAGGAGGTTGTCTCGAGCGCCTGGGCGTCACGTGCGGCAACGTTTTCGGCGACTTCCCGCTTCCAGCTCTCCACTGCACGGGTAGTGTCGATCTCGAATTCGAAGCGCTTCGTCATGTCTTCCGTGACGTTCTCGACATCGGTGTAGAACTGGTTGTACCAGCGCCGCAACTGGTAAACCGGGCCGTCCTCCTCCGAGAGCAGCGGGTTGTCGATCGGGGCCTTGTTCTTCCAGATCTCCACGTCCTGAAGGAATCCCATCTCGACGCCCTCGGTGAACTGCGCGGCCATCGCGGCAGTGGACTCGTCGTCCATACCGGGAAGCTTCTTGACCATCGCGCCGTACTGCAACACGAAGGCATTGTTCGAGATGGGGTAGTGGCAGTTGATCAATACAGTTTCGATGATCTGCCCGTTGGCTTCGCTCTTGATCCAGTCGATCATGTACGACGGACCGAAATACGAAGCATCCGAACGAAGAACAGCGTTGGGATCGCCGTAGTTGGTGCCGCTGATGATGTCCTCGCGTCCCACCGATTCCATGTACTGGCTCGCTACGTGACCTTCGAAGATGTTCTTGAAGTACTTGGGGAACGAGTAGTGAACGTAGAAGAAGTGGGCCATGTCCACGACGTTGTCCACGATCTCGCGGCAATGAGAGCCTTCGATGGTGAGCGTGTTCCAGCTCCAGTCGCTCCACTCATCGCTTCCGAAGCCCTCGATGTCGGGAATTGTGACCTCGGCGGGCGGGGGATTCCCCTGGGGATCGTGCCAGACGAACAGCTGACCGTTCTTCTCGAGTGTGGTCCACGCCCGCGTCTTGGCCAGCGGCGGAACGCGTCGTGCGTAGGGGATCGCCGTACATTTTCCGTTACCGCCCCAACGCCAGTCGTGGAACGGGCAGGCGATCGAATCGCCCTTGACGGTTCCGTGAGCGAGGTTGCCACCCATGTGGCGGCAGTAGGCGTCGAGAATCTTGATGTCGCCCTTGCTGTCGGCGAAGACGACAAGGCTGGTGCCGAATGCCTCGATCTGGTGGGGCTGACCGTCGCGATAGGTATTGCTCAGTCCGAGGCAGTGCCATCCACGCGCGAACCGCGCCGGGGGCGCTGCCGCTTCGATTTCTCGAATTTCCTCGCCGGCGCCCGACTGCGTCGAGGCGTCCGTAGTGGTGAGTGGGCCGGTTCCGAGTGCCATGTCTTCCTCCGAGCCGCGTCTTGCGACGCTCCAGTGATGTGATCCGTCTCATACAACGACGAAGCGTCCTCTGGAGATACGGCAGTTCCCGCTGGATGGAACACCCGCTCGGTGACCTGCAGAGATTCAGCTCGCGAGTGTCGCCACATCGTCGATCGCGTAAGTCGCCCAGGCCCGAGCGGTGACGACCCCGGTGGGATCGGTGGCGACCAGAGCTACGTCGGCGACGCTCTCGTGGTCCTTCTCGTACGTAGCGAGCACCGTCACGGAGCAGTTCAGATCTGCTCCCGCGGAAGTTGCGGTGCAACGTCCGCGGAACCGTCGTAGCGACGCCGAGCCGTAACGACGAGCGGCGAAATCGGCAAGGGCAGCAACGGAATCGGTTCCGGTGCCCGCTGTCGGGGCTTCCCGGACGAAGACCTCGGCAACCAGATGCCCGGTCTGGTCGTGGTATTCGGTGATCCGCTCGAGAGTCGAGCCCAGCGGCCTCACGGATCCGGTGAGCAGCGCGCCCGGATCAGGGCGCCCGAAGAACACGACGTCCTGTTCGACGACGGACCCGTCGGGTGCCGAGCGCACGGTGCCGTACAGCGAGTCGAAATCCGAGAGGAGCGTGGTGGACGTACGGGGAGCAGATGCCGTGAAGTGGGCGGTACCGAGGTTGGTAGTCATGACACTCTCCGTTGGACGCGACCGAGACGCTGTCGTCTCGGTGGGTACATCGACGCTAACCACCGCTCTCGCGGGTGACGACGGGCTTCCCGCTGATCGGGAGCATTCTCGGATTCGATCGAAGAGGTGGAACCTGTTCCAGTTTTGTGCAATTCTGGATATCGTATCCGTGACCGGGAGCACATCTCGATGACTGCACGCGCCGAGCAGAAGGAAGACCAGATGACAGACGAGTTCGCTGACCTGCACCGACCGGTATACGGTCCGGACCTGCTCATCACCGCTCTGGAACGCAATCACGACAAGCCTGCGCTGTACCTCGGAGACGTGATCCTCACCGGAGGGCAGATGCGCGATCAGATCAGCTGCTTCGCCCAGGCTCTCGCGTCGCTGGGAATCACTCAGGGCACCAGCACCGCGATGCTGTCGAAGAACCGCCCCGAGGTGCTGATCAGCATGGGCGCGACCATGATCACCGGCTGCCGGGCGAGTGCCCTGAACCCGATGGGATCGCTCGACGACCACAAGTACATCGTCGACGACGCCGAGATCGAGACCCTCATCTTCGATCCCAATGCCTTCGAAGATCGTGCCGCCGAGTTGAAGGCGTCGTCGCCTTCGCTGACCAACGTGCTCTCGATGGGCCCGTCCGAAGTGGGGATCGACATCCTTGCTCTGGCCGCGACATTCGAGCCTGCGCCGCTGAAGGCAGCGCACGTCGATGCCGAAGACGCCAGCAGCATGGTCTACACCGGTGGAACGACCGGCAAGCCCAAAGGTGTTGTGGGATCGTTCCGTTCGGGTGCAGCGCTCAATCAGATCCAGATGTCGGAGTGGCAGTGGCCCGAGGACAACCGCTTTCTCATCTGCACGCCACTCTCACATGCAGGCGCGGCGTTCTTCATCCCGACTTTGCTGCGCGGCGGCGCTCTGATCGTCCTGCCCGCCTTCGAACCGGGGGCCGTGCTCGAGGCGATCGAGAAGCACAAGATCACGGCAACCATGTTGGTGCCCACCATGATCTACATGCTCATGGACCACCCCGATCTGCCCAAGCGTGACGTATCGAGTCTGCAAACGCTGTTCTACGGAGCGTCCGCGATGTCCCCGGCCAGATTGCAAGAGGGCATCAAGAAGTTCGGGCAGATCTTCTTCCAGTTCTACGGTCAGACCGAGTGCGGCATGACAATCTCGGTGCTGCGCAAGGAAGAACACCTCGCCGACGATCCGGCCCGCCTCGCGACCTGTGGGCGGCCGGTGCCATGGCTCGACGTCCGGTTGCTCGACGACGACCTCAACGAGGTGCCGCAGGGAGAGCTCGGTGAGATCTGCGTGCGGGGCCCGCTGATCATGAAGGGCTACTGGAAGAAGCCGGCCGAAACCGCCGAGGCGTTCCGTGGGGGTTGGCTGCACACCGGCGACATCGCACGTAAGGACAAGGACGGGTTCATGTCCATCGTCGATCGCAAGAAGGACATGATCGTGACCGGTGGTTTCAACGTGTTCCCGCGCGAGATCGAAGACGTGATCTCGGCGCACCCGTCCGTCGCATCGGTGGCGGTAGTCGGTGTGCCGGACGACAAGTGGGGCGAAGCCGTCAAGGCCTGCGTGGTGCTTCGTGCCGGACTGACCGTGGACACCGAGGAACTGGTCGACAAGGTGAAGGCAGCCAAGGGTTCGGTTCACGCTCCCAAGAGCATCGACTTCGTGGATTCACTCCCGTTGACGCCGTTGGGCAAGCTGGACAAGAAGGCACTGCGCGCGCGGTACTGGGAGACCAGCGCCCGCGCAGTCTAGGAACCAGCGTCGTGTAGCGAAGGGTCAGCGTTTCCAGACGTAACGACGCTCCGGGCGGCCCACCACTCCGTATTTCAGCGAGGTGGTGGACCGCCCGGACTCGTAGAGGTACTCGAGGTAGCGCCTCGCGCTCGCGCGCGAGATACCGACTCTCTCGGAAATGTCTGTTGCCGAGGCGGGTTCGGTGTCGTCTCGCAGAGCTGTCTCGACCAACAGAAGAGTCTCGGGACTGAGTCCCTTGGGCAAACCTTTGTGGGACGACGCCCCGGGCGCGCCACCTGCCACACCGAAGGCCTCGTCCACTGCTGTCTGTTCTGCTTCGCCGGAGCTGTCGAGATTCGCGTATGTCGATCGGTAACGCTCGAGACGCTCACGGAGAACCTCGAACGTGAATGGCTTCATCAGGTAATGCACGACGCCGCTGCGCAGCGCCTTCTTGACCGAGCCGGCCTCGCGCTCACTCGTGATGACAAGAACATCCAGCTCCGGTGCCAGTTCGCGAAACGGGGCGATCAGATCGAGTCCGGTGGTGCCCGGCAGGTGGACGTCGAGAAGCACCAGGTCGGGTTGGAACTCACCGACTGCGGCCAGCGCGGCCTCGGCCGAATGGGCGACGCCACACACTTCGAAACCGTCTATCCGCGAGACGAATCCGCTGTGCACCTTCGCCACCATGAAGTCGTCGTCGACCACCAGTACCCGGATCATGCGCCCTCTCCGTCGTGTAGGACTGCGGTGAAGACAGTCCATTCGATGCCCTCTGTCGAACGACTGCTCACGGTGACGTCGCCACCGCGTCGACGACACGTCAGGCGTACCAGTGCCAAGCCGAAACCGTGTCCGTCGCTCGATTGTCCTTTGGTGCTCCAGCCCTGGCCGAAAACCCTGTCGCGATTCTCCGGCGCGATACCGGGGCCGGCGTCCTCGACCCGCACTTCGACGGCGGTGCCACGGCCCCGAATCGACAATCGAACCTTGCGGCGCGACGCTTCCGGCATCTCACCGACAGCGTCGACGGCATTGTCGACGAGGTTTCCGACCACCGTCACGAGGTCTCGGCCGAGTCGGCGATCAACCGAGTCAAGGTGCGTGTCCGAGGTCAGTTCCACGGTGACCAATCCCTGTGCAGCGGCACCTATCTTGGCGATCACGAGTGCGGCAGTGCCGACGTCGGCGATCTTGTCGGTCACGGCTGCACTGACCTGTGCGCGCTCCATGGTCAGGCCCTCGACGTAGCCGACCACTTCGTCGTACTCGCCGAGCTGGATGAGGCCGGAAATGGTGTGCAACTGATTGTCGAACTCGTGGATGTGGGCGCGTAGCGCGTCCGTGCTGGTTTTGGTCACGTCGAGTTCTTCTTCCACGGAGCGCAATTCGGTGCGGTCGCGGAAGGTGGTGACCGACCCGATGGTGCGGCCTTTCGATTCGATCAAGACGGTGTTGAGGACGAGTAGTCGATCTCCGACAAGAACCAACTGATCGGATTCGGTTGTGCCGGAGGTCAGTACACTCTGGAGTCGGTCGTCGAGACCGAGGTCTCGCACAGATCTACCGGCACTCCCGCGTGGGATGTCGAGGAGTTGGTGGGCGCTGTCGCTCATCAGCACCACTTTTGCCTGCGCGTCGAATGCGATGACACCTTCCTTGAGGCCACGCAGCATCGCCTCACGTTGGCGAACCAGGTCCAGGATCTCGCGGGCCTCCATGCCGAGGGTCTGCCGTTTGACCCTGCGGGCCAACAGGATCGAACCGACGCCCCCGAGAAGCGAGGCCACCGCGAGGTATACCAGGAGGTTTGGTGCAGACTGCAGCAGTCGCGTCCAGATCGAGGGGTACTCGATGCCGACGATCGCGGTTCCGGTGATCCCTCCTTCACTGCCGAGAATCGGAACGTGCGCTTCCACTGCCTTGCCTGAGGACGTGTCGACCAAACCCGTCCATGACCGATCCTGTGTCTGACGTGCGTCGACGCCGACATCGCCGGGACGCGTCGAAATGACGACACTGCCGTCGGCGTCGGCAAGCGAGACGTAGGTGACGCCCGAGATGGCGCGCACCGAGTCGACCGAACCTTGCAGTCCGGAGCGGAGACGAGTCTGCGCCTGGGGGAATAGTTCACGTACCGCTGGATTGGCCGCGAGTGATTCCGCTGCCGAGAGTGCGCGACGTCCCTCCTCGCGTTGGAAACTCGCAGACGACTGAGCGAGGGAGAGGGCGGTGACACACACGAGAACTGCGACGACGATCAGAAGTTGCAGTTCGAGAAGTTGGGTCGCCAGAGTGTGCCGGCGCCGAAACAGGCGCTCACGCAGAGGCGACTTGCGCTCTCGCTCGGCCTGCTCGTTTCCTGAGGACACCAGCCAGACCCTAGCCTTCGGTTCGATGCCGGGAAAGCAGTTGTTCGTGAGCACAATGAGCACAAATCAATTTGCTTTCCCAATGGTGACCCCAGTCACAAAGTGCGTCAGTATGAAACCTGTTCACACAGCGGTACCAGCAGACAGCCAGCAGACAGCCAGCAGACAAGGACAAGGCCATGAGGACATCGAAGCTACTGAGCAGGCATATCGCCCTGCTCGGTGCTTGCGTGATGGCTCTTGTGCTCTCGACCGGATGCACTCCGGTCGAGTCCTTCTTCGCCGGTGGTCGAGCGGGTGAGACTTCCGAAGAACTGCGTGTACTGGTGCCCTCGGTGGCCGGTGGTGGTTACGACCTGACCGCCCGGACCATGGTGCAGGCACTGGCCGACGAAGGGACCGTCGACGCCGACGTCGTTGTTCTGCCCGGATCGGGTGGCATCGTCGGACTCAACCGGTTGGCTCTCGAACGCGGAAATCCCGATCTACTCATGGTCATGGGACTCGGCGTTCTCGGTTCGCTCGAGATACTGCCGTCCGAGCACACCCTTTCCGACGTGACACCGATCGCGAGACTGGTCGAAGAACCGGAAGCTGTACTGGTCCCAGCAGATTCGCCTTACAAAACTCTGGCAGATCTGACGCAGTCCTGGGTGGCGGATCCGTCGTCGATCTCGATCGGTGGTGGTTCGAGTGAAGGCGGACCGGACGGGCTGTTCCGCCTTCTGTTCGCACGGGCGGTCGGCGTCGATCCGTCGCTGTCCCCTTACCGAATCTACGACGGCGGCGGAGAGCTGCTTCCGGCGCTGCTGACCAGGCAGGTCGACGTCGCCGCCACCGGTATCGGGGAGTACCTGGATCAGATTGCGGCAGGCACGGTTCGGGTCCTTGCGGTCAGTTCGCCGGAGCGCACTCCGGCGGTGGATGCACCGACCATGGCGGAGTCGGGCGTCGACGTCACGTTCACCAACTGGCGGGGTCTCATGGCGCCCCCCGGATTGAGTGACGACCAGCGTCAGCATTTACAGAATTTAGTGCGGGATCTTGCGGCAAGTCCACGGTGGAACGAGCTGTCCGACCGAAATGGTTGGAACAGCGCAGTTCTCACCGAACCCGAGTTCTCTGTCTTCCTCGCCGAACAATCCCGGTTCGTCGACGCGACACTCGTTCCGCCCGGAACCAACTGAGCACAACCGAAGTTTCGTTTCACCTCCACGAAGGTCACCGGCTCGATTTGCCGTGCCCTTTTTCTCGGCAACTCAGCACAAAAGGAGTTCATCATGCTCGTCACACTCGGCTTCCTCATGGTTGCGGTGTTCATGTTCCTGATCCTCACCAAACGCGCGACCCCGGTGGTGGGACTGACCCTGGTGCCGGTGGCCTTCGGACTACTCGCCGGAGCGGGCCTCGGCATCGGCGACATGATCACCGACGGCATCAAGTCGCTCGCACCCACCGCGGCGCTGTTGTTCTTCGCGATCATCTTCTTCGGAATCATGATCGACGTCGGCCTCTTCGATCCGCTGGTCAAACTCATCTTGCGGATGGTGCGAGACGATCCGATGCGGCTCGTGGTCGGCACCGCGGTGCTCGCGATGGTGGTTTCGCTGGACGGAGACGGTTCGACGACCTTCATCATCGTGACCTCCGCGCTGCTGCCGCTCTACCTCAAACTCGGTGTCAGTCCCGTTGTACTGACGGTGATCGCCGGCTTGTCCAACGCGACGATGAACATCATTCCGTGGGGTGGCCCGACCGTGCGGGCGGCTAGCGCGCTGGGACTCTCGCCCTCCGACGTGTTCGTCCCGATGGTGCCGTCGTTGATCGTCGGCCTGATCATGGTGCTCGGATTCGCGATTCACCTCGGGATCATGGAGCGTCGCAGGATCGGGACTTTGGTCCTGACTTCTGAGCGCATCCTCGAAAAGGTCGGAAACGGTGGAAGTTCCAGCACCGGTAGCGCCGGCACCGGCGGCTCGAACGACTCCGAAGACGACGGCGGCGACACCGGACGATTCATCGACGGCCTCGACCCCAAGCGGGACACCTTGCGACCGAAGCTGCTCTGGTTCAACGCCGCGCTGACGACGATCCTTCTCGTCGTGCTCGTGATGGACATCCTGCCCATCCCGGTGCTGTTCATGATTGCGTCGTCGATCGCTCTCGCGGTCAACTTCCCGGCGGTCAAGGATCAGGGCGAAGCAATCGCACGCCATTCGTCGAGCATCGTCTCCGTTGTCGCGATGGTGCTGGCAGCAGCGGTGCTGACCGGCGTTTTCCAGGGAACCGGCATGGTCGAGGCGATGGCAGAGTGGCTGCTCCAGGTCATTCCCGACGCGATGGGCCCGCATCTGGCCGTCATCACGGGCGTCCTGAGCATTCCGCTCACGTTCTTCATGACCAACGACGCGTTCTACTTCGGTGTGCTCCCGGTGCTGTCCGAGACTGCAGCCCAGTACGGCATCGAGCCGGTGGAGATGGCGCGCGCCTCGATCACCGGGCAGGCCGTGCACATGCAGAGTCCGCTGGTCCCGGCGATCCTGCTACTGGTCACACTCGCCGGTGTTTCGCTGGCGGATCACCACAAGAAGGTCCTGTGGCGAGCAGGCCTGATCTCGATCACGATGCTCGTGGTCGGCGTCGGATTGGGGCAGATCCCCTTCTGAGTGCGATCAGTTGTGGAAGGGGCACCGGCCTTGGTCGGTGCCCTTCTTCTTTTTTGTCACGAAGTTGGGCCGGATGTCGAGATCGGGCTCGTCGTACAAGCGGTGGAACGTCGGCGTGAGCGAGCTGGACATGGGCGGGTTCACCCATGACCAGTCGGTCGGGCACTTGCGCCCGGCCTTGTCCTCACGCGCGATGTGATCGATGAATTGCTTTGCGACAGTGTGATGGTCGACCATGATGACGCCGGCCTTGCGGTAGCTGTGGATAACTGCACGGTTCAGTTCGACCAGTGCACGGTCCTTCCAGAGCGTGCGGTCGTGGCTCATGTCGAGCTCCATCATCGCCCCGATGGTCGGCAACATGTTGTAGCGGTCGGTGTCGCTGAAGTTGCGTGCACCGACCTCGGTGCTGACGTACCAACCGCTGAACGGTGTGCAGGGATAAACGATTCCGCCGATGTCGAGGTTCATGTCCGAGACCGCGGGAACGGCATGCCATTTAAGCCCCAGATCAGCGAACCAGCTGTATTCGGGATGCTCGATCTCGACCTCGAGAACGAGGTCGGTCGGGACGTCGAAGTACTGCAGGGGTTCGTCGGGAACCGAAATCAGCACGGGGAGAACGTCGAACGCCGTACCGGCGCCCTTCCATCCCATCGCGGTGACCTGAGCGGTGAGATCGACGTGCCACGGGTCGCCCAGGATGGTGCCGTCCGGTTGCCGGTAGCCGGCGTAGCGGATCAGTTGCGGGCTGAGGATGCGGTACTCCTGGCCGTCCTCGCGGGGAAGCGGCCCGACCGTCACGACGGACTGCAGAGCGCCGCCGTTGGTCGACAGTCGCAGGTGCTCCCAGCACGCTTCTGCGAGAGCGGAAGCCGTGACGGCATCGCGCGCGTCGATGAGTTTGAGGGTCCGCCAATGCGCGCGACCGACGCACCTGGCGTGGTTTCGCCAGGCGAGTTTGGCGCCGACGAGCAATTCCTCCGCTGTGTGCGTGTAGGTACCGGTCCGGTGGAGCTCACGCAAGGCCTCGCGCCGCCGAGACGTCGGGAGGTGGCCCAGTTCCGGAGAGTCGAAAAATTCGACGCACTCGAGTTCCCGACGTTGAAGCTCGGTCAGCGTCGGGGTGGTGGAGGCGATCTGGGACGTTAGCCCGCTATCGGTGGGCAATTCGTCCTGTCGAACAAAATCCACGGCACGACTCCTGTTTGGCTGGTTGAGATTTCGCTGAACGTTAGCTCGGCGATTGAGAGTGTCGAAGCTCTTGTTTATCTTGCACGCAAGAATAAGAAAGGGACGGTCACACCGCGAAATGGGGTCGCATTGTGACACTTGTCCAGAATGATTTACGAGTCAGACATTTGTGACATAAGCTGCAGACGAAATTCCGCGGCGGGTCTTGCCGCGTCTAGTCGGGACGAGGATGAGCGTGGATTCGCAAGCAATCTCTCTGGTCCGGTCGAGCTTCAAATCCGTCGCTGCGGTAGAAGATGGTCCGGAACGGCTCGCCCGTACCTTCTATTCGATCCTGTTCGCTCGATCGCCCGAAACCCGGGAGTTCTTTCCGGCGGCGATGGATGTGCAGCGGGACCGGCTTGTCGGCGCTATCGCTCACGTCGTCGAACGCCTCGACGAGTCCGACGCGATACTCGAGTACCTCGCGCAGCTCGGCCGCGATCACCGCAAGTACGGCGTCACCGACGAGCATTACACGGCAGTCGGCAATGCCCTGATCGAAGCACTCGAGACTTTCGGTGGCGCCGAAATGTGGACAGACGAGGTCGACAGCGCATGGCGCAACGCGCTCGCGATCATCTCGGCAGCGATGATGGACGCCGCCAACGCGGAGGACGGCCCGCCCGCCTGGAGTGCCACCGTCATCGAATGCCGCCCGGTCATCAAGGGCGTCGCCGTCGTCAGGCTGCAACTCGACCAGACTATGCAATACCGCGCCGGTCAGTACGTCAGCGTGCAGGTCGCCGCGAGGCCGCGGATGTGGCGCTACCTCTCACCGGCCACGCCGTACGACGGGACTGGAGTCCTCGAGTTCCACGTTCGTCAGGTCACCGGCGGGTGGGTCAGCCCGGTCATGGTGAACCAAACCGCTGTCGGTGACACCTGGGTGGTCGGTTCGCCCATCGGCGCCCTGGGGATTCCGGAGAACTCCAAGGACCTTTTGATGATCGCGTCGGGAACAGGTGTCGCGCCTCTTCGCGCTCAGATCCTCGAACTGATCCGACGCGGCAACACTCGCAAGGTCCAACTGTTCTACTCCGGACAGCATCCGTGCGATCTCTACGACCTTCCTCATCTGTGGAAGCTGGCCGAGAAGCACCCGTGGCTCACGATCATCCCGGTCTCGGAAGAAGACGAGAATCCGTGGTGGCACAACGAACCGGAACCGCTGCCGCCGATCGGCATGGCAAGGCGCATCGTCGGCAAGGTCGGTAAGGTCGTGACCTCGTTCGGGGACTGGGCGGGCTACGACATCCAGGTCGTCGGCAGTGAATCCATGGTCAACAGCACCAAATTCAGGCTTCGCGCGGTGGGCATCGACGTCGACACCGTTCGCAATGATCCGACGTACTGACCGTCAGTACGGATCGAACTGAATGACCTCGGCCGGCGTTCCGGCCTCGATCAATCGATCACGCGTCGATCGAACCATGGCCGCTGATCCGCACACCAAGACCTGATGTTCGGTGAACGCACCGTACGACGCGACGACGTCGGCGAGCGTGCCTTCGATGAGATGGTCGTCGCCGAATCCGATGTCGACGTTCAAACGGTCGAACCATCCGTCGGGCGGGCCGCCGTCGGAGAGATCTTCGACGACGGGAATGGGCTGCAACCACGGAAACTGATCGGCGAGTAGCCACAACATGTCCGCCGCATAGAGATCGCGAAGCGTTCGGCCACCGAAGAAGAGGTACACCTGCGGCGGGTTCGGGGTCTGAGCCAGATCGAGAATGATCGACCGGAGTGGGGCCAAGCCGGTTCCGCCCGCGACCATGATGACGGTGGGGCCGTTCTCGTCGACGGACAGGTTGCCGCGCGGGTCGAGGATCTGCCAGACGTCACCAGGCTGGGTGTCCTTGACTATCGAACCGCTGACCCAACCGCCGGGAACCGTCTTGACGTGAAACTCCAACTTCCCGTCGTGTGAGGGAGGCAGGGCGGGGGAGAGTCGGCGGAGCAACCGCGAATTCTGCGGGACGCTGACATCGACGTACTGGCCGGGGCGGAAGGGGACGACATCGCCGACCAAGCGGACAACCGCCAGATCCTCACGGAGACGGTGATGTTCGACGACTGTGCTCGACCAGGTTCGCTGGGCCATGAAAGTTCTCCTGTAGTCATTCGCTGGGCCATGAAAGTTCTCCTGTAGTCAGTAGAGCGGGTCGTGCCGGATCTGGTCGAGTGGAGTTCCGCCGGCCCGCAAGGCGTAGACGGTGGTCTTGATCATCGACGGTGACCCCGAGATCTGCACCTGACGGTCGGCCCACGAGCCGAACTGCGAGACCACTTTTCCGATCGGTCCGATCAGTCGGCTGTGCATTCCGAAGGGTGGCTCCAGCACCGGTCCGTTGTGCCACCAAGGGTTTTCGGGTTCTTCGGAAACCGGTACGACGGTCAACCACGGATTACTGAGCGAGATGTGCCAGAGCGTTTCGAGGTCGTAGAGGTCGCACGGATACCGGCCGCCGACGAACAGGTGCACGCGCGGATTGTGCGCGCGTTGGGACATTTCCATCACCTGTGCCCGCAGTGGGGCGATGCCGGTGCCGGATCCGATCATGAGAACGTCACGGTCGCTGGTGAAATCGACCTCGAGACCGCCGAGGGGAGTGGACATGACCCAGCGGTCACCGACGTTGGTCTCGCTGACGATCGCGGGGCTGACCCATCCTCCCGACACCTTGCGGATGTGGAACTCGAGCTGACCGAAAGGGTTGGTCGGAATCGCCGGTGAGTAGTACCGCCACATTTTCGGACGCTGCGGAATCTGAACGCCGACGTACTGTCCCGCCCCGTACGGAATGGGTGGGTCGGCTTCGAGGCGCACTATCGCCAGATCGTCGAGGACTCGTTCGTGGCTGACCACGGTTGCGCCCCAGAGTGCCGGGGTCGTATCGGACTCGGCGCCGTCGGCCATCGTGCTCACGACGAGGTCGGTGAACTGAGACCAGGCGTCCTCCAGTTCCTGCGTCCACTTGTAGCGACTGTGCGCGCTGGTTCCGTACATCGACCGAACTGCGCGCTCGAGTGCAACACCGGCAGCCTCGTAGTGCTCACGCTCGACGCCGTAGCGGCGATGATCGCGGCCGAGTTGGGTGAGGAACTTCCGGATCCGACGATGCTGGGGAAGGTTCTTGACGACGAACTCGATCGCTCTGAAGAAACGGTGCCCCTGCGATTCCATCCCGGCCGGGAACAATGAGCGGTACAGAGGATGTTCCGCAAAGAGGCCGGTGTAGAACACAGCCGAGAAGTGCGCACGGCTCTCTTCGTCGTCGGTCAGAGAATCGAGGCTGGATTGCAGACGGGCGATCACTGTCGGATCCAATCCATCCCCCTTTCGCACCAGCTGCAACTCTCGCCACAATTCTAGTACGGCTGAAAATGTGACCTGAGTCATTATTTTTCGAGTGTGTTCGGTGAGCATCCGACGCTGCTGTTTCTGACCGACCAGCCGTGCAGGCAGCGTTGGTCGACGAAGAATCGGCGAGCAAATGGAGGCGTCATGACATACTCCTCCCTGAACTTCTCGGTGGTTGTCTCCCGCTCCCTGGGACGATGACATAGCCGCCTAGCCTGAGTTGGAGACTTGCCGATGGGATTTCAGACACCGCTGTATGAGCTGAGCGAATACCTGAAGTGGACCACGAGCGGAAAGATTCAGCTCCCAGATTTCCAGCGTGGCTACAAGTGGGAGGACGAGCGGATCCGTCAGTTGCTCGTGACGATCTTGCGTGGACACCCGCTTGGCGTGGTGATGCTGCTGAATACCGGCAACGATCAGATTCGTTTCAAGCCGCGCCCGATCGAAGGTACGTCCGTTTCGGACGGCACCACCGCTGATCTACTTTTGCTCGATGGGCAACAACGATTGACGTCACTCACTCAGGCCCTTACGGGGGATGGGGTGGTGCGCACAATGGACAGCCGCGGCAAGCTAATGAATCGTCGCTATTACATTGACATGCAGTTGGCCGTGCAGGGCGAGGATCGCATCGATGAAGCGGTCTTGTCGGTCCCTGGCGATGGCATCGAACGGACCAATTTCGGCAAAGACATCGTTCGCGACGTTTCCACACCTGAGAAAGAGCAGGCCGGCGGCCTGTTTCCGGTGCGTCTCCTGTTTGGAGACGCAATGTCGTGGCTGTTTGGTCTTGATGACCGTGAACTTGCGAAAAGGTTCAACGCAGATATCTTGAAACCAGCTGGTTCCTACAACATTCCTGCGATCGAGCTCGGAAAGGATACCAGCAAATCGGCCGTAGCGACAGTTTTCGAGAAGGTCAATGTGGGTGGTCTGCCCCTGAATGTCTTCGAACTGCTGACCGCTACGTTTGCCGGTGACGCTGCGTACTTTGCCGAGCATGGGACTGACTTTCGTCTGAACGACGATTGGAAGGAGTCGAAGGCCAAGTTCGTGCCATATCCGGTCCTCGCGGGTTTGGAGAACACGGACTTCCTTCAAGCCGTCACGCTACTTGCAACACGGAAACGGAACCTTGCCGACACCAGTACACGGCCTCCGGCAATCTCTGCCAAGCGCGAGGACGTGCTGAAGCTGACGTTGGATGAGTACCTGGAATGGGTAGGGCCGCTACGTGAGGCGTTCATTTGGGCATCGGACTTTCTCGCCGACCGCCACATCTTCGACACCCGTTTTCTTCCCTACCCGAAGCAACTCGTTCCACTTGCGGCGATTCGGGTTGTCATGGGCAGCGACGCTGACTTGTTCGGCCCTCGCGAGAAGCTTGTCCGGTGGTTCTGGTGTGGAATCCTCGGCGAACTCTACGGCGGGGCTATCGAGACCCGGTTCGTCCGCGACCTCGAACAGGTACCGGCCTGGGCGCGCGGACTGGACAGCGCCGCAACGCCGAACAGCGTGAACGACGCGACATTTGTCGAGTCTCGACTCCATTCACTTCGCACGCGCCAAGCTGCGGCATACAAGGGCATTTATGCGCTTTTGCTTGGTAACGAAGCCCGAGACTGGATGGAAGACAAGGCCTTGGACAAGGTGCAGTACGTCAGCCTCGCTGTTGACATTCATCATATTTTTCCGAAGAAGTGGTGCAACGACAACAAGATCGACGACGAACATCGCGAGAGCGTGGTAAATAAGACCGCTATCTCGGCTGTCACCAATCGCACGATCGGGGGAGCGGCGCCCTCCGCCTACCTGGCTCAGATCGAGAAGAAGGCGCAGATCGGTTCGGCGAAGCTCGACGAACTGGTGGAGGCTCACCTTGTGCCCGCAGCCCATCTTCGCTCCAATGACTTCGACGCCTACTTCGTCGAGCGGCGATCGCGCCTGTGCGACATGGTGGAGAAAGCCATGGGAAAGGCGGTGCCTCGGGACGTCGGTCACGATGCCGGAGAGGACTCGGCTCAGTTCCAATTGGCGGAGATTGAAGAACTCCCAGAAGAAGCCGAGTGATCTGGGTGGGCGATGACACGAGTTGCCCTGGCGAACCACCCGATGTGAATGCAGGCCTCTTTCATCTGTGAAAAGACCATTAGCCAAAGCATATTCGGTTGGAATAGACCTATTTCGTGTTGTTGTCTGTCCTCTGGTTGGCTGCTGGCGCGGTGTATTCACGGCCGCATAGCCGTTGATCTGGTCGCTGAAGTCGAGGGGATCAGCGTCGTCTCCGACCCGTTGCTGGTGGACCTCACCTTGCTCGAGGTGGGCTGCCGCGCTGAGGTGAAACTCAGCTATCTCGTAACCGTCAGTTATGTCTAACAGCCTGGACGTCTGGTGCGGGCACGTAAGGTCGGCTGCTCGTTCGGTCGGATTAGTTCCGTCGGTCAACCGGCCCCTGTCTGAAACAGTGCATGGTCGTACGCACGCGTGATACCGGTCCGGTCGGCTGCCGAACTGAGTTGAAATATTCAGAGTCCGCGACTCGAATACTCGATCGGGATCTCACACGTCTTCAAGTTGTGATCGACATTATTCACGATTCTGGACTTCCGTTTCGATTGCGGGGTCCTGCCTACTAAGACCGAAAATGTGACCTACGAAACCAACTCGGCCTGGCGAAAACAAACTTGAGCGGAATAGACTCAAGTTTGTCCGCGTTGAGCATATTGACACAGTCGCAATACCAACCGGTCGCGGCTCTTCCCGTTCGACTTCGCCAGAAAGGTGACAAGTGGACTCGTTCACACCAACAACCAAGACCCAGGCTGCGATGACGGCTGCACTGCAGTCGGCGTCGTCGGCGGGTAATCCCGATATCCGGCCTGCCCATCTGCTGGTCGCATTGCTCGACCAGACCGACGGCATCGCTGCCCCACTACTCAAAGCTGTAGGCGTCGACCCCACGGTCGTACACCGTGAAGCACAGGCAATCGTCGATCGCCTGCCCAAGACAACCGGCGCAAGCTCCACCCCGCAACTCGGGCGTGAGGCACTCGCGGCACTCACTGCTGCTCAGCACCTCGCCACCGAGATGGACGACGAGTACGTCTCCACCGAGCACGTCCTCTACGGACTGGCCGGCGGCGACTCCGACGTCGCGCAGTTGCTCGTACGTCATGGCGCTACCCAGGACGCATTGCGAGAAGCCTTCACCACCGTCCGCGGCAGCGCTCGCGTCACCAGTCCGGAGCCCGAAGGCACCTACCAAGCGCTGGAAAAGTACTCCACCGACCTCACCGAAGCTGCACGTAGCGGCAAGCTCGACCCGGTGATCGGTCGCGACACCGAGATTCGCCGTGTCGTGCAGGTGCTCTCGCGTCGTACCAAGAACAACCCGGTACTCATCGGTGAGCCCGGCGTCGGCAAGACCGCGATCGTGGAGGGCCTTGCCCAACGCATCGTCGCGGGTGACGTCCCGGAATCGCTTCGAGGCAAGACCGTCGTGTCCCTGGACCTCGGGTCCATGGTCGCCGGTGCCAAGTTCCGCGGTGAATTCGAGGAACGCCTCAAGGCAGTTCTCGACGACATCAAGAACAGTGCCGGACAGGTCATCACCTTCATCGACGAGTTGCACACCATCGTCGGCGCCGGCGCCACCGGTGAATCCGCGATGGACGCAGGCAACATGATCAAGCCGATGCTCGCCCGCGGTGAGCTGCGGCTGGTCGGTGCCACCACGCTCGAGGAGTACCGCAAGTACATCGAGAAGGACGCAGCACTCGAGCGTCGTTTCCAGCAGGTGCTCGTCGGTGAGCCCTCGGTCGAGGACACCATCGGCATCCTGCGAGGTCTCAAGGAGCGCTACGAGGTGCACCACGGCGTACGCATCACCGACTCCGCGTTGGTGGCTGCTGCCGCGCTGTCGGACCGGTACATCACCTCGCGGTTCCTGCCGGACAAGGCCATCGACCTCGTGGACGAAGCCGCATCGCGACTTCGTATGGAGATCGACTCGCGACCCGTCGAGATCGACGAGGTGGAACGCACTGTTCGCCGACTCGAAATCGAAGAAGTGGCACTCGAGAAGGAGACAGACGACGCGTCCAAGGCTCGGCTCGAGAAGCTGCGTCAGGAACTCGCAGACGATCGCGAAAAGCTCAATCAGCTCAGCACCCGCTGGCAGAACGAAAAGCAGGCCATCGACTCGGTGCGCGTGCTGAAGGAACAGCTCGAAACCCTGCGAGGAGAGTCCGAACGCGCTGAGCGTGACGGCGATCTGGGCAAGGCAGCCGAGTTGCGCTACGGCCGCATCCCGGCGCTGGAGAAGGAACTGGAAGAGGCAGCAGTCGCTTCCGGAGCCGCCTCCGACGGTGACGTGATGCTCAAGGAAGAGGTCGGGCCGGACGACGTCGCAGACGTGGTCGCAGCCTGGACCGGCATTCCGGCCGGCCGGATGATGGAAGGCGAGACCGAGAAACTGCTCCGCATGGAGTCCGAACTCGGCAAGCGCGTCGTCGGCCAGACCGACGCCGTCGTCGCCGTCTCGGATGCGGTTCGCCGCGCCCGAGCAGGTGTCGCCGACCCCAATCGGCCCACCGGTTCCTTCCTGTTCCTCGGCCCGACCGGCGTCGGTAAGACGGAGCTCGCCAAAGCCTTGGCGGACTTCCTCTTCGACGACGAGCGCGCGATGATCCGCATCGACATGAGCGAATACGGTGAGAAGCACTCGGTGGCCCGACTCGTCGGTGCCCCTCCGGGATACGTCGGTTACGAAGCCGGCGGCCAGCTCACCGAAGCAGTTCGGCGACGCCCGTACTCGGTGGTCCTCTTCGACGAGGTCGAGAAGGCACACCCGGACGTGTTCGACGTCCTGCTTGCAGTGCTCGACGAAGGCCGACTCACCGACGGTCAAGGCCGCACGGTGGACTTCCGCAACACCATCCTGATCCTGACCTCCAACCTGGGATCCGGTGGCACGCGGGAGCAGGTCATGGACGCGGTACGCCACGCGTTCAAGCCGGAGTTCATCAATCGTCTCGACGACGTGGTCGTTTTCGACTCGCTCTCCGAAGAGCAGTTGGAACACATCGTGGACATCCAGCTCGAGCAGTTGCAGAAGCGTCTGGCTGCGCGTCGTCTCACCCTCGAGGTGAACGGTGCAGCCCGGATGTGGCTCGCAGTGCGCGGCTACGACCCGCTGTACGGCGCTCGGCCTCTGCGTCGACTCGTTCAGCAGTCGATCGGCGACCAGCTCGCCAAGCTGCTCCTGGCCGGCAAGGTCCAGGACGGCGACACCGTGCACGTCGGTGTCAGTGAGGACGCGGATCAGTTGGTTCTGTCCTGATTCGGTAAGTGGAATGCCCCGTCGATCCAAGTGGATCGGCGGGGCATTCGCATTTTGTTCTACCCTGGATGGCTGGATGCTCGAACTGGGGATGTCTGCACCCGCGCCTCTCCGAACGACTTCGACGCTCTTTCGTCCCAACCGAAGGTGAGCCAGGCATGACCGATCAGAACGATCCGCGTAACTCGGGTGGGCCGCGCCGTGAGGATCCCGAGGCCACCGAGGTGTGGGGGCGTACACCCGACCAGCCGACAGAGCAGTACGGGACGGTGTCCGGCCAGAATCCGAACCAGCCGACGGAGTACTTCGGTCAGCAGCCGGGGGCGGGGCAGTTCCCGGGGGCACAGCAGTATCCCTACGGTGGCCCGGATCAGAACACGGAGTACTTGGGGCAGCAGGGGCAGCAGGGGCAGCAGCCGAATCCCACGCAGGCCTTCCCCGCCTACAACCCGCAGTTCGATCCGCAGGCCCCGCCGCCGGGTGCGACGCAGGCATATCCGCCGTACACGGCCCAGCAGTACGGGAACCCGGATCAGTACGGGAATACACAGCAGTACGGAAACACACAGCAGTATCCGGTTGCCGGTGGTGGCGGGGGAGTTCCGCCGGAACAGCCGTTCATCGAAGACGGGTCGTCGGGCGGCGGCAAGAAGCGCAAGCTCGCGACGTGGGTGGCTGCCGGCGTGGTCGGGATCCTGGTCGCCGTGATCGCGATCGTCGCGTTCTCGGCGTTCGGTTCGAACGACAAGGGAACCCAGACCGCTTTCGTTCCGCCGACCACCACGACGCAGGCGCCGACCACCACACCGCCGAAGGCCAGCACCACGGCGCCGACTCCGACGACGGATTCCCCGCTCAGCCAGCTCCCGGGCGGGCTCGGCGAAGTCATCGGCGACGCCGGGGGAGCCGTCGGCACCGTCAAGTCGAACGACGGCGGCACGTTGGTCATCGATTCGATCGGTGGATCGCAGGTGACGGTTCTGACCACAGCCGACACCACCCTCATCGCGCTCAACCGCGCCACGATCGCCGATCTGCAACCGGGAGACAACATCGTCGTCGACGGAACTCCGGTGGAGAACGGCACGATGACCGCCAACACGATTCTGAGTACGTCGTTGCCGAAGTTCGGCAACTGAGTCGTTCACGACACATCAGGCGAGTCCACCAGGGTGTCGCGGGAGGTTGAGGCCGCGAGTCGCTACCCTGGAGGGTGATGACTGGAATGTGGTTCGGACTGGCAGCAATTGCACTCGCAGGCGCGTGTGCGCTCCTGTACGTCGACAGGACGAGGCGAGATCAATCCGGGCGAGTGCGTCAGATCTGGGCCAAGGCGCAGGGATACACGTACACGGCCACTGACGATCAGCTCGCAGGCGAATGGCATCGCGCGGTCATGGCGAAGCAGGACTACCTCACTGCCACCGACGTCGTCCGCGGCCGTCGTCGCGGAGAGCAGTTCGTGCTGTTCGACCTGGAAGAGACCGCAACCATCGTCGCCGTTCGCCGCGAGATCGGGTCGGACGTCGACATCGATCTTCGGTTGAAATCGACGGCTCCGCCCAAGGACGGCGACCTGAACCTGCTGGGTGCGATCGGTTCACGAGTCGTCTTCGCGACCGATCTCGAGATCGCACGTCGTGTCTGTGATCAGCGCATGGTGGCGTTCACCGAATCGGTTCCGCCGTCGATCAGCATGCTGTGGAGCGAAGGGCAGTGGACGCTCGGTTCGCTTCCGGTGACCAGTAACGGCCGGGATTGGGACGCTGCAATCGAGTCGGTTGCGCGCCTGTCCGGCATTCTGCATGTCCTGCCTCCCGTCACCGATCCCAACGAACTCGAGGTCGATCACGATCCGAGCCGCCCGCGGCCGGGCGCCGAGAAGTCTCGCCCAACTCCGGATCCGGTAGAACAGCCCCGTTCGCGTCAAGAGCAGCCGCCCCGTGAAGCTCCGCCGCGTGAATTTGCCCCGCGTGAGTCCGCACCGCGTGAGCCTGCACCGCGGGAATCTGCGCCACGTCCGGATCAATCGCTGCGCAAGCCCGAGGCGGCTGACAAGCCGGCTCAGCGTCCGGCGTCCCAGCGCTCGGGCACAATTCGCCCGGTCGACTGACCTTTAAGGTTCCCGTCCCGCCGCGATAACCACTAGCGTGGCCGGTATGTCGACTTCCCACTCGGATCGCCCTGTGCGTCCCGTTGCCCTGGTGACCGGACCTACCTCTGGTCTCGGCGCCGGTTTCGCCAAGAAATACGCCTCCCTCGGATACGACCTGGTTCTCGTCGCACGTGACGAGGTCAGATTGCACGACCTCGCGTCCGAGTTGAAGACGATGTTCGGCACCGAGTCGGAGATTCTGGTTGCCGATCTCGCATCGGGGGCTGGACGCGACACCGTCGCGCTTCGTCTGGAGAAGGGCGTCGAGGTGTTGGTGAACAACGCCGGATTCGGTACCTCCGGCGAGTTCTGGACTGCAGATCCGGCGCTTCTTCAATCTCAACTCGACGTCAACGTCACCGCCGTGATGCGGCTGACCCGCGCGGCGCTGCCCAGCATGATCGCGTCGGCGCACGGAACGATTGTCAATGTCGCGAGCGTCGCGGGCCTGCTGTCCGGACGGGGTTCGACGTATTCGGCAAGCAAGGCCTATGTCATCTCGTTCACCGAAGGGCTTTCCGGCGGGTTGGCCGGGACGGGAGTGCGCGTTCAGGCGCTGTGCCCGGGCTTCATCCGCACCGAGTTCCACGAGCGTGCGGGCATCGAGATGTCCACGATCCCCAAGCCGATGTGGTTGAGCGTCGACCAGGTGGTTGCGGCGTCGATGAAGGATCTCGGTGACGACAAGGTCATCAGCATTCCGGGAATTCAGTACAAGGTCCTCACGACGGCTGGGCGTCTGGTTCCCAAGGGGCTGGTTCGCCGGTTGACCAACATCGTTGGACGAGGCCGCGGGCGCACGTAGCCCAGAGGCAGTAGCCGAACGTAGCCCAGAGGCAGAAGCCGAGCATAAGCCGGTGGTCGGTAGGCTGAGCACTCATGAGCGATCGTGAGGATTTGGCTGCGCTGGTGCGCGAATTGGCTGTTGTACACGGAAAGGTGACGCTGTCTTCGGGCAAGGAAGCCGACTACTACGTCGACCTTCGCCGCGCGACACTTCACCACAAGGCGGCGCCGCTGATCGGCTCGCTGCTGCGTGAACTGGTCGCGGACTGGGATTTCGACGCCGTCGGAGGTTTGACGATGGGCGCCGATCCGGTTGCGATGGCGGTGATGCACGCTCCCGGACGCCCGATCGACGCGTTTGTCGTTCGCAAGGCTGCGAAGGCTCATGGGATGCAGCGTCAGATAGAGGGCCCGGACATCGTGGGCAAGCGTGTCCTGGTTGTCGAGGACACGACCACGACGGGCAATTCTCCGTTGACAGCAGTGAAGGCTCTGCGCGAGGCAGGGGCCACTGTGGTCGGAGTCGCTACGGTCGTCGATCGCGCGACGGGTGCGGACGCGATTATCGGTGCCGAGGGCGTCGAGTACCGATCGCTGCTGGGCCTGGAAGATCTGAACCTGAGCTGACACCCTGTGAGTGGTTAAGGAGTCCCTGCACTCCTCAACCACTCACAGGGGTCAGTCGCCGACGGTGACGGCGAGTGCTTCGTCGACGCTGTGCGGCGCGGGATCGTGGTCGTCGACGTGTGCGAGGACCTTGCGTCCGCTCGACAGGACGAACACAGCGGCGAGGGTGAGCACCGCGCCGACCCAGAACGGCATGTGGACGTTGGACTCGCCGAGCTTGCCGGCTACCCACGGAGCTGCGGCGCCGCCGACGAATCGAACGAAGCTGTAGGCAGCCGAGGCGGTCGACCGTTCCACGGGAGCCGAGATCATGACGGTTTCGGTGATGAGTGTGTTGTTCACGCCGAGGAACAACCCGGCGAGGACGACACCCACGATCAAGACGATCTTGTTCTCGGTGAAGAGCGCCATCATGCCGAGGTCGAGTGCGAACAGTGTCAGCGCCAGCATCATCATCGGTAGTGTGCCGAAGCGTCGTTGCAGGCGAGGGGCGAGGAAAACCGACGAGATCGCCAGCATCAGGCCCCAGCCGAAGAAGATGAATCCGATCGGGTACGCCCCCATGTCGAGGGGGAACGGTGTGTACGCGAGCAGCGTGAAGAATCCGTAGTTGTAGAGCAGCGCGGTGATGGCAACGGTGAGTAGCCCGCGGTGTCGCAGCGCCTGGAAGGGCGCAGCGATGGACGTGTGGTGTTCGGGCTTGGGTGCGCTCGGAAGCATCACGACGATGAGAATGAAAGCAACCGCCATCAGGGCTGCGACGCCGAAGAACGGTGCGCGCCAGCTGATGTCACCGAGAACGCCGCCGACCAGCGGTCCGACCGCGATACCGATGCCCAGTGCAGCCTCGTAGAGGATGATCGCCCGTGCGACGCCGCCGCTGGCCGCGCCGACGATGGCCGCCAATGCCGTTGCGATGAAGAGTGCATTGCCCAGTCCCCAGCCGGCACGGAATCCGACGATCTGGCCGATGGTGCTGGAAGCGCCTGCCAGAGAGGCGAACACGATGATGATGGCAAGGCCTACAAGAAGTGTTTTCTTGGCGCCGATGCGGCTGGACACCACACCGGTGATGAGCATGGCCACGCCGGTGACGAGCATGTAGCTGGTGAACAGGAGCGAAACCTGCGACGGTGTGGCGTCGAGTTGTTCGCCGATCGGCTTGAGGATCGGATCGACCAATCCGATGCCCATGAAGGCGATGACGCTGGCAAAGGCTACCGCCCACACCGCTTTCGGTTGTTTCAGGAGGCTCGGCGGAGCCTCGTTCTGGTGCGTTGATGTCGCGGTCGTGTTGCTCACGGCCACCTCCTTTTTCAGTGGTGGGTATTTCAGCTGGGGTCGGAAGTCTTGATGATGGACCGCAATTCGGCCAATCCGTCGGCCAGTTTCTTGATCTGCTCGGGCCCGAGTTCGACGAAGTGGGGGACTAGAGCGTCGGCGATCTCGTTTCGGCCGTCGTTCAGGATCTTTCGACCCTTCTCGGTCATGGCGACGCGCACTGCGCGGGCGTCCTCCGGGTCGGCGCGGCGTTCGACGTAACCGTTCTCGCCGAGTTTGCGCAGTAGGGCAGTGGCAGAGGGCTGCGAGCTTCTGTCGAGTCGAGCGAAATCGCTGATCCGCATTTCGCCGTATTCCTCGAGGAGTGAGAGCGCGCGCAGCCAGGCGCGTGGGTACTGATCGGACGCGAAAGAACCTGCCAGCTTCGCGAAGCGGTGCGTGTTGCTCACGAGGTTGACGAGTAGTTCGTGCAGTTGCTGCTCTTCATCTGTCACGAAAAATATTATTGCATAGGGTAACTATGTAAATCAACGAGTCCGTAAAAGGTGGTCCGTCACACTCGTGGTGACCAGTGCCGCGATGTCGAGGCCGGGTGCAACGAGCGCGAGGCTTCGATTTGCCGCCAGCACTGCGATGCCGTGGGTTCCGGTCCAGATGTTCACTGCAGAGTTGGTGGGATCGGACGCGTCGGCCTCTTCGGTCAAGGCTTGCAGGGCGGCGAAGAGCGGGAGTGACGACTCTCGGAGGTTGCTGCCGGTGCCCTCGAGGAGGTCGTGGCGAAACATCAACTCGAACATCGCCGGCCGCTCCTGGGCGAATGACACGTATTCGATTGCTGCCGAGATCAATCGGCTACGAGCGGGTTGTTTGCCGACGAGTGCCGGCTGGAGTCTTTCGGTGAGATCGCGCAGGCCGTGCGAGGCAATTGCGGCAAGCAGGCTGTTGTGGGTCGGAAAGTATCTCCGCGGGGCGCCGTGCGACACGCCCGCGCGCCGCGCGATCTCCCGTAGCGTCAGTTCTGTGGCGCCGTCGGCATCGAGAATCTCGACGCCGGTGGCGACGAGTGTTTCGCGAAGGCTGCTGACAGTCATGGAAGACAGTGTCTACTATTCTCGTCGTAGACACTGTCTACTAGACGGAAAAGGTGATGCCCTGTGCTCTATTGGCTGTTCAAATACGTTCTGATCGGCCCGGTCCTCTGGCTGTTCGGGCGGCCGACGATCGAGGGGCAGCACCACATCCCCAAGAAAGGGCCGGTGATTCTCGCCGGAAACCATCGGGCAGTCGTCGACTCGTTCTTCCTGGTCCTCATGGTGCGCCGACGCATCACCTTCGTCGCGAAGAGTGAATATTTCACCGGGACCGGTGTGAAGGGCGCGATGCAGCGCTGGTTCTTCGGTGGGGCGGGTCAGGTGCCGATCGACCGTAGCGGCGCCGATGCCTCCCGTGCGGCATTGGACACGGCCATCGGAATTCTCGACAAAGGCGGAGTCTGGGGGATCTATCCCGAGGGAACTCGATCGCCCGACGGATGCCTGTACAAGGGAAAGACCGGAGCGATTCGTGTCGCCTTGGAAACCGGGGCGCCGGTCATTCCCGTCGTCGTGCACGGCGGCGACGCAGTCAACCCGCCGGGTACGCGGATGTGGCGCTTCAGCAAGGTCCGGATCACGGTAGGGGAGCCGATCGACTTCTCTCGGTACCGCGAACTTCGTGGCTACCAGGCCGTCGTGCGCGCGGCGACGGATGAATTGATGGCAGTGCTCTGTGACCAGTCGGGGCAGGAATACGTCGATGTCTACGGCGCGGACGTCAAATCCGGCGATGCTGCCTGAGTGACCCAGTACGGTCGCTGTTGGACGTGTAACCAACAGGAGGATTGTGATGGCGGGCAAGTGGGGCATCGAGCACGCAGTTTTTGCGGCGGCGACGGCAGCGACGGTGGTTGGGGCAGTGGTCGGTAACGAGCGGGTTCAGCAGATCGCCAAGCCGCTGATTGCACCTGCCTTGGCCGCCCGAGTGCTGCGCAAGCGTTCGGAGACGGAAACTGCCGATACCGCACTGCTTCTGGCCGGCCTCGCCGCCGCGACCGTCGGCGACGTGTTCATGATCGACCCGGACAACGATGCTCGTCTGATCAAGGGCGCGTCGTCGTTCGCGGTGATGCAGGCCAGTTACTCGGCTCTTCTCCTGCGCCGCGGGGCACGGCCGACCCGTGCTGCCCTCAAACCCCGCATCAGCGGTTGGTCGACGGCGTCCGGTCTGCTCCGTGCCAAGGCACCGAGCGTGTCGACGCCGCTCACCGGATACGGATTGATGTTGGGAACCACCTCGACGTTGTCGGCGGACCCCGCTCTGGCACCGCAGTCCAAGGCCGTGCTCGACGTTGTCGTCCCGAACAAGGATCGACGCTCCTGGCTCGGATTGGGCGGAGTGCTCTTCACCGCGTCCGACGGGCTGATCGTGGTGCGTCGACTGTTCATCCGCGGGACCGCCGGCCGTGCCGCTGCCGAGGGTGTGATCCTGGCGTCGTACGCGGGAGCGCAACTGATGCTGGTGGAGGGCATGTTGGCGCTGGGACGCAAGAAGAGCGTCTAGTTTTTCACGGGCACAGCATGATTCGGTCTCGGTTCTTCGGGTCCACCATGACGGTGACCGTGGATCCGGGAGTGATCTTGTCTTTGAACTCGGGTCGGATCTCGTACTCGATCCGGCCCGAGTACGAATCGGAACCTGGAACCGTGAGGCGGAGTGCGAGCTTGGCCAACTCGCCGTCGACGGTTCGACGCAGGGGTGTGACCTTGTCGATTCGTGCCCACCCTTCGAGGCCGTGCTTTTCGAGCTTGCGCTCGGCGCGGGTCGGTCGATTGGCCCAGGCCATTCCGAATCCGAGTGCCGAGCCGAAAGCGGCGAGTAGCCCGCCGATCTGATAGGGCAGAGTGCCAGGTGGGGTGTGCTCGACCAGCCATCCGAGCCACACCGCGAGCACGATCAGATATCCCACCGCGATGAAACACACGGTATGTACGACGCGACGGTGATTCATCAGATTTCCTCCACATCCAGGATAGCCTGACCGGATGAGCGAACCGAACGTCTTCATCACCGGTGCTGCGGCTGGAATCGGGCGGGAGACGTCGCTGTTGTTCGCGCGCAACGGATACCGCGTCGGCGCGTTCGACATCGACGACGCCGGCCTTGCCTCGTTGAAGGCCGAGATCGACGGTTTCGGTGGCAGCGTCGTGACGGGTGTCCTGGACGTCACCGATCCGGTGGGATGGGCGCAGTGTCTGGCCGATTTTGCCGGGGAGTCCGGGCGTCTGGACATCCTGATCAACAATGCGGGCGTGCTCTCCTCGGGACGGTTCGAGGATATTTCTCTTGCGGCGCATCGCCGA